>DASVBB010000096.1:0-4881 GCA_036376045.1 Nitrospira sp.
CTCACCCGCCCAACCCTGGGCGATCCTTCTCACCCACCGACCCACCGATTGCTTCGCAATCGTTTGCCCGGGACGCGCCCTTTTCCCAGGCGATGGCGAGCTTAAATGATCCTTCCAAGCTTGCTCGTATATCCTTCTTCATGGTGGGCTAGGTTGCTTCCGACTGCGCGCTTGGACGAGCACCGCCACCCTAAAAATACGATTGGTCTGGTGTGCGCGTTCGGCGAGCAAGGAAGCACCTAGCCTACCCATTCACTTTTGCGGAGCCAAGCAGCGACAGTGCCATGCGGCTTCACCCCTCGCCCGGAGCAAAGGCGACCATCTCACTTTACGCACCTTGCTTCCCAGTCGGAGCCTGTGCCGACCTTTCCAATGATCGAGACTTCTTCGCCTGCCAGGACGGTACAGGAAATTCGCAGCGGTGATGAGGATGCCCAGATCACCGGCGGCTCTTCCTCAGGCGTCGCACCGCTTGGCGATGGCGGCGCGCCCAACGCCGACCCCGACCTGATCATGGGCGTATCCAAACGCGGCGCCAGCTGCTTGGCACTGAGCTCCAGTTTGTGGTCGCCAGGCATCAGTGCGAAATCCGCACAGCCGTTGGTGATGTCTTTGTCGTCGATCCGCACGATCATGATCGTCAGGCCTGGTCCCGTCTTGCAGGCGCTGCGCACGATGCCGACTTGTTCCTTGGGCAGCGACGGGCCTTCGTACATCTGGACCGGGCCCGCCCACAGTCCACAGCCGCCGTTGAGCAGGCCAGCCAAGAGGAGACACCTGCTGCAATGTAAAAACCATGACCATGGCTTGGAATTTTGCATGTTGTCCTCCCGCTCCCTAGCCGCGAGGATACTCTCCTTCCCAAGCAAAATCTGCCCACGTGCCGCGCGTTTTGAAGATCCCGGGCAGGTTTGCTAGATTCGCCATTTGAATCAGTGTGCGAACAGTCGCGTCCAGTGAGGGGATTCAATGACTGACAAAATGAGTCTCGTGGTGTTCATCGCGTTGGCGTTCTTCATTGCCTGGCAATACTCCCGTTATGGACGTTTCACCGGCAGGGTGCTGGACGCCAAGATTACCAAAACCATTGGCGAGGTCGCCCTCTCATCACGGCCCACGGAGGCCAATGTGCTCAAAGTTCATGTCTTGGAGACACCTCCGGGAACGACACCGCAGATTGCTCTTGCGCTGGAAGCCAAGGGCCTCCAGCTGCCGATCAAACTGTCCCACCCTGAAGCCACGCAGCTGATCGATCTGCTTCAAAAAGCCACCGGGTAACCTCGTCCTTCAGGTCTTGTTGGCCTGCCCTCCTTATTCGAGCGGGATGCGGCTTTTGTTCCGTGACAGCCACGTGTCGAAATTTTGCAACGACGGATTGAGGGCACGGGCAATGGACGGATCTCGCGGCCCGCAGAAGGCCTCCTGAAAATCGCGCTTGAACTGGAACATGTTGCCCAGATCGTCCGCCCCCGGGAATCCAAAGCTCCGATACACCTCCGGCGGCACGTCGTTATACCGCACCTCCTGCCCCAAGGCCTTCGTGAGCGCGGATGCCATTTGTGCTCCGGTCAGATGTTCGCCGGAGATCGCGACGGTCTTCCCGATAAATTCATGACCCTTCTTGAAAATGGCCAGGGCGCACTTGCCGATATCATCGGAAGCAATGCCGGGGAGCTTCTTGTCGCCCATGGGATATGTGAGCGCGAGCTTCCCGTCCGGACCTTTCTTGGGGCCGGCGCCAAAGTAGATCAGGTTCTCCCAGTAGAACGACGTCAGCAGCCACGTCGTCGGAACGCCAAGATCGGCAAACAGATGGTCGGCCTCCCCTTTGGCGTCAAAGTGCGGCACCTTGTACTTGCCCATCAGGGTCGGCATCCGGTTATCGCTCAACGGCACCCAGCGCCGCGTGTCCTCCAATGTGGACCAGATCACGTGTCGAACGTTGGCGGCCTTTGCCGCTTCGGCCAGGTTCTTCGCCTGGGCGAATTCTTTCTCGGGCGAGAAGAGCTCCCAATAGTTGGTCAGCAGAAATGCGCCATGCGCGCCGGCGAACGCCCGCTTCAACGATTCGATGTCGTCCAGATCGGCGGCCACCACCTCGACGCCCTGCTTCTTGAGCGCTTTGGCTTTGTCGGAATCCACCTTGCGTGTCAGCGCCCGGACAGCAAAGCCGCTGCCAGGATCGTTCAGAATGGCCTGCACCAACCCGCCGCCCTGCGCTCCGGTTGCTCCTACCACTGCGATGATGTTCTTGTCAGCCATGGTATCGCTCCTTTCCTATACTGCTCCTTCAAAGCTTGCTCGTTCCCTTCGCCAGGATGGAGGACTGATTGGGGCACAGGAGACTAACACCTTTCGCCCCACATTCAACAATGGCAGAAGCGACGGAACGGGTGCAATCCGATCGGTGCATGGGCTTCGCCCGGCGTGCCATTCACCGATTCAGCGTGCGAGTGCTTCCCGCTGATCAGCAGCCAGATCGAGGAGGCAATGAGGGTCACGTTTCCGAGCACAAAGGCCCAGAATCCCAAAAAAAGCGCCAGAATCACCACGGCGGCATCGAATGATCCCAGCGTCTGCGTGACCAGAATATTCAGCCCCACGCCGATGACGACCAGGGCTCCGCCAAACTCGAGCGCCCATTGGATGTGTTTGTTGGCTGTGGTGTTCATGGGACCCTCCTCCGACCTGGAACGTGCCGTTGTGTATCGCTTTGTCCAACCCGCCTCTACAAATGTGAATGGCAAATCGTGTTCCACGTGAATGATTGGCGGGTCAGGGCCTGCAATGTTGTTGAAAGGCAAGGGCGTTCCGCAATCCCGGCCGTCACATTCACAAAGTGGAAAACCTGAAGTGACGAGAAAGAACTGCCGACCGAACGGCGCGCCGCCGAGCGGTCGGCAGCCAGCGGTGCGGTCCGGACCTGGCGGGTACCTGATCCGCTTGTGAAAGTCTTCGTTCTGTAACGGTTTTCCCATTTCCCCGGCATCGACCCATCGGGGAACGATCGTTGCCTTTGTCTCTCAGTAAGCATTGCATCACAGACCGCAAAGGAGGACGCCATGGGATGGCAACTGTTTACGTGGATACTGGCGGCGGGGGTCTTCAGCATGCTCTGGTTTCTCTACATTTCGATCCGGCAGGACGAGAAGCATTGGAAACCGGTCGCTCAAGCCGTCAGACGGCATGGCAGGCATGGCCACCGGAATAACCGTATTGCAAACGCCTGACCGTTCGGAGGACAGTGTAAAGGCTCATTTGTGATGGGGTTGCCATGAACCCAGCTGAATTACAAAAACTCCCGTTGTTTGCCGGCCTCTCGCCGGAGGAGAGCACCTGCCTGGAACAGGGTGAAGAGATCACCGTGGCCGCCGGCGAGCTTGTAGCCAAAGAGGGAGATGCCGTCGTCTATTTTTACGTGATCCTCGAAGGAGAAATCCGCGTCACCAAGACCTACGGCAATCAAAAGGTCGTGATGGCCGTCCATACGGCCGGAAAATTCTTCGGTGAAGTGTCGCTGCTGTTGGATATGCCCTACTTCGTCGATGCACAGGCCCGGACGCGATGCCGGCTCCTGCGTTATTCCAAGGACCAGTTCTGGTCGCTGATGCGCATGTGTCCGTCTGCCTCGAAAGAGATCTTGCGCACCATGGCCGCACGGCTGAGAGGGCTGGAAGGGTTCTCGCAGCGGCGTGAGAAGCTCGTCTCGCTCGGCACGATGGCCGCCGGTCTCGCTCATGAGTTGAACAACCCCGCCGCCGCGGCGCGCCGCGCGGCAGCCGACTTGCTCAGGGTCACGAGCGGCCTGCCGATGCAGGCCTGCCGCCTCACGAAACAGCAGCTCTCGGCCGATCAAGCCGAGGCCGTCGCGCAGATCCTGCGCGAGCTGGCTGCCCGCCCCCGTCCGATGCCGCTCGATCCGCTGACGCGGACCGACCGTGAGGAGGAGCTGGTCACCTGGCTCGAGCAACATCGCATCACCGATGCCTGGAACCTCGCCAGCATTCTGGTGAACGCCGGGCTCGATCGAGACTGGCTCGAGAAGATCGGCAAGCACTTTCCTCAACAGGCGATCGGCGACGTGCTCGGTTGGATGACGGGCACCCTGACGCTGCAGGATTTGACCGAACAGGTGGAACGGAGCACCGGCCGGATTGCGGAATTGGTCAATGCGGTGAAGGCCTATTCCTACGAGGGCCAGGCGCCGGTCCAGGAGGTCGAGATCCACGAAGGCCTCGAAAGCACGCTCGCCATCCTGTCCCACAAACTCAAGGGGATCACGCTGATCCGGGAGTATGACCGGTCGCTGCCGCGGATTCCCGCGTTCGGGACCGAGCTCAACCAGGTCTGGACGAACCTCATCGACAACGCGATCGATGCGGTCAACGGTCAGGGAGAGATCCGCATCCGCACGAAGCGCGACGATGACCATCTGCTCGTGGAGATCCACGACAACGGCGCGGGCATCCCGGAGGACGCTCGCGAGCACCTCTTCGAGCCCTTTTTTACCACCAAGGGCGTGGGGAAAGGGACCGGCCTCGGGCTGATCATCAGCTATCGCATCGTGGCCGATCGTCACCACGGAGAGCTGGAATTCGAGTCGAAGCCGGGACACACCGTGTTCCTCGCACGTTTACCGATGACGCGCAAAGCGTCGGAGGCGTCGGAGACCAACGAACCACCCTCCGAGGAGACCGTCTGAAGCTCGCCGCCGCAACGATCTCAACGTTAATTGACGTAATGGGAAGACTGTCCTGTGAAACCTTTTCTGGTCACGGTAGATGACGATCCGGAAGTGTCTCGCGCCGTCGAGCGGGATCTCCGGCGAAAATATGGAGGCGAGTACCGGATCCTGAGGGCCGAGTCCGGGCCCGAGGCGAT
>DASVBB010000186.1:0-2064 GCA_036376045.1 Nitrospira sp.
CCGGTCAGAACGTCGTATTTGATGAACACTCTGGCGTAGAAGCGGCGGAGACCTGGGAATCAATCGCGCAGGGAGGGTACGCAGAAGCGCGAAGAATAGGAAAGTCGGCGTGGCTCAATACGTCATAGGATCACCCTGAGCGCATTCGGCAGAGGAGTCAAGCGCTATTAAGGGGTGGTTCGTGTATGAGCAAATTTGACCAGGCTGCAGGCTTCTTGCTTGATAGACTGTCGCTCTGCCGTGACACAGATGCTGGCGGAAGATCAGACTTCAGCAGACACTCTCTGACGACCACGCATGGAGGACATCATGAAGCAAGCCCCCCAGACGTATGTGCTGACGATGAATTCACCATCCCGGAAGGCGCTTCGACTGTGGACGGGCAGGAGCATTCATGCCCTGCGCCACTGCTCCGTCCAACAACTCAATCATGCCCTGAGCGAATTGCAACAGCACATCAATGATCGAGAAGCGCCCACGCCGACACCCGGCGCCTCGTATTCCATCAACCGTTCTCGATAACCGAATGCACCTGGGCGAACCTTGAGCTGAAAAACGAGAGCACTAGGAGCAGTGATGAATCTTATCCAACCGGTACGTCCCTCCATCACGACAAATAGTAGGCCTCGTGCGTCACGACGCTTGCTCCTGGTGGACCCCTATCCTCGGAACAATCCTTACCACCTCACGGCGTCGGAACGCCGGGCCGTGTGGTTCCCAAAATTGAGCTTGCCGGTCATCGCCGCCTATACGCCTGAGTCCTGGTCGGTCGATCTCGTGGACGAAGCGGTCCAGGATGTCAATTTCGATCATCCCTGTGACCTCGTGGGCATCTCCGTCATGACTTGTTACGCTCCCCGCGCCTACGAGATTGCCACGGAGTTCAGGAAGCGTGGGAAGAAAGTTGTGTTGGGCGGCGTTCATCCCACTTATTGCCCTGAAGAAGCTCTGCAGTTCTGTGACGCGGTAGTGTGCGGTGAGGCCGAAGACCTGTGGCCCGAGGTGATAGCCGACTTCATGGCTGGGGCACTGCAGCGCACATACAAGATGACAGCGTTTCCCGCGCTGGACCATTACAAAAGTCCGCGGGTGGAACTGTTGAGTCCCGACGCTTACATGACCCGCCAGTGCAGTTTCACGACGCGCGGCTGTCATTTTGATTGCGAGTTCTGCAGCGTGTCCCCGTTTAACGGCAAAACCACCCGGCGCCGGCCGGTCGAGGAGGTTATCAAGGAACTGACTCAGGTGAAGCGGTGGGTCTGCGGAGAACTAGTGGACCGCATGTCGAATGACACCCTGTGGAATGCTTTCCTGACTGGATTGCGCATCCGATTGGGTATCGAAGACGGCAGCATCGTGGCCTTCGTGGACGACCTCCACAACAGCAACCGGGCCTACTGTCGCGAACTGTGGGCCGCTCTGAAACCCTTGAACATCAAATGGGGCTGTCAATCCACGTTGTTTTTGGGTGACGACGAGGAGATGGTGAAACTCGCAGCCGAGAGCGGTTGTGTGTCGGTGTTCGTCGGAATGGAATCACTCGATGAAGGTGCCTTAGCAGAGACCAATAAGCCGTTTAATCGAGTGGAGAAGTTCTCACAAGAGATCAAGATGTTTCATGATCACGGCATTATGGTGAATCCCGGGATTGTCTTCGGGTTCGATCACGACGACGAATCGGTGTTCGAGCGAGCCGTGGAGTTTCTCACCAAGAACCAGGTGGAATTGGCCTATTTCAACGTGCTCACGCCTTTGCCGGGGACGGCACTCTTCGATCGCTACAATGCGGCCGGCCGCATCTTCGATCGCGACTGGGCCAAATATGACGGGAAGCATGTCGTCTATCGTCCCAGTCGCATGACACCGGAGCAACTACAGGAAGGATTTTTTTGGGCCAACCATCAATTCTATTCACTTTCCTCTATCTGGAGACGCCTCTCCGGCACCAGCCAGCGGTTCGTTCCCAGACTGATCATGAATCGAGAGTTCCGCAGGTTGGTGAAACGATCATGTCCCCCGGGGTCCTTATCGCTGGTCGCGACGGCACTCAGGACATTGCAGGCA
>DASVBB010000192.1:0-9498 GCA_036376045.1 Nitrospira sp.
GTGCAGCGTGGCGGCTCGTATATCAACGGCGCCTACCGGCTACGCTCCTCCTTCCGGACCAAGGGCGATCCCACCGAACATGATCCGAACGTCGGCTTTCGCTGTGCGCAAGACATTCCCAAGCAGCCGTAATCCCACCCAAGATCATGACAGAAGACGGCAGAGAGGTATGATCTCATGAAACGATACAGGGTAAAGCCGGACGCCTGCCTCTCACTCAAGGATTATGATCCGGACGGAACAGGCGACTATAAGAAGAACGATGATGACAAGGAGGCAGCCAAGGAAGAAACGGAGAAGCTGGCCCTGAAGTTAGGCCGGTTACAGGACCGGCTCTACGCCAATGGCAGCAGTGCTCTGTTGATCGTATTGCAAGGTATGGATACGAGCGGAAAAGACGGCACGATCAAGCATGTGATGACCGCGGTTAATCCGCAGGGATGCAAAGTCGTCGCCTTCAAGACTCCTTCCCATGAGGAACTGGCCCATGATTTCCTGTGGCGGGTGCATCACGAAGTGCCGCGGAGGGGCTTCATCGGGATTTTCAATCGGTCGCACTACGAAGATGTGCTGATCACGCGCGTGCACGGCTGGGTGTCCGATAAGACCGTCAAGCTCAGGTTCAATCAGATCAAAGAGTTCGAAGAGATGCTCGTGGAAAACGGTACGGTCATCCTGAAATTTTTCCTCCACATCTCCAAAAAAGAACAAAAAGCACGGTTGGAGGAGCGGATCAAGGACCCTGAAAAACGATGGAAATGGAGTTCCGGTGATCTTGAAGAGCGGAAGTTGTGGGATAAGTATATGACGGCGTTTGAAGATGTGATCTCGGCGACGAGTACCGAGCGAGCCCCCTGGTACATCGTGCCCGCCAATAGGAAATGGTACCGGAATCTCGTCATCGCCGACCGCGTCGTCGATGCGCTCGAGAGCATGAAGCTGAAGACCCCTCCCGCGCCCAAAGGCGTGAACTTTTCCACACTCAAAATCGTCTAGCTATCCTCCGCAAATTCCTTGGTGTTCATCTTCACCAAGATTGGCACGTGTTATGCGTCCGACTCTTCACTCGATAAAAAAGATCGAGCCCCATTGACACAGTTTTCTAATGGGCGTAGGAGGAACTTGCGGCCCCAATTGTTCTGTAGAAGTACGAGAGATCGGACAGACCGCGCGGCTGTCATCCAGGTCTCCCGATGACTTCACGAAGAGAGGAGGGTGGATATGGACGACGCGACTCCACCTGGCCCGTCAGGCCCGCCGTTGCGAGGGCGGGTTTCTCGTCGGTCGTGCTAACGGGAACTCCGCTGGCTGTGCCGTGATGGCACCACAGACCAACTGGATAGCAGCCTGGTATGCTGGAGTATCCGCCGTGGCGCGAGGAACACAGGTGCCCGGGATTGACGACGTCTCCCACGACTGGAAACTCGCATGACCTGGCTTCGCGCGGGTCATTCGGGCCGCAACAACTCAATTGCAGTTCCGGCGTCCTAAGCGCCGACCACGGGCGACCTCCCACCATAGTGCAAGGTCGCCCGTGCCATTTCCTGAGTTCGTGAAAACAACCTCCAACTTCGTTCTCGCTGCACTCGGAGGGTTCAACGTACGTGAAACAGTACGCCTCACCTCTTCGCTTGCTGCAGCCTGGTTGGAAGCTGTTTTGACGAACTCAGCGGCCTTGCGTGGTAAACGCCGCGTCTCGGCGCGGCGCGGGATCGGGCGGGTGAGAATATCGGCCTATTTGAGTATCCGCTCAGTACTAGCAGTGACGAAATCGGTACCATATTTACAGTGCGGTGTCCCGCTGGCCAGACCGGGCGCTCTTTCGTTTCCAATAGAAGTAGAATGGCAGTCCTGCCGCGACGGTCGCCGCGCCATAGAGTGCCTCCACGGGTCGCTGCACCACGCTTGAGCCTACGATCAACGTGGCGCCCACAATCAGAAGCGTCGGCAAGACCGGATACCAAGGACTGCAATAGACAGGACCTTGATCGAGCCCTCTCGAGCGGAGGGGGAAGATCGTCGAGAGCGTGAGTCCCATGAAGAACGCCAGTACCATTCCGCTGTAGATGATCAGTTGTTCGAACGTGCCGCTCAGGATCAGCCCAGACGCCCAGAGAGTTTGAAACAGAATCGCTCGCGCCGGAACGCCTGTCGCGGGATGGCGGTACGCGAGCCAGGGGGTAATGACGCCGTCCTGCGCCATAGCCCAATAGACGCGGGGGCCTGCCCAGGTCATGGCGCTCACCGCTCCGGCGATGGAGAGGCAGAGCAGCGCAGCGACCAGGTGTCCGCTGCTCGGTCCCCACAAGGCGGCCGCAGACTTTTCGGCGACCGGCACAATCGGCTCCTCGGCCAACCCAGCGATCGACAAGGCAGACAAGTACACCAGGTTCAGCAGGACATAGATGGTCGCGACGAAGGCCGTGCCGCCGATCATGACTCGCGGCAGCGTTCGGCGGGGGTCGGAGATTTCCGTGGCGATGAAGCCCGCAACGTTCCATCCCAGGTAACAATAGATGACGATCACGAGCGCGACGGCGACGGATCCGACTTTAGGTGGTTCAAGCGCAGCCGGATCAGACAGCCACTCCCAATGGGCGGCGCCCGCAAACAAGCCTCCCAGAATGAGGACGGCAATCGCCAGCACCTTGGTGCTGGTGATGGTGCGCTGTAATCGACCGCCGCCTGCCAATCCTCGGCAATGGACCAGCGTCACGAGCCACAGGAGCGCAAGCGACAAGGCCTTGGCTCGCCAGCCGCTTTCGTCCATGACGGGGAACACCCTAAAGGCATAGGCAGAAAAACTGATGGCGGATGCCGCGACGGCTGCGCCGAACCCGATGGTAAAGGAGGTCCATCCGCTCAGGAAGGCCACCAGTGGTCCATAGGCTTCACGGAGATAGACATAATCGCCGCCCGCATGCGGCAGCCGAGAGCCGAGCTCTCCGTAGACCATCGCACCGCCGATGGCGAAGAGTCCGCCGAGACTCCAGAGGAAGAGGATCAGTATTGGATCGCCAAGGTCTCTGGCCATCAGGCCCGTGGTCGTAAACACGCCGCCCCCGATGATGTTGCTGACCAGGAGGCAGCTGGCCGTAAACCAGCCGATGGTATCGATGCGAGGGGTCATGCCGGGCACGTACAAGGCCTTTCTTTTGTCGGGCGACTCTCCTACCATATCCGCCGATGGCTGAGAAGCCGAAGAAAAAAGCTCCGACCTCCGGGACCCGACGCCGGCGAAAACCAGCCGGGCATTCGACCGGATTGGGCGCGACCGAGTTGCAAGCGGCAGCTCCGCCGGGAGACGTGGCTGAGCTGCATCGAGCGATCGAGCAGGACGGCGGCAAGGCCCTGTCGGTGTATCGCGAACCGTATGGCGGTCATTGGCTGGTGCTCGCCGCCCTCCCCATCGCCCTGGTCGAGCCGACGCCCTATCAACGGAACCTGTCCGACACCCACGTCAGAAAACTCGAAGCGGTGATCGGGAAACTCGGGCGGTTCCTCGACCCGATTATCTCCGTACGCCTGCCGAAGGCAGAGCACACGGCAAAATATTGGACGCCGAACGGTCACCATCGCCTGTCTGCGATGCGCACCCTGGGCGCCAACAGCATTGTGTCCCTTGTCGTCCCTGAACCGGCCGCCGCCTATCAAATTCTGGCACTGAACACCGAGAAGGCGCATAACCTTCGCGAAAAGGCCCTTGAAGTCATCCGCATGTACAAAGAGCTGATGCAGTTGGACGAGACGGGTGAAGAGGCCTATGCCTTGGAGTTCGAAGAGCCGGCGTTGATCACGCTGGGACTGTGTTATGAAGAACGGCCGCGATTCAGCGGCGGCGCCTACCATCCCGTGCTGAAACGGGTGGAGGAGTTTCTGAAGAAGCCCCTACGAACGGCGATCGAGTCCAGGCGCGCGCGGGCGCGCAGACTCCTGGAGCTGGACGACGCCGTCATAAAGCAGGTCGAGGCGCTCAAGGCAAAAGGGTTGACCAGCCCCTACTTGAAAAGCTTCGTCGTTGCCCGCACGAATCCTCTGCGGTTCCGGCCGAAGGAGGCTCCCGCCCTCTCTTTTGATGAGGCGTTGGACCGCATGACCCAGGCGGTGGCCAAATTCAATCCTGAAAAGGTCAAAGTGGACGATCTTGCGAAATCGGGCGGCGCCATCGAGGAGCCAGAATAGCCGCTCCCCGTCTTGTTTCTCTCTCAATCCCCCTCGTAAAATAACCTTTCCGTCTAAGCGAGGGAGGCCATCATGGGGCTTGCTGACAACAAGTGTGTGCCTTGCCGCGGCGGTGTGCCGCCGCTTCCCAAAGATCGGATTCAGGCGTTATTGAACGAGGTCGGCCGCGGATGGGCCTTGAACCCTCAAGGGCACCTCGAGCGGCTGTATACCTTCAAAGACTTTGCGCAGGCGCTGAGCTTTGTGAACAAAGTCGGTGCTGTGGCCGAAGCCGAGGGCCATCATCCTGATCTCCACCTCTCGTGGGGGAAATGCAAGGTCGAGATCTGGACCCATAAGATCAGCGGCCTGACCGAGAGTGATTTTTACCTGGCCGCCAAGGCCGACCGGGAATTCGAACCGTTTCGAGCGATGGCAGGCGGGTGATACGCGCGTGAGTCACGAGGCCAATTCCGGGGAGCAGGCGATGGGCGAGGCGCAGGTGGCGCTCGTCAACATGCCGTTCAGCTTCTCCAAGTATCCCTCGATCCAGCTCGGTACGCTCTCCGCGCTCCTCAAATCGCAAGGCATCCCAGTCGATTGTCATCACTTGAACGTTCGGTTCGCCCACAAGATCGGCGTCCCGCTGTACGAACTCATTTGTGAGAAGCGAGCGCTCTTTGGCGAATGGCTGTTCTCTTACCTGCTGTTCCGCGACAACCCCAAGCGCGCCGAATATCCCCGCGTCTTCAAGCCCGTCTTCGAACAGATCGCCCGGGAGAGCGGACAGCCAATCGGCTATTTTGAGGAGATGGCCACGAAGATCGCCCCGCAATTCCTCACCTGGGCGCTGACCGCCATTGATTGGAGCCGCTACAAGCTGATCGGCTTCACGTCCACCTTCGATCAGAACGTGGCGAGTCTGACAATGGCCAAATTGATCAAAGATCTTTACCCTGAGGTGACCATTATATTTGGAGGAGCGAACTACGACGGTGAAATGGGCCTGGAATATTTCCGGGCGTTTCCGTTCATCGACCATGTGGTCGTGGGGGAAGGCGAAGTGGCGTTTCCTCCCCTGGCCCGCCAGGTGCTGGCCGGAGGCTCGGATACGCTTCCACCGGGAGTGGCGTTTCGACAGGGTGAGAAGGTCCGGTTGACGCCGAACCCGTCGCTCTTTACCGATTTCACGAACACCGGCCCGCCCGACTACGATGACTATTATCATCTACTGGCCGAATTAGGCGGCGCCGCGCAGGGACTCGATCGCATTCTGCTCTATGAGGGTTCGCGCGGGTGCTGGTGGGGAGAAAAGCATCACTGCACGTTCTGCGGCCTCAATGCGCAGAGCATGAAGTTTCGTGCCAAATCCCCCGACCAGGTGGCGCGGGAAATGACGTTTCTTTCCCATCGGTATGATACGGCGCGCTTTCGACTGGTCGATAACATCATCGATATGAAATACATCGATCAGCTGTTTGGAAAATTCGCGTCGGCACACTGCGATCTGGATGTCTTTATCGAAACCAAAAGTAATCTTCAGAAGCCCCAGATCAAAACGTTAGCGCTGGGCGGCGTCAAGTGCATGCAGCCCGGGCTCGAAAGCTTGAGCGCCACTCAGCTGAAGGCGATGGACAAGGGTGTCACGCCGATGCAAAACATCGTCTGTCTGAAATGGAGCTACTACTACCGAGTGACGGTATCCTGGAACATCCTGCTGGGTTTTCCGGGAGAGACGAACGACGATTATCTGCGTCAGGTTGACTTGATTCCGTCCTTGGTCCACTTACAGCCGCCTGAGGCGACGGGCAAGTTCTGGTTGGAGCGGTTCAGCCCCTACTACGCGAGGCCTCACGACTATGGGGTGCGCATGACGGGTCCGGGATTGGCCTATCAGTATGTATATGATGCCCGGCAGGTCGATTTGAACAAGATTGCGTACGACTTTGAATACGAATTGGACAACTGGCAGGTGGACCCGCACGTCTTCCAGGAGCTGGTCTCCGCCGTGGAAGGCTGGCAACGGCTGCATGCCTCCAACGACCGGCCTTTTCTGTACTATTCAAAAGCGTTGGGATACGTGACGGTGTATGACGGCCGGAATCCCAAGGCCCCCACCCGACGCCGGTATGACGGAATAGCCGCGGTGCTCATCGAATTGTGTAACGAGTCGCCGAAGAGTCTCGATCAGATCCGAGCGGCCCTCGGCGACCAGTCGATCGCCGAGCGTGATCAACCCGAACCGGTTCTGGCCGACCTCACGTCGCAACGGGTGCTGTATGAAGAGCGCGGTAGGTATTTCACGTTGGCGATCCCGGAACATCCCTATCTCTAGCAGCCTGCAGGCATTACGGAGTTCGCCGCTCCGGTCTCTCTACATCGACAGTTTCTCGGCCACGTTGCGCATCTGGACGCCGTGAACCAGTGAGGCGCCACCCCGAATGGCACACGCGACGTGCACGGCTTCGGTCATTTCCTCGATATTAGATCCCTTTTCCAGAGACGCCTGCGTGTATGCGTCGATGCAATAAGGACATTGCACTGTGTGAGCCACTGCCAATGCAATGAGTGCCTTCTCTCGTTCGGTCAGCGCCCCTTCGGCAAACACCGCGCTGTAATAGCTCATAAACTTATCCCAGAGGGCGGCGTTCCCCTTACCCATGTCGGCAAACTTAGCCAGATCGTGCGGATGATAGTAGGTGTCCATGCGACACTCCTGGTGAATGTGAGACTGACGGGTGATGAGTGATTAGGCGTTGCTCGAAGGCTCAGGGTCGGCTTGAGACAGGACCTGAGAAAAGCGGCCGCCGACGATGGCGGACACCTTTTCCATGAGGTCGGTGACTTCCTGCCATTCGTGTGGCAGCAGATCCTGCCTGAGTTGAGGATGAATCGCCCACTGCGCCTCGACCTGAGAGCCCTTCCGGCTCACCAGGACGCGGAGCAGCTCGACATCCCATGAGGTCGTTTCCGCTCCGGCTGCTTGAGGCCTACCATTGGATGAGCCCGATGGAGGTGTTGATGTGGCCATGCGCTGTGTCCCCCTTTGTTCGTGCCTCATCATAATAACGCAGCCGGAATCGCGGTGTACATCGGCAAAATGTCACGAGACTGCCGGTGGAAGCCGCTAGGGGTGGAGAGTTTCGCCGAGTATCCCGAGCATTTCGTCGTGAATGAGGCCGTTGCTTGCGACCAGTTCTGGCTGGTGGATGGAATGAGGGTTCCCGCGGAGATCGGTGATGCGTCCCCCGGCTTCCCGGACGATCAGGACGCCGGCGGCCATGTCCCAGGGGTTCAGTTTCACTTCCCAGAAGCCATCGAACCGCCCTGCCGCGACATAACAGAGGTCCAGGGCAGCGCTTCCGGTGCGCCGCACTCCCTGTGCCGTGAGGGCGAAGCGGGCAAAGTGATCGAGATTGTTCTTTGGCGTGTCGCGGATGTCATAGGCGAACCCAGTGACCAGGAGTGCAGCGTCGAGCTGCGCGGTCGTCGACACCGTCACCGATCGGCCGTTGAGGAAGGCGCCGCGGCCGGCTTCGCCGGTAAACAACTCGTCGCGGCTCGGGTCGTAGACGACGCCGGCCACCAGGTCATTCCCGCATTCCACTCCGATGGAGATCGCGTACACGGGAAATCGGTGGGCAAAATTCGTGGTGCCGTCCAGGGGGTCGATGATCCAGCGGTAGGGCGAGGAGCCATGCCCGTCGACACCACGCTCCTCTGCGAGTGTTCGGTGAGTGGGAAAACGCCGTCGAAGGTGGTCGATGATGCACTGTTCCGCCGCATGATCTGCATCAGTCACCAAGTTGATCGGGTTCTTGCGCTCGATCTGAAATCCCGATCTCGCATAGTCGAGCAGCACGCTGCCTGCGGCTTTGGCGGCGTCCACCGCGACGGACAGCAAATGTTCTGTCGGAACGGACGCATCGTCGGAAGACATCTTGCGGGCATCATAGCACGGTGTGCTTGCGTCACGAGCCACGCACGCAAGCCATATTCTTCTCTCACACTATTGACTTGTCATCTAAGCAAGCATATAAAGCAAGCATGCTTTGGTTGGAGAGGGCCGTTGGAAGAGCTCACCGATATTCTGGTCGGCCTTGAACAGCGCATCCACGCCTACAAGAATCGACTCCACGATCTCGAAAAAAAGCGTCGTCGACTCGACGACGAAATTGCCACGATCAAAAAGTATTTGGAGCTCGCAGAAACCTTACACCGCGTGGAAGCGGATAAGGCCAAGCTTGCGACGTTCTCGACGCAGCTCGTCACGGACGGAAAAGGCGCGAGCGGCCTTCCCGTCGACGTCACGGATCAATCACGTGAAATACTTTTAGGACGGAGCAAATATGCCGGGAAGAGCGTACCGGAAGCGGCCTATCAGGTGTTGCGTGAGGCGAACCGCTCCATGCATGCCAAGGAACTCGTCCAGCGTCTGGTCGAGGGCGGTTTGCAAATCAAGGGCAAGACGCCGCTCACGTCTGTGGCGACATCGCTGAAGCGCGATAAGCGCTTCCGCAAAGTCGGGCCGAACACCTTCGAGGCGTCCGAGGAGATGTTTCACCATGCAGTATGAGGGTCATCGCCTCATAAGGAAACAGTGTTCCGAAGGGAGGTGAGTGTCTTGGCGACGAAGAAAGCTGCAAAGAAGAAAAAGAAGTAATCCCCGCCTCGATTCTAGCGCCGGGAGCGAGGCCACTCGCTCCCGACGTTATCGCCCTCCCCGTATCAACGCAAAGAAATCCACGAACCAAACGGCTTCCCTTCGTTCCTTGCGCGCACCGTGAGCTGTGAACTGCTTAAGAGGCTTGGAGTGCGACGGAGGTTGCAGGTCTGGGAGAGACGGAGACGAGAGCGGGGCTCACTTCTGCTTGTGAGACCGTGTGATCGGCATTCAGCAGCACCCAGCATTCCGGATGATCAAGGATCTGCTTGACCAAACGTGTATGCAACGCATGACCCGATCGATCGGCAATCAGGTGGCCGATGAACGGCATGCCCAGGAGAGAAAAGTCACCGATGAGGTCTAAGACTTTATGCCGCACGAATTCGTCGGTAAATCGAAGGCCGGACTCATTTAAGATCCCGTCCTGCGAAAGGACGACGGTGTTCTCGAGATTGCCGCCACGACCAAGGCCGCGGGCCCAGAGCGCTTCCACCTCCTGCAAGAATCCGAAGGTTCTCGCCTCGGCGATTTCTGCGGCAAACGCGTGCGTCGAGTGTTCGTACGCATAGGTTTGGGTTTGGATCAGCGGATGGTTGTATTGAATCGTATAGGTGATCCGCGGAGTGGAGGACGGCTCGATGCGGATGCGCCGAGAACCATCGACGATCTCC
>DASVBB010000200.1:0-3040 GCA_036376045.1 Nitrospira sp.
AGGGGGCGACTGATGGACAGCGTATTGTCATCCTGGGTGCGTGGGCGACCTTGTTTTGTCTGTTGGCCGGGTTTGTGCGCAAACAAGAGCTGAGTGGTGGACATTGAGATGATGCAGGCAGACGCCCCGCCCCAGATTCCCCGGGTGCTTCCAGCGATCCTACATTATTTTTCGCTGCTCATCGGCGGCCTGCTTCTCGGGTATATCGCACTCCTGCCATTCACTCCCTTGCGCCTGATCGAGCGAAACAGCTTCATCGTGTTGCTCGGCGCCCTGGCGCTCTGGTGTCTGTTCAACCGCAAGCTCTTTTATGTGCCAACTCCGTTTGACTTGAGGCTGCTGGCGTTCCTGCTGTGGATTGGACTGACCCTTCCGTTCGCTGTCTCACCGCAGTACAGCGTGCAGGAATATGGGAAATTGCTTCAGCAAGTGATGATGTTTTACGCGGTCGGCTACTTTTTAAAAGAGAACCAGCTTCAACGGATACTCTTCTGTCTCATCGGTGGAGTCGCGATAGTCGTGGCCGGCTATGGGGTGACGCAGTTCAATCTGACCAATGGCCAGGCAGTCAAGTCGTTCTTTACCTCCGAAGTGTGGCTGACGACCTTTTTAGTCATGGTCTTCCCATTTGCATTTGCAGTGGCATTCGGAAACGGTCCACGCGAGGTGAAGGGGATGGCGGCCATCGCCTGCGGTCTCTTTTTTGCCTGCCTCCTGGGCACCCAGTCGCGCGCCGGTCTCGTGTCGTTTCTAGCGGAATTATGGATCATGGCATGGCTGCTTCGATCATCGAAGGTCAGGATTGCCGCCGGTGGGATTACGCTCTTCCTGATTCTGGCGGTGTTGATCGCGTTCAAAGTCGATTTCAGCAAGAACGCCGATCCACTGCGCGCAGCACGAGAATCCCTCCCCATTCAGACCAACGTCATATCAATATTCCATCGCTTCGACATCTGGGCATTTACGCTCACGGAAATTGTCCGGCATGGGATCGTGGGGATCGGCTACGGCTCCCATAGCTATCTCCTGACATATGGCGAGGATCAGGAGTCCGTCTCCGAGGGACATCAGCCCGTCAAACGGGCCGGAACGCACAACATTTTCCTCTATTTCGCTCTTCACGTGGGCCTGCCGGGGGCCATATTATTCGGCTGGCTGTATTACACCTTCATCGTCAGGACCATTCGCGAATATCGACAGGCCGCAGGCTGGATGCAGCAAGCCATCCTGGCAGGATCCGCAGGGAGTCTCCTAGGGTTGCTCTGCCGGCTCCAGTTTGATCAAATGCTGATTGGCACTCTGGCCATATTATTCTGGGTATTGCTGGCAATGGCCGTGCTACAGTACCCGTCGGTGAAGACAGGTCCGAAATCCTCGCTCGTATGAGACGACCGCTCATTCAAATCTTCCAATGGACCGTCGGGCGCTATGGTCAGTGGTTGCAGCGGTATCGCTCTCTGCTCGTGGTCATCATACAGTTGAGCCTCATCGTGCTGGCGAACCTCTCCGCATTCGCCCTGAGGTTTGACGGCGAAATCCCAACGAAGTATTGGCTCCTCCTCGGGCAAGGCCTGCCGATCATCCTGAGCGTGTTTGCGTTGGGCATGTTTGCCTTCGGGATACATCAGGGGCTCTGGCGGTATGTCGGCCTTCATGACCTTGGCCGGATCCTCTGGGCTTCGATCGCCATCACTGCCGTCTCGTTTGTGGTCTTGCATTGGATATTCGGGTGGATCGCCTATCCTCGATCAGTCATCATCATGACCGGACTGCTCGGCGGCCTATATCTGGCTGGAATACGGCTGGGAGTCCGATGGCTGCGCGAATGGCTGCAAGTCCTCAGCCCCTCGGCGCGCCGGGTCCTGATTGTCGGTGCGGGTCATGCGGGCGAACTGCTCGTCAGGGATATGTTGAGCGATCGAAGCTATCACTATCGGCCGGTCGGTCTCATCGACGACGACCCGGTCAAGCGACGTATACGGATCCATGGAGTGCCCGTCGTCGGGCGGATCGACGATATCTCGACGCTGGCAAATCGTCTGGTCGCGCACGAGATTCTGATCGCGATGCCCTCCGCTTCGAACGTGTTGAAGCAGCGGATTCTCGCCGCGGCGGCCGGATGCAAGCTGCCGATCAAGGTCCTGCCGAGCGTGAAGCAGCTGCTGGCCGATCCGGTGGCCATGCAACAATTGCGGCCCATGAGTCTCGAGGATCTGTTGCAGCGGGAGCCGGTGCAGACGGACAAGCAGGAATTACATGTGTTGCTGGAGGGAAAACGGGTGCTGGTGACCGGCGCCGGCGGCTCCATCGGGTCGGAACTGTGCCGGCAAATCGCGCGGTATAAGCCGGCCTCGCTGATCCTGTTCGAACGATACGAAAACGGGCTTCATGAATTGGATCTCGAGGTGCGGGAAAAATTTCCATTGGTGAAGATCACCCCTGTGGTGGGCGATGTCACCGTGCCCGACCGCGTCAGTGAAGTGCTTTCGTCGACCAGGCCGGAATTGTTGTTCCACGCCGCAGCCCACAAGCATGTGCCGTTGATGGAGGTAAATCCCAAGGAGGCGGTGCGTAACAATGTCCTGGGAACCAAGACGGTGGCAGAGGCGGCGGTGGCCGCTGGCGTCGAACGGTTCGTGCTCATTTCGACGGATAAGGCGGTGAATCCGACCAGCGTCATGGGGGCAACGAAACGCGTGGCGGAGGAGTTGATTCAAAGCCTCAACCGGCACGGTCAGACCAAGTTCACCGTCGTGCGTTTCGGCAATGTCCTGGGAAGCAACGGCAGCGTCGTGCCGCGCTTTGCCGAGCAGATACGGCAGGGCGGTCCCGTCACGGTCACGCATCCGGACATCAAGCGCTTTTTCATGACGATTCCCGAGGCTGTCCAGTTGGTCCTCCAAGCCAGCGTCCTGGGCCACGGAGAAGATGTGTTCGTGCTGGATATGGGAGAGCAGATCAAGGTGGCCGACTTGGCGAGAAACATGATCGTGTTGTCCGGCCTCGTACCGGATCAGGATGTGCACATCGTCTATACCGG
>DASVBB010000203.1:0-4711 GCA_036376045.1 Nitrospira sp.
ATTCGAAAGTCACGGAAGCCGACGTCGCCACGATCCTCGACGAGCACATCAAGGGCGGCAAGCCAGCCGCGAAGCTGAACCCTGATGCAGTTTGGAAGTAGTAAACTTTAATCAATCCTTCAATTGAGGATGCTCAAAATGGACACCATTCTCACCCGCCCACCCCAGCGCGCCAAGACGCGCTTTTCACCGGGGCCAGGCCGCAGCAAGCGAGGATACGAGGCATACTTTGTTCGGTATGTCGAGTGTCCGAGCGATGCGAGAACACAGCTGCAGGCCATTTTCAGCATCCTGTGACGCCGTCTGGAAATAATGGTGGCACACTCCGCACATCACGAACACAAAGCCCACGCTCCAAGAAGCGTGGGCTGCATGGTGATCACGTGCAGTGACACCCGCACCTCCGACACCGACACCAGCGGGCAGCTGATCCAGAAACTCCTCAAAGACCAGGGCCACACGATCGTCGCCTATCACCTCGTCAAAGACGAGCCGGCACAGATCAAGGCACGGATCACCGAAGGCACCGGAAACGATCAGGTGCAGGCCATCATTATCAATGGTGGAACGGGGATCTCGCGGCGGGATTCGACGTTCGAGGCCGTCGACGCCATGCTAGAGAAACGGCTGGATGGATTCGGCGAGGTGTTTCGCTTTCTCACCTACCAGGAGATCGGCTCACCGGCGATCATGAGCCGGGCCACGGCCGGGATCATCAAAGGCCGCGTCCTCTTCTCGACTCCCGGCTCTGAAAACGCCGTTCGCCTCGCGATGGAAAAGCTCATCCTTCCGGAACTCGGCCACCTGGTCAAGGAACTCACCAAATAGCGGGGGCATGAGGGCTGAGGACCTCCTGTGCTCGCCGAACGCGCACACCAGATCCATCGTATGTTTAGAAAGTCGGTGCTCGTCCAAGCGCGCACTTGGAGGTCACTCAGCCCTGCCCCTAGAGAGACCTCAGCAAGCTCGGAAGGAGCATCTTAAAAGTGCGTTGGGCGAGCAGAGGATCTCCCGATCAGTGACCCTCTCAGTCTTGACCGATTTTTGGTTCTTCGTAGCCCATATTCGGCGGGAGCTTCGACTGCGCATATCGCTTGTAGAACAGCAGCAGGTCGCGGACGGAGACGACTCCAATAATTTCCCCGTTCTTTGTCACACCGAGATGCCGGATGCTGTAATCGCCCATCATGTCTTGCGCGTCATCGACTGTTTTGCCCGCGTCAATGGTACGGATCGGCGCCGTCATGATTTTCTCGACCGTCAATCGGCCCAGGGGCTTCCCCGAGGAGACCGCGCGCCGGACGATATCGGTATCGGTCACGATGCCGACCAACTGCTTGCCCTTTTTCACGAACAACGACCCGACACGAGCCGTCTTCATCGTTTTCGCCGCGCTGACCACCGAAGTCGTCGGACCGACCGATTTCGGGTTCTTCGTCATGATGGTGGCGACTGCTGACATGGTTCCCTCCTTTCAAAGAGTGTAATCCCGATAGGAAAGAACGCTGGCCTTATCGTCTCTCCCCCCAACCATTCTACCTAATAAAATACTCAAAAGACGGGATGTACCAAAAAAAATTTGCCGTCACCTTTCTCACCCGCCCAACCCTGCGCACGCCGAGACGTGCGCTTCTCCCAGCTCACCCGCCCAACCCCTGCGAAACCTTTTCACCCAACCACCCACCGATTGCTGCGCAATCGTTTACCCGGGACGTGCGCTTTTCCCAAGCTCACCTGCCCGCCTTGCTCTGCACTCGATTTCCCGAGACGCGGTATTCACCCAAGCACCCGTAGCCCAGAATGATCAAAACGCCATCCTTCTCACCCACCCGCCCCGGCGCGCCAAGACGCGCCTTCACCGAGAGGCCGCAGGACGCATGGGGACCGAGACGTACGGTTCTAGGTACGTCGCAGGTAGACATGCGACCGAGAACGCAGTGAGATGGCGTGTTTTCTCACCCGCCCACCCTGCCCGCGCCGGGACGCGGTCTTCACCCAGGATTCTGTTAAAACGACAACGTCCCTTCTATCACCATGACGCACTCCCCGCCGACTTTCACTGTTTGAATCGCATGGCCATCTGAGTCGATTTGCACGAGGATGCGCGACGGCCGCTCGACTTCGTACCCTTGCTCGATCACGATCTCGATCTTGGGTTTCATCGGCACAATGCCGTTCTGCACAAGATACGCGCCAAGGGCACCACTGGCACTTCCCGTCGCGGGATCTTCAGGAATGCCAATCGCCGGCGCAAACATTCGTGAGTGGACGTTTGAAAACGGCTCCACAGTCACGGTCGTAAACGCGGCGATGCCGTTCGCTCCGAACCGGCCGCACAAGTCGACGATGGCCGAAGGATCGGGATTAATCGACCGTACAGCCGTCAGCGTTCGCACCGGCACGATCAACACGGGCAAACCAGTTGACACCACTTCGAGAGGCCATTTCGTATCGGTGATCGTGTGTTTTGGAATCCCCAGCGCGGCCGCCACCTTATACAAATCTTCGGTGTCATCGATGCGCTCGAGAAATTGTGGTTCCGGCTGGGTCATCACGACACGCATCACCCGGCCATCCCGCATCAGCAGGTCGACGGGGAACAGACCGATATTGCACTCCTGCACCACCCGGGTCACGGGTTCGGGAGTCGCGATCAAGCCGAGTTGCGCAAGGACATGCATGGTGCCGACGACCGGATGGCCTGCAAAGGGGATCTCCTGAGTCGGTGTAAAGATTCTCAGACGGACGACCGCTGCCGGATTGGTCGGTGGAAACACGAACACACTTTCGGAGAGATTCATTTCCCTTGCGATTTGCTGGAGCTGATCGTCACTGAGACCTTGGGCGTCGGGAAAGACCGCGACCGGGTTGCCGCCGAACGGTTGCGAGGAGAACACATCGGCTTGATAGAACTTCAGCGAGCGGCGCTCAGGAACCATATAGCGGGCAACTCTAGGTCATGATAGAAGCTCATGTCAAACCAGAGATTTCCCGCGGATGAGGCGCTCGGGCAGACCAGAGAACGCAGACAATCACGCGCCATGACGCTCGAATTCCGCTGAACGCTGGGCACTCGTCGCCGCGCTGAATCTGGCCTATTTCGGTGTGGAATTCGCCGTCGCCCTCGTCATCGGATCCGTGTCGCTTTTCGCCGACTGCTGTCATTGCCTCTGGTCAGTTCCTACGCAGATCTTCCAATTTACAGGGGCCTAGGGACCCCTCTAGTATCCGCCCTGCCAGGGATTCCTCTAGGATCCCATCAATTTTTACCTTGGAGAGGGTGCCATGCTGAAATTCTATGTCTGGGTCCTAGGTGCGCTACTAGTTGGTGGCGGGACAATGGCTCTGGCGGATAGCGGCTTCCTTCCCAATCTCTTCCCCTTTGCAGACCCGACCGGAAAGGTTCAAACGTTCAGCACGACCGGAAAAGTCGATCTCACCGGGCCGTTTTTTCAGGATCTCGGAGAAAATGGCCGTACCTGCGCGAGCTGCCACCAGCCCGGCGAGGGCTGGACCGTCTCTGCAGCCGGTGTCGCACAGCGATTCGAAGCCACACAGGGAATGGATCCAATTTTTCGGACGAACGATGGTTCCAATTGCGATCACAGTATTGACGTGTCCACCGTGGAAGGCCGGCGGCAGGCGTACAGCCTCCTGACCAGCCGCGGGCTGATTCGCATCGCCCTTCCCATCCCGGACAAAGCAGAATTCGAGGTCGTCAGCGTGAGCAACCCCTATGGATGCAATGAAACGTCGACGCTCTCGATGTACCGGCGTCCGCTGCCTTCCGCGAACCTCAGGTTTCTCAGCACCTTGATGTGGGACGGGCGTGAATCCTCCACGCAGACCGGGACGACGCCGATCGCGTTCCCGACCAATCCTCAAGACCTCCTCGCCAATCTCAGGCATCAATCGATGGACGCCACACTGGGTCATGCGCAGGCGAAGAAGGCGCCCACGCCGGAGCAGCAACAGCAAATCGTGGCGTTTGAAATGGCCTTGTCGACCGCGCAGGATTTCGACACGGTTGCAGGTTCGCTCGAGGCCAACACCGCCAGCGGCGGACCGACGGCAGTGGTCAACCAACCATTCTATATCGGCATCAATGACCCTTTGGGGCTCAACCCGTTTAACACACCATTCAATCCGGTAGCGTTCACTCTCTACAACGACGCCTGGGTCAATGCAGTTTCTGGCAATGCCCGTGCGCAGCGAGCCAGCATTGTCAGAGGGCAGACGCTATTTAATTCGAAGCCCATCAATATTATTGGAGTCGGGGGCCTCAACGATGCCACCGGGCTTCCGTTGATCAAGGGCACCTGCACCACCTGCCACGACTCGCCGAACGTGGGCAACCATTCCGTCTCAGCGCCATTGAATATCGGCGTGAGCGATGTCAACAGTCCGCTCGACGTCAAATACCTGCCCGTGATCACACTTCGTCAAAAGAAAGGCGGGAACGCCGTCATCAGCACCACCGATCCCGGCCGGGCGCTCATCACGGGAAAATGGGCCGACATCGGCAAGCTGAAGGGCCCGGTCCTTCGAGCATTAGCGGCGCGGGCACCCTATTTCCACAATGGCTCGGCGCCAGGGCTCAAAGACGTCATCGATTTTTATAACGTTCGCTTTTCGATGGGCCTGACCGACGCCGAGAGAGCCGACCTCATCGCCTTCTTGAACGCCTTGTAACTTTCACCTGAGGGAGGAT
>DASVBB010000210.1:0-2720 GCA_036376045.1 Nitrospira sp.
GTTCGATGAAATCGTCGTCAACACCGAACCGAAAGCCGAGCTTCAGGCCATCGATTTTGAAACGGACAAACCCTTGCTGCTCGGACGGGAAGGACAATCGGCCACCTATGGTCAGGTGGACGTCCTCGGCAAGATTTTCGAACTCCCTGTCGTCGGGGAGTTTGCGGATGGCGTGACCAGGCCCCTCGCGCCATCCAGCGGCACGAGTTATCAGTCCTCCAACGACAAGGTGATTCAGGTGCTTGCGGATGGCATGCTCAAGATCGTCGGAAACGGCAAAACCGTACTGACCGTGAAGAATCGAGGGAAAGAGGCGTCGCTGGACGTCCACGTCGCCGTCGGCGATGAACCCAACGACCCGCCGGTGGCAATCGCCGGTGCCGATCGCAGCGTGAAATCCGGCACGAAGGTCGAGCTGAATGGATTAGGCAGCCGCGACCCGGAAGGCGAAGCGCTATTTTATACATGGAGCCAGGTGCGTGGCGCCAAAGTGCCGCTCTTGGACCTCAACATGCCGAAAGCCTCGTTCCTCGCCCCGTCCGTCTCGGAGCCGAAACTCTTCCGCTTCAGGCTGAGAGTCACGGATAAAAAAGGCGCAGACAGCATGCCGGTCTTTGTGGACGTGACGGTCGAGCCATAGTCCCTGTACCGGACCTTTTATTCGCGTTCCACATTACGAGACTTCACGCCAAACTCCCGTTCGAAGCCGGGCAGGATGGCTTTGAAAAATGCATTCTGGATCAGCCTCATCACAATTTGGATCGTTTCAGCCTGGGGGCGGCTGACATGTCCTGACAGGTCGGCCTTGGTGGCGACTTCGTCGCGAGGAACATTTTCCAGCAGGCTCGAAAGATCTTCAATCGCCCCTTCCCGCACCTTCTCGAAGGCCGTCTTGTCCCGATCCTGTGCTTTGTCGTAGACCTTCAACTTCCTGACCAGGGGCTTCACGTAGCCTCGGATCGACCCGTCATCGAGCGTGAGTTCGGAGTAGCACGAGAACACTCCGCCCACGACGTCAAACTTTCCATAGGCCCGAAGGAGATTGTTCATCGACCGGATTTGCGTACCGGCGATCTTGACCTTGAGCTCCAGATCAGGTGCGTCCTGGGGAGCGCGCATGATGCCGGAGATCTGGGTCTCACCGGTCCCCATGAATTTCCCACGGATGGCGAGCGACGCCGGTCCATCCCGCAGCTGGCTGCTATACCGTTCGAGAATGAGATCGGCGTCGGTCAGAAACACACGATACTCAGGCTTTGCCGCGTGATTGACGAATCCCAATTCCCCGTTGACGAGGCCGATGTATTCGACGCGTACCAGCACGTCCTCATTGGCATTGATCGATTTTGCAGTTTCGACGGTCGCCTTTGCTCTTGCGGCTTCGGCTCGCTGGGTATGCGCCGCATGCACATAGTCGGCATGCAGCCCGTCCAGGGTGAGACGCTTGAGGTTCACCAGTTTGACCTTGGGACCATATTCCACCGAGCCTTCCGCTGACATCGTCCCGCCACTGAGCTGCACGTTGTATCGGCCCGTCACCGGAATCAGCGACCCCAGCGAGATATTCTCTGCCAACAGCTCGGCCTTGACGGCCACATGCGGCTCGGCGAGAAAATCGGCATGCCCCTCGAGGCGGACGTTTCCGGATTCGAATAGCACGGCTTCCAGTGAGAACTCCGAGGGATAATCCTGATCGGCGGACTGGACGTTTCGGATGTTGGACGCATAGAGATTCAAATGGCGTATCCGCAGCGGCTGGTCGGGCTTCGCCTCATCCAGGTACATGAGCTCGGCGTCCACGATTCTGATTTGATTGATCTTGAATGGATAGACGCTCTCGACGGCCTCCTGCCAGCCGCGGTCCTTGACGGGCGTCTCGCTGCCGGCTTCCTCTCTCGCGAGTGTTCTGGTGATGTGAAAGCTTGGCCGTTCGAGGTATTGGTCGTTCACCAAGCGTCCTGACAACAGCGCTTTCCAATGGATGCTCGCCGACCAGCGAGCAATCCTCGCCACGGGGGGATCGGGCTCATCGCTGCGCGTGAGGTGCACATCTTCGAGGTCCACCGACCCGCCAATAGGATGAAAGGCCAGCGAACCAATCCGCACGTGGTACCCTTTCAGACTGCGGTTCATTTTGTGCTCCACATAGGCCCGCAACGGCTCATTGAGGAACAAGGTCGCCGTCAGCAGCAGCAAGAAGAGCACCGCCACTCCCGCCAAAAGCTTCGGTATACGCCTGGGCATAGTTTCCTCCGCTTTCAGTGTAGCGGTGGAGCGGCCAGGACGGAGCTAGGGGAACATGCAGGGTGACCCTATGCTCACGCTTGGATGTTCGTGGGTCCGTAGAGTTGGCGGGCTTGCCGGAGGTCGGAAACATGTTTGCGCAACGAGGGACCGAAAGGGGACGCCAGCACCGCCTTGCGGTGGCGGGACATTCGACGTTCGGCCTCACCAACGGCGGTCTCGAGCTGTCTGACGAGACGAGTGCCGGAGCCCGTCAGCCACTTGAGATGCCGACCGGCGTAGACGAGATCCTGGAGGGAGTAGTGGACGGATTCAATTTCTTCCAGACAGCGGAACCTGGCGCGCACGAGCTGTCGCGTAGTGAGGCCTGCTTTGCGCCATTGCGTCCTACCCCGTCTGGTCCCGGCCCAGGCAGACAAGCGTGCAAAGAGCAGCGCACCCATCGTAAACGTAAAGGCGGCATGGAGTATCCCCCG
>DASVBB010000014.1:0-8516 GCA_036376045.1 Nitrospira sp.
GCTTCGGTATATCAGTTTCTCCCATGTCGAAGCCGACGAGTGCGGTTCGCTCAACGAATGGCTTGGTGCCGCTCCACAGTCTGTACCCCTATGCGGCACTGTCGCTGCCCTGGTATCAATCAGCGACCTCGCTGACCGGGCGCCCCGTGCCCTCGCCGATGGAGAACGATTAACTCTGGGCACGCACACCGTGCGATGGTTTGACACGCCGCATCTACCCCACGCGTGGGAGTGTGGCTTGCTGATGGAAGAGCGGACCTCGACGTTGCTCTGTGGCGACCTGTTCACGCAGGGAGGCGCTGATCTTCCGCCCCTGACCGAATCGGACATTCTTGGACCAAGTGAGACGTTTCGCCACCAGATGGATTACTTCTCCCACACGAAAAACGCACGTGCGATGCTGGAGCGGCTTGCCGCGACAAGGCCCACGACACTCGCGTGTATGCACGGCAGTGCCTGGCGTGGTGATGGAGCCACCCTGCTGCGTGCGCTCGCCGATTCGCTCCTCTCACAGTCCTAATTATCAGACGGCCTTGGCTTTCACCTGAAGCTTTACACCAGCTTTTTTCTG
Organism: Nitrospira sp.; assembly: GCA_036376045.1. Taxonomy (GTDB): domain Bacteria; phylum Nitrospirota; class Nitrospiria; order Nitrospirales; family Nitrospiraceae; genus Nitrospira_C. The sequence continues at coordinate 572 of DASVBB010000014.1, forward strand.
TAGGGCATTGACGATACCGAAAAAGTTTTCTGTATTCGGGTTACCGCGTGGGGCCAGCATTCGATGCAAGCTCTTACTCGACTTCTTGAGCACATGCGCTAATTCTTCAAACCCGCTGGTGGCGTTGACAAGGTCGCGCAGAATCGCCTTACCTGCCTTTGTGTCACCTCCGAGATACGCGTTCATGGCCTCAGTAAAAAGTGCTTCCCTAAATCGCGGATCGCGTTGAACCCTTGCTGCAATTGTGTCTTTGAATTCACGTGTGAGTGCCATGTCTACCCCTTCCTAAGAACCTTCCTCCGTCGATAGTCCATCCAGCGCTCTCGCGCCGCTTCAATGGCTTGCTGTTGGCGTTGCTTGGTACTTCCCCCAAGAAGAATCACAAGACTATCTCCTTCTTTACCGAAATAGATCCGATAACCCGGGCCGAAGTCTACCTTCCGTTCAAAGACACCTCCGCCGACGCCTTTGGTATTCCCCCGGTTCCCTGCGCCTACTTGATATAGCGCAACAGTAACCTTGGCAGCGGCCTCGGCATTGAGTCCTTCAAACCATGCCGCAAAAGGTGACCGTCCTCGCTGGTCAAGGTACTCAATAATGCGGAGGGCCATTATTTTATATGGTAACCTTAATGTTACTATTTATCTGGCTTTGCCGCAAGATGTTCTTGGCCGCAGAGAGATACCTGTTTCATTGCACAAAATCAAACCACGAGAGGCTGAAATGGCTGTATTTATGCGGTGTTGATCCGTGTTGGCGTTTTGGGAGTGCAGTTCCCCATGCTCACGCGCAGCATGGAGTCGATCCTCTAGAAGAGCATCGTCGATAAATGCTTCTTCCAAGCTCGCTCGCGATTGTTCTTCATGGGGCGCTTTTGCGTTTTACGAGCATGACCGGAGGAGCGAGGCATCCGCTCGGTTGAGCCGGGAGGGAAAGCTGGAACTGACCGAAGCCCACGGTTGGGACAACCGTGACTGAGAGAATTCCAGAAGGGCGCACAGTGCACGTTACCAATGTGCGCGCATTCCGCCCGGCGAAACCCGCGCGGATCGCTGCGGGAGGTCCAGCGAGCGAAAGCGCAAAGGCACCCCTCATTATTTTTTTGCGCTGAGCCCGTCGGGTGAGTAATATGAGTACGAACACCCGAGGTGCGCATGAACGACGACCGCACTCCTCGACCGCACGCCGACTCCGATCCCGAAGAAACCCGCGAGTGGCTGGACTCCCTCGAGTACGTCCTCGAGGCCAAGGGCACCGAGCGGGCGACGTATCTCTTCGAGCGGCTGCGCGATCGGCTCGGCACTCATGGCGCACCGGTGGCGGCTGCGCTGAACACTCCCTACATCAATACGATCCCCGCCGCCCAGCAGTCGTCGTACCCCGGCAATCTGGAGATCGAACGCCGCATTCGAAGCTACGTCCGCTGGAACGCCATGGCGATGGTGGTGAAAGGCAACAAGGAGCATGCCAGCATCGGCGGGCACATTTCGACCTTTGCGTCGGCGGCCACGCTCTACGAAGTGGCCTTCAATCACTTTTTCCGCGGCAAGGACGCTCCGCAGGGAGGCGATCAGGTCTATTTTCAGGGCCATGCGGCGCCGGGCATGTATGCCCGCGGGTTCGTCGAAGGCCGTCTGCCTGAAGAGGCGCTGCATAACTTCCGCCGGGAGCTGAGCAGCGGCGGAGGACTCTCGTCCTATCCCCATCCCTGGCTGCACCCCGATTATTGGGAATTTCCCAGCGTGTCGATGGGATTGAGTCCCATCATGTCCATTTACCAGGCACGCTTCAACCGCTACCTTCAGGACAGAGGCCTGAAAGATACCAGCCAACAGCGCGTGTGGGCGTTCGTGGGCGACGGCGAAACCGACGAGCCGGAAAGTCTCGGCGCGATCACGCTCGCCTCCCGCGAACAACTCGACAACTTGATCTGGGTCGTGAACTGCAATCTCCAACGCCTCGACGGGCCGGTGCGAGGTAACGGTAAGATCATTCAAGAACTGGAAGCGATCTTCCGCGGGGCCGGCTGGAACGTGATCAAGGTGATCTGGGGCAGTGACTGGGATCCCCTGCTGGCACAAGACGACGAAGGTTTGCTGGTCAAGCGGATGGGCGAGGTCGTGGACGGCTGGTATCAGAAGTATACGGTCGAAGGGGGCGGGTTTGCGCGCAGCCATTTCTTCGGGGCGGATCCGCGCCTGCTCAAGATGGTCGAGACCTATTCGGACGAGCAGATCCACAAGATGCTGCGAGGCGGCCACGACCCGCGGAAAGTGTATGCGGCATACAAGGCCGCGGTCGAGCACAAGGGCCGGCCGACCGTGATCCTGGCCAAGACGATCAAAGGCTATGGCTTGGGCGAAGCGGGCGAGGGCCGCAACATTACCCATTCGCAGAAAAAGATGAACGAGCACGAGCTGCGCGAGTTCCGCACGCGCTTCGGCGTGCCGGTGCCGGACGAGCAGTTGACTTCGACGCCGTTCTTCCGCCCGCCGGACGGCAGTCCCGAGGCCATCTATCTGGTCGAGCGCCGCAAGGTCATGGGCGGGTCGCTTCCTGAACGTCGCGTCAAGGTCGAGTCGCTGGCGGCGCCGAAGCTCGAGCAGTTCAAGGAATTCCTTGAAGGCTCGGGAGACCGCGCGGTCTCGACGACCATGGGGTTTGCCCGCATGCTGGGCCGCCTGCTCGGGATGAAAGACTTCGGCAAACATCTTGTGCCGATCATTCCCGACGAAGCGCGGACGTTCGGCCTTGAGGCGCTCTTCCGCCAGTACGGAATTTATTCGCACATCGGCCAACTCTATGAACCGGTCGACAAGAGCTCACTGCTCTATTATTTCGAGGCCAAGAACGGTCAAATCTTGGAGGAAGGCATCACGGAAGCGGGGTCGATGTCATCGTTCATTGCCGCGGGAACGGCCTATGCGACGCACGCGCTCAACACGATTCCCCTCTATACGTTTTACTCAATGTACGGCTTTCAACGTGTCGGCGATCTGATCTGGGCCGCCTCCGACATGCGCACCCGCGGGTTTCTCATGGGCGCGACCGCAGGGCGGACCACCTTGCTCGGCGAAGGCTTGCAGCACCAGGACGGGCAGAGCCATTTATTCGCCAGCGCCTTTCCCACGATCGCCGCCTACGATCCGGCCTTCATGTTCGAGCTCGCGGTGATTCTGCAGGACGGGTTCAAGCGCATGTACGAGAATCAGGAAGAGCTGTCCTATTACATCACGCTCTATAACGAGACGTATCCCATGCCTCAGATGCCGCCCGGTGCGGAAGAAGGGATTCGTGAGGGCATGTACCGGTTCCGGCCGGCCCAGGGAAAGGGCAAGCACCGAGCCCATCTCTTGGCCAGCGGCCCGCTCGTCAACGAAGCCTTGCGGGCGCAGGATCTGCTGCGCGAGCGCTACGGTGTCGCGGCCGATGTCTGGAGCGTGACCAGTTTCAAGACGTTGGCGGTCCGGGCGCTCGAGGCGGAGCGGTGGAACATGTGGCATCCGGACGAGCCGCCGCGCGTGAGCTATCTGCAGAAGACCGTGAAGCAATTGGACGGCCCCTGCGTGGCAGTGAGCGATTACGTCCGTCTCGTCAGCCAGCAGATCGCGCCTTGGATTCCCGGCCTGCTTGCACTGGGCACCGATGGGTTCGGCCGGAGCGATACGCGACAGGCGCTGCGCCGCTTCTTCGAGATCGACGCCGAACATCTGGCGGTCGCGACCTTGTACAGCCTGCATCAGCAGGGCAAGGTCGATGCGCGGCTCGTGTCGCAAGCCGTCAAGGATCTGGAATTGCCGGCGGACGAGTTGGCACCCTGGCAACGATAAGGTGGAAGATTGCGGGTCCTGTCGCCGATCACCGCTCGTCCTCGCACCCCGCCCGGTGTAGGAAAGAGGCAGGGCGACCCGTTGGCCTCTTGTGCTCGCGGAAGGCGGCACACCAGACCAATCGTATTTTCAGATAGGCGGTGCTCCTTCACGCGCGCACGTTTGAGGCCAAACGGGCCACCCCTGAAGAGAGACGAGGACAGGGTCGCCCAGACCGCTGCGGGCGCTTGGTGCAAGACGCGTCTCGGCGCGGCTGGGTGGGCGGGTGAAGACTGTTCATCGAGGCCACCCGCTTAGGAGTGGAAGAAACACGAGCGAGCTTGGAAGGAACATCGCGGAATGGCGCGTCCCGGCGCGCCGGGGTGGGCGGGTGAGAAGGATAACGCCATGAAAGTCGAACTGCCGTTTCTCGCGGAAGGCGTCGAAGGCGGGGACGTCGTCCAAGTCATGGTCAAAGAGGGCGACCGGGTCACGGAAGGCCAGTCGCTGATCGAGCTGGAAACCGAGAAAGCGACCGTGCCGGTGCCGGCTCCGGCCGCCGGCACGATCACTCGCCTGCTCGTGCGCCAAGGCGACCACCTCAAGGTCGGCCAGGCGCTGGTGGAACTCAACGGCGAAGGCGAACCGCAGCAGGCCGATACTCCTGCCGAGAAGAAGCCTGCCGCGCCGTCCAAGAAACCGGAACAGGCGGCCATCGCACCCGCCCCGCAACCGCCACCGGCCGTCGAAGCCGCGCATGCGAAAGCCGTGGAGCAACGCGAGACGCCTCCGGCGCAATCCTCTGCTCCATCGGCGGCGACTGCCTCAGACACACCACACGCAGCGGCGCAACAGCCGGCCCACGCCGTTGCATCACCATCCTCGCCGTCTTCCGGCGCCGTAGAATCCTCCCCCTCTTCCGGCGCCGGCATCGCCGCCGCGCCCTCTGTGCGCCGGCTGGCACGAGAGCTCGGGGTCAATCTCGGTCAGGTGAAGGGCTCGGAGGCCGGCGGGCGGATCACGGCGGAAGACGTGAAGGCCTTCGTGCGCGAGCGGACCCGGCGCACCGGTGCGCCCGGTCAGGTCGGCGACACCGGCGGGAACGTGTTTTCGACGATGTACGGCAACGAACGGCGGGACGCGATCCCGTCGCTTAGGAGGAAAATCGCAGCGACGGTGACGCAGGCCTGGACGAACATTCCGCACGTGCATCAGTTCCAGGAGGCCGACATCACCGAGCTTCTCGCGCTGCACAAACGCTATGCGCCGCAGTTCAAAGACAAAGGCGCGACGCTGACGCTGACCAGCCTGTTCCTCAAAGCCGTCACGCATGCCCTCAAACTGTATCCGCAATTCAACGCGACGCTCGATCTGACCAACGGCGAAGTGATCTACAAGGAGTACTACAACATCGGGGTGGCGGTGGAAACGCCGGACGGGTTGATCGTCCCGGTTGTCCATCATGTCGATCAGAAAGACCTGTTGCAGATTTCGCTGGAACTGGCCGATCTGGCCGAACGTACCAGAACCCGGAAAGTCACGCTCGAAGAACTGCGTGGTGCCACGTTCACCGTGAGCAACATGGGCGGGATCGGCGCCGGTCCCTTCATGCCCATCGTCTATCCCCCGCAGGTCGCGATTCTCGGATGCGGCAAGGGCGTGCGGAAGCCGGTCTATCGCGACGGGCAGCTCGAGCCCCGGATGATGCTCCCGCTCTGCGTGGCCTACGACCATCGGCTCATTGACGGCGCGGACGGCGCGCGCTTCACCAACGAGATCGTCAAGGTCCTGGAAGACTTTCAGGCGATGTTTCTCGGGTTATAAGAGAGTGACGGGGCGCATGAAGCGAGGGATTCATGACTGAAGCCCGTTACGATGTCGCAGTCATCGGCGGAGGTCCTGGCGGCTATACGGCCGCCTTCCAGGCGGCGGATCTCGGCTTGCGCGTTGCCCTGATTGACCAGGGCGCGCAACTCGGGGGCGTCTGTCTCCTGCGCGGCTGCATCCCCTCGAAGGCGTTGCTGCATGCGGCCCGCCTGATCACCGAGGCCGAAGAGGCGGAGTCGTGGGGTATCCACTTCGACAAGCCCAAGCTCGATCTCGAGGCCTTGCGCCGACGCACCCAGACCATTATCGGGAAGCTGACCAAAGGCGTACAGACCCTGGCGGCAAGCCGCAAGGTGGACGTCATCACGGCGCGCGCGACGTTCACGAACGGCACGACGCTCACCCTCTCAGGTGATGGACGGCGTGAACTCTCGTTCGCCCATGCGATCCTCGCCACCGGCTCGCGGCCGGCGATTCCACGCTCGCTCACACTCGACGATCCGCGCGTGATGGATTCGACGGGGGCGCTGGAACTCCCGGACGCTTCGGGCCGCCTGCTGGTCATCGGCGGCGGCTACATCGGATTGGAATTGGGCACCGTGTATCAGGCATTAGGCGCCGGGGTGACGCTGGTCGAAGCCCTGCCGCATCTGCTCGACGGCGCCGATCCCGATCTCGTGCGGCCGTTGTACCATCGCCTGCAGCGGCGGTTCCACGCCATCAAGCTCCAGACAAAGGTGGAAACGCTCGAGGCCCGCAAGGATGGCATCGCCGTGACCTGCACCGGTCCTGACGGCAAGACCACCGAAGCGTTCGACCGCGTGCTCGTCGCCGTCGGGCGAACGCCCAACACGGAGCAGCTCGGGCTGGAAAAGACCAAGATTGTCGTGTCTCCGCAGGGTTTCGTCCAGGTCGATCCACAGATGCGCACGGCGGAACCGACGATCTTCGCGATCGGCGACGTGGTCGGAGAGCCGATGCTCGCGCACAAAGCGTCGCATGAAGGGCTCGTCGCCGCCCGGGTGATCGCCGGGCAACAGGCGGCCTTCGATGCGGTGATTCCTGCCGTCATCTTCACCGACCCTGAGATCGCCTGGTGCGGCCTCACGGAAGACGCCGCCAAGGCGTCAGGCCGAGCCGTGACGATCGCCCGCTTTCCTTGGGCGGCCTCGGGCCGCGCCACGACGCTGGGGCGCAATGACGGATTGACTAAGCTGGTGCTGGATGCGGAATCGGGTCGCGTGCTTGGTGTGGGGATCTGCGGCGTCGGCGCGGGCGACCTGATCGCCGAGGGCGTGCTGGCGATCGAAATGGGTGCGGTGGCCGAAGACGTGGCCGCGTCGATTCACCCACATCCGACCTTGAGCGAGACGGTGATGGAAGCCGCCGAAGCCTTCCACGGCCAGCCCACCCATATCTACCAGTCGAAGACCTCGAAGCGGTAGTGTTGCTCGGGGGAGGCTCCTACCCAGGCTCTCCGCTACGTCTACTGGGGATTCTGTTCGCGAGGAATCTCGCGCTTTTGTTCTTCTTTCTCCAATCGCTCGAAGGCCCGATCAGCATTCTTGCGGACATAATCACGCATCTGACTGTTCAGTTCCGTTGAGTGCATGAGCATGTCCTTCACATCTTCCAGCTCCATTTTGACGACGACATAATAGATGCCCTTCTTTTCGTCCTTATACCGATCGACAGGCCGAACACCGTTGAGCGTCATAGCCGCAAATGTTTTCGTCGCGACTTCGACGTGTTGCTCTTCAGCCGTCTTTTGGAAATCCGCTACTGCCGTCGACGCGGCATAATCCCGCATCAGGTAGGCAGTGTACGTCGAGAGAATCTTGACCATCTGGGCCCGTGCCCGATTCTCGGCCGCATCCCAGGCGAGAGGTTCGTTGCGGATCCCCATCACTTCTCCCATGCTATAGAAGGCTTTGGCCTCCTCAGGCTTGTAGCTCCCGGTCTTCACCCACTTGGGCGTGCTCTCGCAGGCCACCAGGCTGAAGATCGCACAGGCGCCGGCCAACACAGCGGCACGTTGCGCCCATACCGTGTTCGTCCTGATCATGTGGACCTCCCGGGATCCGGTGACGAAGTCATTTTTTTTCAGGTTCAACTGACTGCTCCGGCGCAACTGATGGAGCAGGTGAATGATCGGACGCCGGAATCGACCCATCTTGAGGCTCAGGCTCTTCGCCCAGGAAGCGTATCGCCTCCTCTCCCCGCAGATGCGCCGGCCTGATGATGTAGGTTCCAAAGATGCTTTTCGTCCACACCGCCTTCGCCGTACGATCATCGAGTCCGGAAAACAG
>DASVBB010000212.1:0-48075 GCA_036376045.1 Nitrospira sp.
CCGACCGGAAGATTTGAATCGCCAGAAGGCTTACCAGGAGCGGAACGGCCCGCAATCCAGATGAATGAAGTCTGCCCGAGGGTAGTAGCCGACGCCGCCATACTGCAGTTTGAGTGCGGCCTGGCGGATTTCGCGGGGACGGACGCCGGGAATAAAGAAGTCGACGGCCTGTCCTTCAACATGGAGGCTGTGCCTGGCGGCACGACGGCTTCGTTTCACCAGCAACGCATTGTACTCCGGTGAACGATAACCGGAAATCACATGGATCTCTCCCTCGCCGCCAAGTGCCTTTTGCACAAGATTGATATGCTCGATGACCCGCGGGTCCATCGCGGCCACTTCCCCTGTATGGTGACAGCGGAGGATGTGATTGAGGTCGTCCAGCGCCTCCAAATCGTACTGTCCCCGTACGTCGCGATAGCGCACCCGCAACCGCTCATCGGTGTGCACGTTGTAGAAAGAGAGCTCCCCTTCAGGCAGAGGTGCGGCCTGCGCACGCGCGAAGCGTGGCGCGAGCACATGCCCGCCCAAGCACAGCATGCCTGCAATGGAAGTCTTGAGTAGCGTTCGTCTGGTCCAGGACCAATCAGCGGGTGCCATGCAACTGCTCCAGTGGTAGGGTCACGTGCAGCTACGTACGTAGTGGGTGGCTTGTACCAAATGGCCTCGAGCCAGGTCAATGTCTCTTCTGCCCTACAGCCTGTTACTCATTTGTCCACTCCGCCATCCGGTTTCGGACCCTGGGTCCCTTGAAGCGGTCTGGTCGCCCGGTTGTCCGATCAGGAAATTCTTCGAATATCTGTAGACATCCCTAGGGTCCACTCCCACTCGTGATCACCATTTCCCGCTAGACACCTTGGCACAAGACGGGTAATATCACCCAGTTCAAGGAGCCACGAGCAAATATGGCGACCATTTTGGTCATCGATGACGAAGATTCGATCCGGCATCTCTTGAAGGATGTGCTGGAAAAGGCCAAGCACCAGGTGCTTGAAGCGCGTGACGGCCGCGAAGGATTGACGCTGTATCAGAAGAACAAGGTCGATCTCGTGCTGATGGATATCTTGATGCCGGGTACGGACGGATTGGAAGCGACACTGCAGCTGACTCGGGAGTATCTGGACGCCAAGATCATCGCCATGACCGGCGCGCAAGGTGACCGCAATTTCCTCGACGTCGCCAAATTATTCGGCGCCCGCCGCGTATTCGAAAAACCCTTCGACCTCAATAAGATGGTCGAAGCGGTCAATGAAGAATTAGCACAATAGCCTGCCAGGGCTGGTCACGGTCGTCCTCCCGTGAGTTCTTTGCGGATCAGCCCCCGCATCATCGCGGGATCGGCATAAGCGACTTCGCTCAACGCGTCCATCAGGTGCAGGTCTTTCGAGACCGCCAGTTCCTTGGCCTTCAAATAGTTCTTAGCGCTGAAGCGTGCGACGGCCGGCTGACCATTGACGATCTGACACGCCAGCACCTCTCCGCCTACCTCGAGCGTACCCCCTTGTTCGACGAGTGTCTTGGCTTGTGCGGCTGAAATACCGTGGAGCCGGGCGAATTCCTCGAGTCCGCCTGTTTCGACAAGACGGCCATCCGGCATGATGCAGAGTCGCTTGAAGTGAGGAGACCAATCCTTGCGGAAGTCGACATACTTGACGTCCCCGCCTTTGGCGACCGCGCGATCGAGGGTGCGATAGTCCAGTCCCAGGTTTTTCTGCGCAAGCTTCGCCTTCAATTCGTCCGGCAAGGTCCGATAGAACACTTCCTTTGCCGCTTCCAGCAGGGACAAAGAGCGCGCACGCGCCGTTTGTTCCGCTTCCGCAAATTGCATCACGTCCAGGACAAACGTCTGTTTCGGAATCGCATCCCCTTGTCCGAGCAGGCAGGCGAACAGCCCACGCGTCAGGATGCCGCGTTCCTGCGGGTACACATAGGTCCCGCCTTCGGAGAGCAGGCTCGTCATAGTGTCGAGCGGCACGCCGTAGCTTTCCGCCAGCACCTTGGCATGAGCCCCGAGGTCTTCAAGAAGTGTCATGGCACAGGCCGTAACGTTTCCCGGTGCATCGAATTCGGAATAGTCTTCGATGACGTTGTAGAGGACGGTGGCCTTCGGCTTGTCGATTCGCTTCTTAATCTTGAACATTGCCCTCGTTCATCGATCCGGCTGATGCGGCGCTCGGCTGAGATGACCGTACGGAGGAAGGGTCATCAGGCGTCGATCTTCCACCGGACCTCCAATGGTGAAATGATAGAGTGATTGCAGGCTTAATCCCTTGATAGACACAATCTCGTGCACCGGGTCGTCGAAAAAACAGCCAATGCCGGTCGCCCGCACTCCCGCCCTTTCGGCTTCCAGATAGAGGACCTGCCCCAACAAGCCCGCCTCCCAGAACATCCGTGGATACCACCATGCTCCTCGTTGGCGCAACTGGCCTTCGAATTCCGCCAGCATCCCGCAGGAGAAGGCGCTGTCACCCGCGATGTCTTGATGACAGCTGACCTGTGCAGCAAGTTGTTTTGCATCACCTTCCAGAACCCAATAGAGCGGCAACTGATCGGGGCAGCCCGGCGCCAGCTGCCAGGTGAGTTCGGGATTCATGGCCCCTTGAACGAATGCCAGTTTGCCGGGATCACGAAGCAAAACGTACAGGCCGGGCGTGAGACCGTCGATCCGATGCACAAACAGCATCAGGTGGATCACCGGCTCATAGGGCCAGCCATCCCAGGGCATTGGTCTGGCCAGTTGGGATCTGTCTGAACGCGGCATGACCCGATCGAGCATTGCAAAGAATGTGTCGGCGGAAATCGATGTCTTCGCATCAAACGCGACAGCGCTTCGCCGCTGCCGGATGATCTGCGCGGCCGGAACATCCGGCAGAGGCGAAGTATCCACAGAGGATGGTGTGCTCACGGGGTCCAGCGAAATCGCCTCCCGTTCGGCTCGTGTCTTCCAGGTGGCTCCGGCAACTGCATCGATAATCTCCCAATCGAAGCCGTGTTCGGCGCTCAAGCGATTCGCGTGTCCCGACCATGTTGCCGCCGCGATCCCCTGCACGTCCGCGTGATCCAAATAGAGTGGCATTGTCCGCGTCTCATGCCGCCTCCCGTCCCCGGATGGCCAGACGACCATGAGACAATCCGGATGCTCGCGCTCCGCTTGACCATAATCGTCGCTTCGTTGAGTCCCCAGCAATCCGGCGACGGTGTTCTGGTCGCATCCATCCAGGAGCATGGCTTGCCATCCCAATGTGGCGGCAGCAATTCGTGCGCTGGCGATGGCGTGGCCCACATCATGATGACAATATCGGAATGCCCGTTCTCCGTATTTCCATGCCTCGCGCCAGTGCACGGACGTCAAACCGAAGACAAATGCGTGTCCGGGGAACGGACGAAACAGCCGTGTCAAATCTTCCGCCCGAAACTTTGCCCTCCGTTCGAGCCCGTGTTCCTTCGGCGCATAGTGGTACAGCCCGGGAGTCATTTCCAGGGTTTCCATGGGCGGGAGAAGAACATATCCCTCCGTCGGATGGAGGTTCCCGGATGAAGGATTGGTGCGAAGCGCCCATTCAGATTCCCCTGCACGCTTCCACGCAGAGAGGGCAAGCGACAGTTCAAAAAACCGGGACAACGTGCTGACCGTGACCGCCTGGACAGGAACCCGTCCCGGTTGAAACATGTCATGGTAGAAGGGCGAGGTCGGGGACGCATCCGCCGGCAGTAACGGCAGGGAGATCAACGTCGTCCCTTCGAACCGGCGAAACGGATCCGGCTGGTTGGCCCAATCCAGATATCCTGCCGAGCGGGCATACCGCTGGAAGTGGTGTTTGGTCTGAAGGTGATAGGCAATGACCTGATCAATAAGATCTGTCGCGGCCCGATCTCCTGACGCACCAACGGGCTGATTGACCCTTGTCACGGGAAACCAGTGTACCGAGCGGGTCATCGAAAAGTAAACGCACTGCACGGGTTGCGACCTTGGCCCTGCAACGCTACACTCAACACGTCGCGTTGTCTGAGGACCATGATATGCAATTCGATCCGGCGCTTGCCGCACAAGCCGCCTTTCAGGACGCCGAAGCCGAACTAGGTCCGGATTGGGCTAAGGCCGTTGCGCTGGAAGAAGTCTTCTCCTCGAGTGCAGGCCAGGAGGCAACGGCTGCGTATGACGCCTTGTTGAATCTTGCTCAACGCCATCCTCTGGCACAGGCGTATCAAGCCTTCTGCATTTACATCACCTGGCAGCAAGTCACGGAAGAGACGATCGCCCGGCACTTTCTGACCGGCCTGCAACTGTGTGAGCGCTATCTCGCATCGCCGGACCGCAAGCGCCGCGTGGATATCGCGCACATTGAAGAGTTGTGCGACTCCTTCAAGGCGGGTCTGGGACTGCATCAGGAGGACGACATGCAGCGGGAGTTCAGGAAGGATACTCCGAAAGGGGGAGACTAGCGGCCTACCATGTCAGAGGATCACAAGCACCGTGCCCGAATCTTCCTTCACCGGGGACATCTGGCTCAGGCCAGAGCAGCATGGGAGGCTGCCGTCCAGGATGATCGTTTGGGCAACGATGTGCAGGAATTGTCCAATTCGCTCGGGAATCTCGGAAATGCCTGTGCGTTGCTGGAAGATTTCGAAACGGCTGAACACTGCTATCGTGAGGTCTTGGAGATCCAACGCACCGCGAAGAATCCCCATGCCATCGCCCATACACTCGTCAATCTTGGCAACCTCCATATCGGAACGGGCCATCCATCCAAAGCCCGTCCCTATTATATGGAAGCGTTGGATCTCCTTCGCACCTTGAACGACCATCGGGCACTGGGGATTCTCTACAATAATCTCGCCCTTCAGGAGGCCCGCGAGCAGCGGTGGACGGACGCCGTGGAGTCATTCAGCCAGGCTCTTGCGCACCACCGCACGGTGGGAAATGAAGAAGGCTTGGCCGTGACCTATAGCCAGATGGGGCAGTGTTTCTTAGACCAGGGCGATCTTGAGAATGCCGAGCGTTGTCTGAACAACGGCTCCGAACATTATGTGAAGCTCGGCGCCGAAGCCGGAGAAGCCGCGGTCCTTCGTCAATTGGCCAATCTCTACGGCCGGCGGGGAGATGTCGTTTCTGCGATTCGCTGTCTCGAGCGGACCATGATGATCAACGCTAGGTACAACCTTGTCCATTCGTCCCGAGACGCTCAGGAACTGGCCAACCTGAAAAACCGCCTGACCACTTCCGGCTAACCCAAAGGGTAACTCCCTTCATACGAACGTGCGTCGGCATCACGGTGATTGGGACGCCGTAATACCAGGGGAAAAACTTACATATTCATAATGCGGCCTTAACACGAATATGCTATTGTGCCCGCACGTCCCATCTATAATGAGGTGCATCTGATACATCACACTCACACATCTTGAAATTCTCGCTGCAATATTTCCTCAGTTTCTGGACAGCCGCACAATCTCTGTTACCTTTAGAAGCGTCACGATTGCTCACCTCCTGTTGGCTCGCGGGCTCGCCGACAAAGGTTCAACCGGATGCTGAATGACGCGATCCCCGTACGCCGCACTCATCACAATCGTCAGCATCCTATTCCTCAAGATCACCTGCCAAGCCGAAGAAATCGTTCCCCATCTCACGGTCGGCTCACAAGAAATCAGTCTGAGCGCCGGCTATCTGCTGCCCGTGCGACTGACGGACGATCACTCGACCAAGCAGAGCGGTCCCGCGTTCATGCCCTCCTGGACGATGGTGCTCACAGACCCTGTTGGCTGGCGCTGGCTTCGGGGACAACTCATGCTCGGTGCCGAAGTCGTCTACATCCAGTTCCAGGAGCCGGAACTGACCCATGGCGTCGGGTTCACCCCGAAGATCAAGTGGATGTTCGAAGGGACCGGCCGCCTCAGACCTTACATCGAATTCGCCGGTGGTCCCTTCTACACCGATCTAGCCGGCAAAATTCCCGAAGAGTCTGCGCGGTTCAATTTCATTCTCACGGCCGGCGGCGGCCTCTCGTGGTTTTTCACACCTCAGTGGTCATTCAACGTCGGATTTCGATTTCACCATATCTCCAACGCGGGCACGCGCTATCCCAACCTGGGGCTGAACTCAGGTCTGCCATTCGGAGGCTTCTCATTCTATTTCTAGGAGGCACACTGTGAACCCCACTTCTTCTCTTCGCTGCCTCGCGCTGGCCTGTTGTGGACTGATCCTGATCACAATCGGCGGCTGCTCCCACTGGATTGAAATGACAAATCCCTCCGCTGACAGCAATGAGGAGGCCTCTCAGGTGATCGCTCGCAACGAACAAGTGCCCCTGATCCTGGATCGCATCCACACCAGCAGAAATGGTTCACCGCAAAACTCCTCTTCAGAGACCGAACAGCGGATTCTCAGTTCCCTGGCAGACATTGGATTGTTCTCGCATCTCGCTTCCGTCAATGCCGCCGCGGAGGCCGTTGGAAAAACAGTGCGCGCCAAGCTCCGGGTCGACGAGGCCATAGATCCACATGCCGGAGGAGCCGCCTTGAAGGGAATCGTCATCGGAGCATCCATGTATATTCTCACCCCCTTTCTTCCTCTGGAGTACGATTACTCCGCACATCTGACTCTTGAATTGGAACGGTGGGACGGAGAGATCAAACGGTATGAAAGCCAGGCGGCCGGCACGGCCCGATACCATCTGTTCGGCGCCACCCCGATCATGATCGATGAACTGAAAGGACACGTCACCGAAACCTGTCTGACCGAACTGGCCAGGCAGATCGTCAAGGATACGACTTTCTTTTCTGCCAGCAGCGCGCCGTTGTTTGAACCAGGCATCCGCACCGTGTCGGTGAAGTCACGCGCATCCAGTACGACTTCGTCTGCTGCACCTGCCATCACTGTTGTGGCTCCTGCCCGCATGGCCCCATAAGCCGTCGCCAGTCGGCGCGGCTCCTGTTTTTCGTCTGGCCCCGTGAAAAGCGTCAATGCTATGATGCGGTCGTGTGCGGCGAACCGGAGAACGTGCATGGACATCGAGAGTTTTCGCCAGATGGTCGCCAAGAACCCCAAGGGGTTCTTGGGCCGTTACGGTCTCGGAAACAAAATCCTGCAGGAAGGCGGCAGCGTCGAGGAAGCCATAGAACACCTCCGTGTCGCCGTGCAACTTGATCCGCTCCACGTGGCCTCGCACTTGGCGCTTGGTCGGGCATTGATCGGGGCGAAACAGCCTGATGAAGCACGGGGGGTGCTGGAGGCCGGCATCGAGGCGGCGGTTTCCGGACGCTCCAACGGCGGACGTGATCTGGTCCCGGAAATGCAGATCCTGCTGCGGTCGCTGGGATAACGTCCGATGGACCTCAACACGGCAAAACAGCGCATCGATTCCGCCATCACCCAATACGGGGCGCAGGCGGCCCCTGCCATCGATCTCGTCCTGAACGAAGTCCGCTCGGACCTTGGAGCCGGGGCGTTCAATGAACTGGTCGAAGAGTTCGACCTTGAACTGCTGTACAACATCGCTCCACTGGAATCAGATCACTAGCCTTGCCTATCATTTGGTGCGCCATTTCCGGCCATGGCTTCGGGCACGCCGCCCAAGTCGTCCCTGTGCTCAATGAGCTTGGGCGCCATGTGCCCCGTCTGACCGCCATCCTCAGAACCACGGTCCCCTCAACATTTTTTCAGGACCGCCTCACTGTTCCTTGGTCTCCGCAGGCCGTGCAGCAGGACGTCGGATGCATTCAGAAAGGACCGTTGGACATCGACATCCCGGCCACCTGGGAGGCTCACCGGGAATTTCACGCGACGTGGGAATCACGTGTGAACGCAGAGGCCGCGGCGATGCGAGCCGCCGGTCCCGATCTCATCCTTGCCGATACGCCCTATCTGGCCGTCACAGCAGGAGCACAGGCCGGCATCCCGGCCATCGTGGTTGCAAATTTTACCTGGACTGAAGTCCTCATGTCCCTGGACGCTGCCGACCCACCGCGTCAATCTCTGCTGCAATCGATGCGGAATGCTTACGGCCAGGCCAGCACAGCGCTTCGCATTGCCCCCGGGCTTCCGCTCCTGGGAATCCCCAATGTGGTCGACGTCGCCCCCATCGCTGAGCCTGCGCCATCGCAGCGGGACGGCCTTCGTTCGCGGCTCGGAATCATAGCGTCTGAACGACTGGTGCTCGTAGGGTTTGGTGGCATTCCACTTGAAACTTTGCCCTGGGATCACATGGAGCAGATGACCGGCTTTCAATTTCTCGTGGACGGCGTGAAGCCGCCCACGTTGTCTCGCGTCCACTCTTTGTCGGCCGTTCCCTTTTCATTCAAAACGGTGCTTGCGTCCGTCGATCTGGTCATGACCAAGCCGGGTTATGGCACAATCGTCGAGGCGGTAGCGCTCGGCTTGCCCGTCCTCTACGTCCGGCGCTACAACTTTGCCGACGAGGCTCCGCTTGTCGCGTTCCTCCATGACTATGGACGAGGCCGGGAGTTGAGCCGTCAGGACTTCATTTCAGGACATTGGCGACCGGCCTTGGAGGCGGCTCTTTCTGACAGCGCATCCCCTCACCGCCCGCCCCTGACGGGGGCCAGCGACACTGCCAAAGCCTTACTGCGTTACTTTCAGTAACAGCGTAAAAGCCTATGAAAACCCATCAGAAATCAGCAAAATAAAAAACAGATCCTTTTGGCGATTTGGAACGTAGATGCTATAGTTGTGGCGGACGTGAGGTGATCCCCTCCGGCTCTTTTTGCCCTCGCTTTCTATGGACACTCCCACACGACACGCCACTTCTTCGATCGATCCGGCGCTGCTCGCGAGCATCGTCAAAGGTGACCAACAGGCGTTCAGCCAACTCTACGACCATTCCAGCACGTTGCTGTATACGCTGGCTTTTCGGATATTGGGCAATCGGGAGGAAGCCGACGAACTGCTCCAGGACGTCTACCTGGAAGTATGGCGAAAAGTCGCGCGTTACGACATCGGACGCGGCACGCCGATCGCCTGGCTCATTACCCTGACACGCAGCCGTGCGATCGATCGTTTGCGCGCCCGTGCCGTGCGGGGGCAACATGCCGCGACGCAGCTGGACGACGGCGTATCCTCCCGGGTGGCCGATTTGGGACCCAGCCCGTATGAAACGCAGGCGGACCAGGAACTGCGGATGGCAGTAGGCAACGCAATCACCAGTTTGCCTCCGGCGCAACAGCAGGCGATTGAGTTGGCGTATTACGAGGGTCTCTCGCACAATGAAATTGCGTCCCGGCTGAATCAACCGCTCGGCACCGTCAAAACCAGAATCAAGCTCGGGATGTCGAAGCTGCGCGAAAGCCTTCGACGCTGCTGGGAACAGGGTGACCTCGGATGACACACGAAGAACTGGAAGAAGCCGTTCCTCTGTATGCGGCCGGCGCGCTCGACCGCACGGAGCGCCAGGCGCTCGAAGCGCATCTGTTGTCGGGGTGCCAATCCTGTCATAGTGCGCTCAAGGAGTATCAATCGGTGGCCTCGCTCCTGCCGTTTGGTCTGTCACCGCTGCAAGCGCCTCGTGCATTGAAGTCAAAAATCATGGCCGCGCGAAACTCCGATCCCCTCGCGGTAGAGAGCCTTTCGAAGGAGAACGCGAAGCCGAGTCTTGAACCGGGCGAGTGGATGAATCATTTGTTTCCGCCCATTGCGCCGGCCCGATCGCTTTCCCTTCCCTGGGCGATCGGCGTGGTGGGTGTGCTCATCCTGTCGCTCGCCGGTTATCTTGTCTGGGCCTACACCTCACGGGTCTCGGCGGATGCCTCGAAAATTCAGCAATTGGAAGCTACCGTCCAGGAACAGACCACCAAGATTGCCATGCTCAAACGCGACCTGAACCTCAAAGACCGTTCAGTGGCCGACCTGCAAGTCGACATCCAGCGCAGGACCAACGATGCCGTTGAACTCAAGCGTCAGCTCATGGAGCAGGAAGTGGAATTGGAAACCACCCGTGAACAGCTCACCGCAGCTGTCCGCGGCAAGGCACCCCAGGATGAGTTTGCAGCGCTGCTGCGCCGGCCGGATGCCAAAGTCGTCAGTCTGGCCGCTTCGGACATGGCGAAGGGCGCCAGTGGTGTCCTGTTGTATAACCCTGTCACACAAAAACTCTGGCTCTATTCCGCCAATCTGCCGGAATGCCCGACCGGCACCGCCTACCAATTGTGGGCAATCGACCAAAAGCCGGTCAGCGTCGGGACGTTTCACATTGATGCAGGCGAAATGGCCCATCTGTTGGTCAAACGCATGCCGCAATTTGAGAGAGTGCGTAAATTCGCAGTGAGCCTCGAGCCCGCCGGCGGCCGCCCACAGCCGAGCGGTCCGATCTATTTGGCCGGACAGCGATCCTGATTCGGCTCTCGCTTGACCTGAATCCAAATCCCCGTTACAACCGCCCCAGATGAACGACCATCTGAAGGAAGAAGACTTGGTGTTCATGCGCATCGCCCTCGAGCAGGCGGCGCAGAGCGCCGCCATCGGGGAAGTCCCGATCGGCGCGGTCCTCGTGCATCAGGGCACGATTGTCGCCCAATCGCACAATCACCGGGAAACATGGCAGGACCCGACCGCCCATGCCGAAATGATCGCGATCCGGGAAAGCGCCAAGATGCTCGGCCGATGGCGGTTGATCGATACGACCTTGTTCGTGACCCTCGAGCCCTGCGCCATGTGTCTCGGCGCCATCATCCTGGCACGGATCCCACGGCTTGTCTTCGGGGCAACCGATCCCAAAGCCGGTGCCTGCGGATCCGTGCTCGATTTCGCGAGCAACCCGCGCTTGAACCACCGTGTCGAGGTCGCGGGAGGCGTCCTGGCGGAGGACAGCCAGCGGATGTTGACGCAATTTTTCAAGGCGATCAGAACACAGCAGCCGGATTGTCGTACGTCCTGAACGATTCAGCCGCACTCGCCATCGAGGACTCGAACCGACCAGCCGTTGCCAAACGCCGACACGGCTCCGGACCAGCCTGAGCCGCAACTCAACCACTGAATCGTCCACCCTTGCTGCACTGCGGAGTCGGGCATGACCCGGACGTCCGCCCGGAAAGGGACCGAGGACACGACGATTTCACACTGTTGAAGCGACGGTATGCCGATTCCCTGCGCCTTCAGCACAGCCTCCTTCGCCACCCAGAGATGATAAAACAGCTGTGCTTGCTCAGCGGAAGCCTGGCTCTTGATCGATTCATATTCCGTCGCCGCATAGAACCGTTCGGCAAGTTGCAAGGCCCCCAGATTGTCGCGGACCTGCTCGAGATCAACGCCGACATCCATTCCATTCGCCACGACCATCAGCATCCGTCCATGGGAGTGGGAGAGATTAAACCGCAGATCTTGAAGGCGACCCGGTTGGCCGAGCAAGCACGGTTTACCAGTCGGCCCGGTCTGGAACCGAAGGCCGGCGGGTTCGACTCCCCGGTAACGGGCAAGGACGGCGCGGAGAGTCCCATGCGCCAAGACGAACGCCGTTTGATCTTCGGATCGAATGAACCTGGCCGCGCGCACACGCTCGTCTTCGCTGAGCGAAGCATGACAACGCGCCAACACTTCGCCGCTGCCCTCGAGCGTGCAACTCCAGAGATCGACAATTCCGCTGCTGAGAGTCACCGGGGGCCCCGGTCCACCGGTGAGCGCATCCACCGTGGGAAATGCCAGTGTGGGTCCGGGCGAGAGCGTCACAGTGGATGAACCCGCGACGATACGGTCATAGCCATGCGCTATGGTACCGATACCGGGGATGGAAAGAAAACCAATTGAAAATATCTTGGCATCACGGTAAGCTCGCCGAGTCGATTCGCTTGAGCCAACCGCACAGAATCCCGCCGGGGCATCGGCATAATTACGAACGGAGAGGTGCGAGAGCGGCCGAATCGGGCAGTCTCGAAAACTGCTGTCGGGGTAACTCGACCGTGGGTTCGAATCCCACCCTCTCCGCCATCACAACAGCCATACCTGGTTCGAACCCACATGAATGATCAAGGGATCATCGCCCTCTAAACATCACTGAGAGGGTGGGATTCGAACAGGGGTTTTGAAGGGGATGTGTCCCCTTCATGGGGAGCCTATGAGGGGGCTGGCCCCCTCCGTAGGAGCGCTGCTCTAGCGCGACTTCGAATGCCCACCCTCTCCGCCAACCCGAGCTCGCTCGACCCGGAGCCCCTCAGATATTTCTCGGCGACGGGAGAAACCTTCAGCCTCATGTCATTGATGGCGCGGGAAGCCGATTACTGAACTCGGAAGCTTCGTGGAGTCTTGCTCTTCTCCAACTCGCTGATCATCTGATCAAGCGCGTCGAGCCGTTCCTGGGTCGGTGGATGTGATTGAGTGAGCTGGTTTTCCTCGGGCTTCTGCAGCACCTGCATCCAGCCCAGAAGCCTGCGCGCTTCACGCAGATCGAAACCTGCACGCGTCGTGAGATTGGCCGCGAACACGTCAGCCTGCCGCTCCAACTCAATTTGCCTAATGGCGACGGGCTGTTCTCCAACCGTGGAACCTAGAAACTGATTGAGCATGAGCTGGAGCTTTTTATTCTCGGAGTGTTCGAGCGCATGATGGCCCAGCTCATGCGCAATCACCCAGGCCAGTTGATCCGGCGAACGCACGAAGTCGAGCACACCGGTGGTGAGCACAATATTCGATCCGTCGGAGAGGGCGTTGACCATGGGGCTGGTAATCAGTTTGACATTCATTCGACAGGAAGGAACCGACCAGAGATTGACCTCCCGTTCCACTGCTCCTCGACGCAGCCCCAGCGTGAGCGGCTGAATCCTCGCACGAGTGAGCCGCTGGATCTGCTCTGAGACCGGCTCAGCGCGTGGAAAGGTAACCGGATCCCCGTTGATCATGACGATGGCATCGCCGATCGCCATTCCCGCCCTGCCCGCCGGCAGTTGCGCATGGACGAACCGCACCAAAACCCTAGCAGGGGCAGCTTCTCCATTTGCCGTCGATTCCTCGTTCAAAAAAAATCCGTACGTGTCTTCCCGCTTGAAGACACAGCTATCCGCGGCGGCAACGGAGAGCGGAAAAACGATGTGCCACAGCCGGTCTGCTTTGGAGGCATGGTCCTTCGGAAGCCCATAGTCCCACGAGCCGGCGAGAGTGGCACAGCCCGAGACCACGCCCAACAGACTCACAGTTAGGACTGCGGCCGTTCCATGATCAACCAGTCTGGTCATCACACCGAAGCCGTCGCCTTTTCCCAGAGCGCATGACGCAATCGCAGCATTGCGATCGTGTCACGTGCGCAGTATCGCAACAGCGCTTCTCTGATTCTCGCCTGCTCAATCCAATCCTCTTCGACGAACACCATCCGGTAGTACTCGCTGGCGGCCTGTGCGCCCTCTTGAATGAGCAGATCGCGATAGCTCAGTTCGGGCACCATCACCGGCAGCACCGCCTTGATCGAATAGGACCCCTGGAACGCCGGATGGTAATAGTGCTCCTTGATGACGGGATACAGATCCCATAACCGCTTGGTGACGGCTGCAAACGCGGGCCGCAACTCCGGGAAGGCCTCAGCGACCTGCCGCATCATCGCCTCCTCATAGGACGAATACACGACGATCGTCCCCTCCTCGCCGAGCGATTCGAGCAGCCGCTCGGCCCATTGCTTGCGGGGTTCGGTCGCTTCTCCATGAAGGAACTCGTGGTGCAGGATCTCTCCGGATTCCAGTTCGATGTGGTTGGACCATTGTACGGGTATCGATTGATACGGCTTCATCCTGGAGTATTTCGGCACGGCCAGCATCACGGTTTCGAAATCCAGGTGGTGGACCGGATACTGGACAGCTTGCAGCGCGCGGCCCAGCCCTGACGAGACCCATTCGACGTTGTCTTTAACTCGCCGCTGCATCATGGACAGGTTTGCGGCATCCGGAATGTCGTCGATGATCGTAATCCCTTCCTGGGCCAGTTGCTGGATCACCTTTTTCGGGCCGGGCAGGTGATAGATCCAGCGCGGCGACTTGTCCTTTGTGCAATGGGCCCAAAACGGGCATTCGTAGGGGCTGTGGCAGCGTTCATCCGGCTCGATCGCCGGTGACTGCGGCTCCCGCAGGATCGATTTCATGGTGGCGAGCTGTTCCGGCACTCTCTGCTGGCGCGCGGACACAAGCTGCGACACGTCCTCGAGCGCAAAGAGGGCCTCCAGATCAATCTCACCGCCGTGATAGTGGTAGCCGGTATCGATGTGCATCAGGCAGGTGGCAGCAATGTCCAGTCCGGCACCGTTCAGCACATGACGCTGGATGGCAAGATCGTCCAGGTGGACATCTTTCACTCTTGTCGACGACTTCACTTCGATCAGGCGCCAGGCCGAACCCGTCCCTTCCGCATCACGAACCCGCTCGAGAACGTCGACGCGTACGATAACGCCTTCGTGCTCGAACGCGCCTTCAAAAATGGCCGGGACGTGAGGATCCTGAAGCAGCGTCGCGGTCAGCGCAATGGCTGCATCACGGGGTCGCAAAGCGGGCGCCACCTGCACTCCTCCCGGAAATCGCTGCTGTGCCAAACGTCCGATCTCCGTCCCCATTGCCAGGAGGGCCTGCGTGGAGGGATCAGGCGGCTCGGCAAGTTCTGGTTGGGTAATTTCGAGGTAGAGGCGTTTATGACACTGCAATCCAGAAAGAAATTTCGATTTGGACAAGCGGGAGCGCGCCGGCCGCACATGGTCATCAGGAGGGATGTCGCGCATGGCAGCTGACCCTAATCGATGGCTGCGTCATTTGTCCAGGCCGCTACGGACAGGTTCTGTTAGGATGGAGCGTGATGGCCAGTGGTGTGACCCAAATCCGGCGCTCGGTCATGGCACTGGCGCTCCCCGTGACGGTCAGCAGCCTCCTTCAGCGCACGGAAGGGATCGTCGCGGTGTTTCTGGTCGGCGGGCTTGGCGCCATTCCCATCGCGGCGGTCGGACTGGGCCAACTGCTGGCCTTCATTGCCACCACACTGGTGTCGGGCCTCTCGGTCGGCACCAATGTGATTGTGGCGCAGTTATGGGGGGCCCGGCGGCACCGTGACGCCGGTCAGGCCGCCCGGCATTTTCTCGGACTCTCCGTCGTCGTCTCCCTGTTCTTGATGACCGCCGGTCTGTTGTTGAACCGGTACGCCATGGAGCTCCTTGGAGCGGCGCCCGACGTCATCGCACTCTCCCTGCCGTATTCGACGCTTATTTTCCTCGTCATTCCCTTCACTGTTCTGCTGCAAGTCTTGTCGTCCATTCTGCAAGGCACCGGTGATACCAAGACCCCGATGTATGCCATGATCGTCGTGAATCTTCTCCACATCTGTATTGCCTATCCGCTGATTTATGGCCGCTGGGGGATGCCGTCGCTCGGTGTGCAAGGGGCGGCCATTGCCGTCGGCATGGCAGAGGCCGTCGGCGTCTGTTATCTGGCAGTCCGCTGTGTTCCGCTGCTTCATCGCTCGGCCCATATCCGTTTCGATTTCTTTCGTACCATTTGGCAGGTCGGCGCTCCTGTCTCCGGCGAGCGCATTGTCCAGCAAGCGGGCATTCTCGCCTACACCAAGATCGTCCTGCTCTATGGCACGGTTTCCTATGCCGCGCATCAAGTCGGATTGTCCATCGAGTCACTGTCGTTTCTCCCCGGCTACGGATTTGCCATTGCCGCCGCCACGATGGTGGGGCAGAGCATCGGCGCCGGTAAATACACGAGAGCAAAACTCGAAAACTGGGAAGCCAACCGGCTTGCCACCGGCATCATGTCGCTGATGGGGATCGTCTTTTTCTTTTTCCCTTATGCACTGCTGCGCGCCTTTACCAGCGACGAATCGGTGATCGAATTGGGGACCCTCTTCTTGAAGATCGTGGCGCTCCTTCAGATTCCCCTGGCCCTCACCATGGTCCTGGCGGGCTCCCTGCGCGGCGCAGGCGACACCCATTTCATCATGGTCGCCACCTCCATCGGCATGTGGGTGGTGCGTGTGCCCATCGCCCTGATCGTCGGCGTCTGGCTTCATCTCGGGGTCTTCTATGTCTGGCTGGCGATGATCGCTGACTGGACGCTGAGGATGGTGCTGATGCTGTGGCGGTATCGATCGGAACGCTGGAGAGCGATTCAGGTCATTCGCTAGGCTAGTTCGAGCATTCTGGGGGCCGCTCAGATGGCCTCGTGTCTTTTCCGGCTCCGACCCGCACTTCGATCCGGCTGACCCCCTTGACGTTTGCGCACAGATCACCGAGTCCCGGCGTAATCAACCGGAACGGACCGCCTTTCCCTTCGGGCAACGACTGGCCGTCCAGTTCATAGAGCAGCAACCCGAACTCTTTGGCCTGCATGAGCGTCAGGGTCGCAGCGTATCGGCCGTCGCCCGAATGAAAGGTGACGTGATCGGCCCCGATCTGCAACGCGGGGATCTCCAACAAACCCTTCACCGTGATGGCACGACCCCGCATGCTCGGCATTGTGCGGCTGACGTCGTCGATCTGATGTTCGCCCGGCAACTGCCTGATCGCCGTCAAGTCCAGCGAGACCGGCTGGACGACGGCTCCCTCAATCGCGACGACGCCGGGCCCGGAGCGCGGCTTTTCGGTGAGCGTTTTGATCATGGCCGTCAACGCTTCGTTCACCGGCGTCGGAATGCCCAACGCGCGTCCTTGATCGACGATGTAGCCATTGAGATTCCTGATCTCAGTGGGCCTCCCCGCTTTCCAGTCGTCGTACATCGACGTGTGGATGTCGCGGATTTCCTGGGTCCACTTCACCACCCGGTCGGGCATATCCGACGGCAGCGGCACTTTCACCGCAGCGGACACGGCCGTGATCTCGGCCACGATCTGGTGGATCACGTGCATCATTTCAGGATGTTCGAGCGCCCTCGCGACCTTGTCATCGATCAATACCGTCAACGGGTTAAAGACGCAGTTCCAACACATCTTTTCCCATTTGCTTCGCCGAATGTCTTTCGAGAGCTGGCAGGGAATTCCGGCACTGGTGAAGAGATCCCGGATCCATAACACTCGCTCGCTTTCATGTCCCATCAGTTCGCCGATCGCCACATTGCCCTTCTTATAGTGATCGATCAGACCCGGAGCAGCGATCTTGGAATAGATAAAGGCCACGCCCCCGACGACGCAGTCGCGTTTGAACTGGGCGTTGATGCGGTCCTCCGTATCGATGCCGTTCTGGAGGGTGAGGATGACCGTGCGGTCCGTCATCACCGGTTCGATTTGCGTCAACACCTCGTCGAGATCGTAGGCCTTGACCGCCAGAATGATCAGATCCGGCGAGGGAAGCTGCATGGCCTCGGAGGCCGCGCGCGGATGTACCGTCACGGTCCCCGATGCGCTGCGAACTCGCAGTCCCTGCTGGCGAACCGCGGCCAGAGTCTTCGGTCGCAATAGAAACGACACGTCCGGATGATGTTTGGCCAGATGGGCGCCGAAATAGCCGCCAACGGAACCTGCTCCGACCATCATAATATGCTTCGCCGCCATCACCTTCCCTCAGCGAGTCTCACACGTTGCCTGAATGATTCGCGTACTATAGCATGCTGCAACACGCGCACGCAGTGGGCTATTCGTCGAACAACTCTATGGCCTCCACGAGCGACCTCGGTATTGTCAGGGATTGTATCGCGGCCGCGCGGTCGCTGGTGGTGCTCACCGGCGCCGGTATCTCGGCGGATAGCGGTGTGCCGACGTTTCGCGGCGTCGATGGGTTATGGAGAAACTTTCGAGCGGAAGATCTCGCGACACCGGAGGCATTCGAACGCGATCCACGCCTTGTGTGGGAATGGTACAACTGGCGGCGCGAATTGATTGCCTCCAAACGGCCCAATCCGGCGCATGACAGTGTCGTGGAGTTCGAGCGCCGCTGTGCACATTTTTGGCTAATCACGCAGAATGTGGATGGACTCCACCGGGCGGCCGGCTCCCGGAAGTTATCGGAGATTCACGGCAACATCTGGAAAGTGCGCTGCACAGCCTGCGGAGTGGTCGAAGAGAATCGCGACGTCCCGATACCAATCCTCCCCTCGTGCCGTCACTGTAAGGGATTGCTTCGTCCGCACATTGTGTGGTTCGGCGAATCCTTAGCCGCGGACGATCTTGCACGTTGCGCTGCTTCGCTTCAATCGTGCGATGTGCTTCTCGTGGTCGGCACGTCCGGAGTGGTCTACCCTGCAGCCGGTTTCGCCTCTGTCGCAAAGGAGGCCGGCGCGTTCGTGGCAGAGATCAATCCGGATCCAACGCCGCATTCAGATCTCGTTGATATCTCCCTCAGAGGCCGGGCTAAGGAAGTCGTACCCCTGCTCTTATAGAAATCTCAACACTTCAGATCTCAAATACGTCTCATCTGAAATCTCACAATTCGAGATGTGAGATTTGAAATCTGAGATTCGCGGTCAGGAAGCAATCAGCGGGACAAGCTCATCGAGCGTGCGTATGGCTGGAACGCTCGGCGGCGTCTGCGTTCCATGCCGGGCCAGGAGCACCGCGGCAAGTCCGGCCTTCGTGGCTCCCTCCACATCGTCCCTCAAACTATCGCCGACATGCATCGCTTCCCCCGGTTCGACAGCATGCTGTTCGAGCGCCAGCTCAAAAATCTTCGGTGAAGGTTTGGCGGCATGGGCCAGGCTGGAGATCGTCACAGTGTCGAAGAGCTCGGCGATGCCCAACCCTCGTATGACGTTGAAGAGGCGGGAGTCGAAGTTGGACACAATGCCAAGCTCCAGTCCGCGATTGCGCAGCGCTTTCAGGGTATGCGGCACTTCGGGGTAGAGCCTCCACGACGCCGGATCGGCAAAGACCTCGTAGACGTGTTCAAAAAATTCATCAAACCGCTCGAACATGCCCACCCGATAAAACACATTGTGCACGACATCGAACCACCACAGCCGCTCACTTTGTTTGAGCTGCGTGGGCTCCGTGGCCGCAAACACCGGGGGAGGAGCGTCGTGAAACGCACGCCTGAACGCCTCGCTGATCAACTCCGTCGCATTAGGCTTCGGCTGATAGCCGAAAGACACCGCGTGTCGAAGATAGATGTCGGCCACGGATCCATTGACATGGAACAACGTTTCGGCGGCATCGAAAAACACCACTCGGATCGGCTGGGTCATCGTGCATCCTTGTCCATCAGCCACATTTTGCGGCCGACGGAGAATAACCCAAATTCTTTCGCGCATCTATCCGCGGTTTTCTTGACAAAGAATACCCCCCCTGCTAGCTTCAAACTAGTTCAATAAAATTGGAGACTTAAGTGGCTTCCACCATCTTTGTCATCGATAGCAGTCCAGCGGTCAGGCGGATGGTTGAACAGATTTCAACGCCTGCAGGGTACGCCGTGATCGGCTTTCAGGACGGGCCGGCGGCTCTGGAGGCCGCGCGGAAAATGAGTCCGACGCTGATCATCACCGACTATCACCTCGACAGCATGACATTCTCCGGGTTCTGCAAGGAAGTCCATAAACTCGACAATCTGAGCGACACCTACATCATCGCGCTCACCGGGGCGACCGACAAGTTCGAGGATTCCCATCTGAAATCACTCGGCGTCAAAGCGTTTCTCAAGAAACCGTTTCAGTCCGAGCATCTCCTGGATTTGATCAAAGACCTCGGTCACACGAGCCCGGCCAAGAACGGCGGCAAAAAGAAGCGCTCCTGGCCACCGACGTCAAGCGCCACCGATTCCGACGATGATCTGGCAGATGAGACCGCCGCGCCGGATGATGAGGTGGAGGCCTCCATCCCGTACCCGCCGGTGCTGGCCACAGCGCCGGTGCAGAAGGAATCCGCCGCAACGGCTCAGGCTGGAACCGCCGCATCTGCCGCCGCTTCCCCTGCCGCCGAACCGGAAGAGGCCATGAAAGGGTTGTTCGGACAACTCCTGCAATCCATGTCAGGAAGGACGGAAAAAAAGATCGGCGAGATGCTTCCGGAGATGGTGAATACGAAGCTCGAGGCGCATGTTGCCAAATCCGTGGAAGCCGAGGTGCGTCTCCAACTGGGCGCGTCGATTTCGCAAGAACGGCTCTCAGAGGTTGTCGAGCCCCTGCTGGCCAAGGCCCTGCCGAAGGTCTTCACCAGCGAGATGGCCGTGCTCGAACCGATCATCCGTCATAGCATCTTTGAGATCGCCAGCCCCTTGATCAAGGAGCATGTCGAACGGATGGTGCGCGAGCAGGCCGATACCGTGAAACAGTTATTGCCCGAAGCCGTCCGGGACTATCTCCGGTCGAGGCAAGAGGACGTCCGTGAGCAGCTCAAGCAAGGCGCGGCGGAGCAGACCGATCGGCTCGCCACTGACGTCATCCGCGCCGTCGCCGAGGAACAGATTCAAACGATCGTGCAGAAATTGGCTCCTTCAATCGTGGAAGAACAGATCAAGGCCGAAATCCGCAGACTCACCGACGCCGGCTAGGACCGGCGCCCCTACCCTTTCTTCCCCTTCTTGCTTCCGCGGCGTGCTTTCGCCAGCGCCTTCACTCGTTTGACGTTCTTACGGTGCTTCTTTCTCGTCTTGCGGTCCTTATCCCGTCCTGTGGCCATCTCATCTCCTCGCAAAAAGGTGGAAGTTGGCCGATGGTATAACACAAGCCTGGTTCCCTCTCAAGAAAGCGACCATTCGTCCAACGCGATCGATCGCCGAAGCGTTGTCTTGAGGGGTGGGGATGCGCATGTTAAGATGCCTCGCGTTTTCGGCGCATCGCGAATATGAGTAGCCTCCGCCTCGACAAGACCTACGATCCCAAATCCGTCGAAGCCCGTTGGTATCGAACCTGGACCGAGCGGGGCTATTTTCATGCCTCGACTTCGCATCCCGGCCAGCCGTACAGCATTGTGATCCCCCCTCCGAACGTCACGGGATCCCTGCACGTCGGTCACGCCCTGAACCATTCCTTACAGGACATCTTGATCCGCTGGCGTCGCATGCAGGGGCGTAATACGCTCTGGCTGCCCGGAACCGACCATGCCGGCATCGCCACCCAAAACGTCGTCGAGAAGCAGTTGTTGAGCGAAGGCCTCTCACGGGATGCCCTCGGTCGTGAACGGTTCATCGAGCGCGTGTGGCAATGGAAAGCGGCCTCCGGCAATACCATCATCGAGCAGCAGAAACAGCTGGGTGAGTCGTGCGATTGGGACCGCCTGCGCTTCACGATGGACGAAGGATTGTCGAAGGCGGTCGTCGAAGTGTTCGTTCGCCTGTTTGAGGAGGGATTGATCTATCGCGGCGAACGGCTGATCAATTGGTGTCCCCGCTGCCTCACGGCCCTCTCCGACATCGAAGTCGAACATGAAGAGGTCAAAGGGAAGCTCTTCCATATCCGCTACCCGCTTGCGGACGACTCCGGCCTATCGCTGGTGGTCGCGACCACCAGACCGGAGACCATGCTGGGGGACACAGCGGTCGCTGTGCATCCGGACGACCCGCGGTATCGCCATCTGATCGGAAGGAAGGTTCGGCTTCCGCTGACTCGGCGCGAGATTCCCATCATCGGCGACGCGGTGCTCGTCGACCTCGAATTCGGAACCGGCGCCGTGAAAATCACGCCTGCCCATGACTTCAACGACTACGAAGCGGGCGAACGCCATCAACTCCCCCGCCTCGCCATCTTCGACCATCAGGCGTTGCTCGATCCGGCATCCCTGGCTTCGGCGCGCGTCGAAGACGACATCATCGCCGCCATCGCACGACTCCCCGTGTCAAAGGCCAGGCCGAAGATCGAGCAGGCCTTGAGCGACCGTGGGATGCTCGTCAAGGTGGAAGACCATAAGATGTCGCTCGGGAAATGCTACCGCTGCAAAACCGTCGTCGAGCCCTACCTCTCTCCCCAGTGGTTCGTGAATATCAAGCCGCTGGCCGAGCCGGCGATTCGAGCGGTGGAGGACGGCAGCATTCGAATTATTCCCGAGGGCTGGATCAACAACTATCTCGGCTGGATGCGCGATATCAAAGACTGGTGTATCTCCCGTCAGATTTGGTGGGGTCATCAGATTCCTGCCTGGTATTGCGAGCAGTGCAACGAACGGTTCATCCATAAACAGACGTCGACGGACGCAGCAGGCAACGCGATCTTGCGCATCACCCTGCTCCAGGGAGCGACGCCGGTTGTCGCCAGGGCTGCACCGGCCGCCTGCCCCCAATGCGGCGGGCAGCAGTGGCTGCGTGATCCCGACGTCTTGGACACGTGGTTTTCTTCCGGCCTGTGGCCCTTCTCGACCTTGGGATGGCCGGAACAGACGCCCGAATTGAAGACCTATTATCCGACCTCCACGCTCGTCACCGGGCTCGACATCCTGTTTTTCTGGGTGGCCCGGATGATCATGCTGGGGCTGAAGTTCATGGGCGACGTTCCCTTCCGCGACGTGTATATCCATGCGCTCGTACGGGACGCCGAGGGCCAGAAGATGAGCAAATCCAAGGGCAACGTCATCGATCCCCTGCACGTCATGCATCAATTCGGCACCGACGCCCTGCGATTCACACTTTCCTCGATGGCGTCGCCCGGCCGGGATCTCAAACTGGCGGAGGAGCGCATCGAAGGCTATCGAAACTTCGCGAACAAGATCTGGAACGCGGCTCGCTTCAGCCTGATGTATCTTGAAGGGCCGCGCCTCTCGAAGCCTTTCGCAGAGCGGCCGTTTGCCGACCGGTGGATTCTGAGCCGTCTCAATACGGCGATCAGGACCGTCACCACGGAGCTGGAGGCCTATCGATTCGATCGCGCGGCGAACGCGCTGTACCATTTCATCTGGCACGAATACTGTGATTGGTATCTGGAACTGATCAAGCCCACCCTGCAAAATCCCGCACATCCGGACGGCCCGGCGACGAGGCAGACGCTGCTCGACACACTGGAAACGACGATGCGGCTGCTCCATCCCTTCATGCCGTTCATCACCGAAGAAATCTGGCAGACGATTCCGCACGAGGGGGACAGCATCGTCGTGCAACGTTATCCGATGCCAAATGACGCCTGGGACGCACCGGACGCCGAGCAACGTTTTCTCCTCCTCGAGCAAGCTGTGAGTCTCGTCCGCACGGGACGTGTCTTGTTGAGCTATCCGCCCGGCCAGCAGATCGCATTTGCCCTCGCGCACGACGATGCGGAAAAACAGCGGCAGCTTCAACAGCTCCAACCTCATCTCGCCCATTTGAGCCGCGGAACCCCAGAGATCGCCTCTCAACCTGCCTGGCCGCCGGCACAACGGCTTCGGCTGGTGACGGAAGGCCTCACGATCGGCCTCGTCGTCTCCGGAGACGTGGATCTGAAGAAAGCGCTGGACCGGCTCGTGAAACAGCGGGAGGATCAGGACAAGGACATGGCCCGCCTGACCGGAAAGCTGGACAATCAAGACTTCGTCGCCAAGGCGCCACCCGAGGTGCTCGCCGAGCACCGCATGCGCCTGCGCAGTCTGGAGCATGATCAAGCCATGCTATCCAGCAGCGAGCAGCAACTCCGCGCCTTTCTCAAGGCCTGACCATGGCCGTCCTGCCCGCTGCCGATATCAGACGCGCCGTCCGGCAAGGTCTGGAAGAAGACGCGGGCCGTGGCGACGTCACGACGGCAGCCCTGTTTCCGAAAGCCGTTCCTGCCCGGGCTCGGATCGTCGCTCAACAGACACTCATCGTGGCCGGAATGGCCCCGGCCGTTCAGGCCTTCCTCACCGTGGATGCCTCTCTCGCCTTGACGGTGGTGAAAAAAGACGGCTCCCGCGCGGGCTCCGGCGAGACACTCCTGTCGATCGAGGGGGACGGCAGATCAATCCTGACAGCCGAGCGCGTGGCTCTGAATTTTCTGCAGCATCTTTCCGGCATCGCCACGCTGACGAGTCGATTTCGTCAAGCCGTGCACGGCTCCCGTGTAGAAATTTTGGATACACGGAAGACCATTCCCGGCTTGCGGGCACTGCAAAAATGGGCGGTCGCGCTCGGCGGCGGAACCAATCATCGGCACTCGCTCGCGGACGGCGTGCTGATCAAGGACAATCATTTGAGCCTGCTCCCTCACAAAGACGCAGTCCGTCAGGCGTGCAGGCTGGCCAGAAGCAGGGGCCGGAGCCGATTGCCCCTCATCGTCGAAGTGGAATCACTGGCGGAGGTCAAACACGCCCTTGCCGGAGAGGCCGACATCATTCTTCTCGACAATATGACCCCCGCCATGGTCAGAAAGGCCGTAGCCATGATCAAGGGACGCGCGCTGGTAGAGGTCTCCGGCGGTATCACCCTACACAACGTCCGTGCCATGGCGGCAGCGGGACCGGACCGCATTTCGATCGGTGCGCTGACCCATTCCGCCCCTGCCGCCGCCATGTCGCTGGAGCTTCAGCCTGCACCCCAGCCACGCCGGAGGCATCGCTGACCGGTGCCACGCTCGTCACCGCTGGATGTACACGCCATTCAGACGCACCTCACGACTCAGTATCTCGGACGGCGCGTCGAATTGCACGAACACCTCGATTCGACGAACCGTACAGCGGTCGCATTGGCCCAAGCCGGCGCGGAACACGGCACCCTGGTGCTGGCCGATGCGCAAACGGCCGGGCGAGGGCGAATGGCCCGTCAGTGGTTTTCCCCGTCGGGCATCAACCTGTACGGATCGCTCATCGTCCGGACGAAAATAAGCGCGGAGCGTACGACGGAATGGCTCTCCTGGCTGCCGCTCATGACCGCCCTGGGTGCAGCAGAGGCCATCGAGATCGTGGGATCGGCGCGCATCGCCGTGAAGTGGCCGAATGATCTGTTGATCAACGAGCGGAAGGTCGGAGGCATCCTCTGTGAAAGCGGCACGTCCGCCGGCTCAGGACCGTTTCAAGTGATCGGCATCGGCATCAACGTTAACGGAGCACGAAACGATTTTCCGGAAGAGTTGCGGGACATCGCGACAACCATCCGTGAGGAGACCGGGAGCCTCATTGACCGCAACCGGCTCGTTGGCCGGTTGTTGCATGAACTGGAGTGCTGCCTGGACGAGTTCCTTGCACGAGGTTCGGAACGCATCGCTCCGGCCTACCGCCGGCGCTGTGCGACGCTCGGGAAGACCGTCAAGGCGATTCTCGCCGACGGCAAAGAGTGCCTTGGCGTCGCGGAGGCGATCGAGCAGGATGGCTCCCTGACACTCCGTCAACGGTCCCAAGAGGGCACAGAGGCGCCGGCGGTCCGGCACCTTCGTGCAGCCGATATCGTCCACCTGCGTTGAGGCCTTGGTGGCGAATTCCACTCCAAGCCCGTACAATAGAGTCATGCTGCTCGTCGTCGACATCGGCAACACGAACATTGTCTTCGGGATTTATGACGGCCCGGCGCTCCGGGGTCATTGGCGCCTGGCCACGGACCCCAAGACCACTGCCGACGAGTATGGGATCCTTTTCACCAATCTGCTCGCCTCGGCCGGCATCGTTCCGGCCCAGACCTCGGGTGCGATCATGTCCAGCGTCGTGCCGATCCTTACGGCCACGTTCGAGACATTGATCGAGCAGTATTTCGGTCAGCGTCCGTTGGTCGTATCATCGGAATCGGATACCGGTCTCACCATTCGTTATCCCAACCCCAAAGAAATCGGCAGCGATCGGCTCATCAATGCCGCGGCCGCCTTTCACAAGTACCGTCGGGACCTGATTATCGTAGACTTCGGCACCGCCACGACGTTCTGCGCCGTGACCAAAGAGGCGGAGTATCTGGGTGGCGTGATCGCGCCGGGTCTTGGCATCTCGGCCGAAGCCCTGTTTGCCCGCGCCGCCAAGCTGTCCAAAGTTGAGCTGATCAGACCCAAGACGGTGATCGGGACTGATACCGGAAGCAGCATTCAATCCGGTCTGCTGTTTGGGTACGCCGGACTCGTGGACACACTGGTGAAGCGGATCGAGCAGGAACTCGGCCGGTCCGCCTATGTGATCGCCACCGGCGGGTTGAGCAGCGTCATCGCCAAAGAAACCACCTCGATCCAGACCATCGAGCCTTTACTGACGCTGGAAGGCCTCGCGTTGGTCTACCATCGGACAACCGGCGGGTCACCTGCCCTAACCTGGGTCTAGCGCTCCCCTCACAAGTAATTAATTTAGTGGGCTCCTGTTGACTTATTGGCTCAGGTGACTATCTGGCCTGGTGAGTAGGACGAATCGTGGCAGACGAAGAACAAAACCATAATACATTCGACAACTTAGATCCTGATTTCGTTGACGCTACGGCTCCATCCGAGGCCTCGGCCAAGGATGAAGAATTGAAGTCGCTGAACGACAAGTATCTGCGGCTGGCCGCCGAGTTCGATAACTATAAGCGGCTCGCACAGCGGGATCAGCGCGAGCAGATCCGGTTCGGTAACGAGCACCTCCTCAAGGAGCTCCTGCCGGTCGTCGATAATTTGGAACGGGCGATCAAGGCGGCAAAGGGGAGCAAATCCGCCGAAGGGCTGGTCCAGGGCGTCGATCTCACCCTGAAACAGTTGCAGGGCGTGCTCGGCAAATTCGGAGTCCAGTCGATTCCGACGATGGGACAGCCGTTTGATCCAACCGGTCATCAGGCGGTCGCGTCAGTACCCTCGACACAGGTCCCGGATCAACATGTCGTGGAAGAGTTTCAGCGCGGATACCGGCTGCACGATCGAATTCTCAGGCCCGCCATGGTCACCGTGTCTTCTGGCGAAGGCGCATCGAAAAATACGAGCGACGAATCGGAATCATGAGGAAGTTTTTAGTCCAGGAAGGAGCATATCATGGGTAAAGTGATCGGCATCGACTTAGGCACGACCAATTCTTGCGTCGCCGTGATGAGCGGCGGCGATCCGGTGGTGATTGCCAACGCAGAAGGCGCCCGCACGACCCCGTCGGTCGTCGCGATCACCGACAAGGGTGAACGGCTCGTCGGCCAAATCGCCAAGCGTCAAGCGATTACCAATCCGGAAAATACCATTTTCTCGGTGAAGCGTCTTATGGGCCGGAAGTTCCGGAGCAAGGAAGTTCAAGAGGCGATGAAGCGGCTGCCCTACAAGGTCGTCGAAGCCGATAACGGCGATGCCCATGTGGAATTGCGCGGGAAACGCTACAGTCCGCCGGAGATCTCCGCCATGATCCTCCAGAAAATGCGCCAAACGGCGGAAGACTATCTCGGCGAGAAGGTGACGGAAGCGGTCGTCACCGTCCCGGCCTATTTCGACGACAGCCAGCGGCAGGCGACGAAGGATGCCGGCCAGATTGCGGGATTAAACGTCCTCCGCATCATCAATGAGCCGACAGCGGCCTCGCTGGCATACGGTCTGGACAAGAAGAAGGACGAGCGGATTTCGGTCTACGACCTCGGCGGCGGAACCTTCGACGTCTCCGTCCTCGAGATCGGTGAAGGCGTTTTCGAAGTCAAGTCGACGAACGGAGATACTTACCTGGGCGGCGACGACTTCGACCTCCGCGTCATGGATTGGCTCGTCGATGAATTCAAGAAGGATCAGGGCATCGACCTGCGCAAGGATCGGATGGCGCTTCAGCGGCTGAAAGAATCGGCCGAACGGGCGAAGATCGAGTTGTCCTCCTCGCAGGAAACCGAGATCAATCTGCCGTTCATTACGGCGGATGCCAGCGGTCCCAAGCACATGGTCATCAAGCTGACGCGTTCGCGGCTGGAACAGCTGGTCGACGACCTCATTCAGCGCACCGTCGAACCCTGCCGCAAGGCACTCGGCGATGCCGGCGTCTCGGGCCGCGACATTCAGGAAGTCGTGCTCGTCGGCGGAATGACCCGCATGCCCAAGGTCATTCAAGTCGTCAAAGACTTCTTCGGGAAGGAGCCGCATCGGGGCGTGAACCCCGACGAAGTGGTGGCCATCGGTGCAGCCGTTCAAGGCGGCGTGCTCAAGGGTGACGTCAAGGACGTCCTCCTCTTGGACGTGACACCGTTGTCCCTCGGCATCGAGACACTCGGTGGCGTCTTCACGAAGCTGATCGAGCGCAACACGACCGTGCCGACCAAGAAGAGTCAGGTGTTCTCGACGGCGGCCGACAATCAGACCGCCGTGACCATTCGCGTCTTCCAAGGCGAACGCGAAATGGCCAACGATAATAAATTGTTGGGACAGTTCGACCTCGTCGGCATTCCTTCGGCTCCGCGCGGGATGCCGCAGATCGAAGTCACGTTCGACATCGACGCCAACGGCATTGTTCACGTGTCGGCCAAGGATTTGGCGACACAAAAGGAACAATCCATCAAGATCACGGCTTCCAGCGGTCTCAGCAAGGAGGAAGTGGAGAAACTGGTCAGGGATGCGCAGAGCCACACGGAAGATGACAAGAAGCGCAGGAAAGCGGCCGAAGCCAAGAACCAGGGCGATAATTTATTGTATCAAACCGAAAAGAATCTCAAGGAGCACGGCGACAAGGTCTCGGCAGAGGATCGCACCAAGATCGAGGAAGCCGTCACCGCGCTGAAAAAGGCGATGGAGGGCAACGATCCCGACGCGATCGAGTCGGCGACGCAAGCTCTGACCACCGCGTCGCACAAGCTGGCGGAGGAAATGTACAAGAAAGCCTCGGCCTCGGCGGCGCCGGGCGCCGGTCCTTCAGAAACGGAAAGTCCGAACGGTGCCAAGACCGATGAAAAAGTCGTGGACGCTGAGTTCGAAGAAGTGGACAAAGATAAAAAGTAAGATAGAATACGGCTGCTGAGGGACCGAGTTTCGCTGAGCGCGGAACTCGGTCCTTCGCCGATCACCACCATTAGGAAACAGTGGCTTCTGTGTCAAAACGAGATTTTTACGAAACCTTGGGCGTCGAACGGACGGCGTCCGACGACGATCTGAAAAAGGCCTACCGCAAGCTCGCCCGTCAATATCATCCCGACCTGCAGAACGGCGAGCAACAGAAAAAACAGTCCGAAGAAAAGTTCAAGGAAATCAACGAAGCTTACGAGCATCTCAGCGATTCCGAAAAACGGAAACGCTACGACATGTTCGGCCATGCCGGGACCCAGGGCGGCGCCGGCTTTGAAGGCTTCGACTTCGGCGGACGCGGCGGCTTCGGCGACGTCTTCAACGACATCTTCGAGGATTTCTTCGGCGGCCAGCGCGGCGGCACGCGTGCCGAGCGTGGAAACGACCTCCAGTACAACCTCGACATTACCTTTGAAGAGTCGGTCTACGGGAAAGAAACCAAACTTAAGATCCCGCGTTGGGAATCCTGCACCGATTGCAAAGGGACCGGGGCCAAGTCGGCCTCATCGGTCAAAACCTGTCCGAGTTGTAAGGGCGCCGGGCAGATCCGTCTGCAGCAGGGTTTCTTCAGCGTGAGCCGTCCCTGCGGCCAATGTGAAGGGTCGGGACGCATCATTACGGAGCCCTGCCAGACTTGCCAGGGCCGTCAACGCGTCTATCGGGAACGCACCATCGCCGTCCACATTCCGGCCGGCATCGAAACGGGGATGCGCTTGCGTCTCTCCAACGAAGGTGAACACGGCGTCAACGGCGGGCCGGCGGGCGACCTGTACGTCGCCATTTCGGTCAAGCCGCATGCGGTGTTTCAACGCAAAGGGAACGATATCGTGTGCGACGTCCCCGTGAGTTTCGTCACCGCCGTGCTTGGAGGAAAGATCGAGGTTCCGACTTTAAAGGGCACGACCGTCATGAAGGTGCCGCCCGGCACGCAGCCCGACAAAGTCCTGCGTCTGAAGGGACTCGGTATCCCGAGCCTGAAACATCAGACGACCGGCGATCAATTGTTCACGATCAAGGTGCATATTCCCACCAAACTGACCGCCAAACAGCGCGAATTGCTCACGGAATTTGCCAAGGAAAGCGGCATGTCGATGGAGGCCGACGGCGACGGCTTCTTCGATAAGATGAAGACGTTTTTCGAATAACGCCTCTCCTGCCGATCGGGGTCCGTTCCATATGCCCACTTTCTTCGTGGCCTCCGAGGCCGTCGTTCCGCCGACTGTCCGCATCACCGGCCCGTTACTTCGTCACCTGCGAGAAAGTCTTCGTCTCCAGCCTGGTGAACAGCTTTCGGTCACCGACGACCGGGGCACCCGGTATCATACCGAGATCGTCGAGGTCACGAGTGCGCTCTTGATCGGCCGGATTCTCGACTCGACTTCCGCCCCCGCCACAACCGGCCCGTCGATTATCCTCGCGCAGGCGCTGCTGAAGGGGGAGAAGATGGATTGGGTGATTCAGAAGGCGACGGAATTGGGAACCGAGCGGATCGTCCCTGTCCTGGCCAGCCACAGCGTGGTCAGGCCTCGTGCCGACCGGATCGAGCATCAACGAGCGCGGTGGCAGCGCATCGCACTGGAAGCCGCGCAGCAATCGGAGCGGTGGTCCGTACCAGCCATCGACGAACCGGCGACCGTCCCGCACCTTTTGTCTTGCTCGAAGCCTGCACGCGCAAAAATCCTGTTGGCTGAGCGGTCAAACGGCGCCTCATTGACCAACGTGCCGCTCTCCGGCGACGGCGACATCTGGCTGCTGATCGGGCCGGAAGGGGGATGGGAGGACAAAGAATTGAAACAGGCGCTTGGAGACGGTTTCGTTCCCGTCACCTTGGGGCCGCGAATTCTTCGAGCCGAAACCGCGACAATTGCCGCGCTGAGCGTTCTGCAATCCCGATTGGGTGAGCTAGGGTAGCGGTTTACTTCCCAATTTTTAGATGCACGATCGTTCCCTTCTCTCCGGAGGCCCACCCGTGCAAGGTATTGGGGAAGGACAAACCAAACAGCGAGACGCTCGCGAGCGTTCCCTGCTCTTCCCAGGTAAATCCGCTGTCCGCCGTGTGGTAGGCCATCCCCCGCTCTCCCACGATCCAACCTGTTTTGGGGTCGGTAAAGCGGATGCGCAGCAGATCCGTGAGCCTGGTGCATGTCCGTGAACAGGGCAGCGTGCGGTCGATCCAGCGGCTTCCCCCATCGGTCGTCTGAAACATGGCCCCCGCGTTGCCGACCACCCAGCCCGTCATCGGATCCGAAAAGTAGACGTCGAAGAGCGTGACCGAACCTTGGGTCTCCTGCGCGACCCACGTCGTTCCGCCATCCTCGGTCGCGAGCACCGTGCCGACCGCGCCCACGGCGGTCCCGCGTTGTGGCGTCAAAAACTGCACGGCATAGAGGGCCGCCGTCGTGGAGCTGGACTGATCCGCCCAATGCGCGCCTCCGTCGGTCGTATGCAGGATGGTGCCGTTGCCGCCGACGACCCAGCCTTCTTGCGCCGAGACGAACGAGATGCCGTATATGGGCACGACAGTGTCGACGGTTTGCGCTTTCCACGTGGCGCCGCCGTCAGCCGTATGGCGGATCGTCCCGTTCGCGCCGATGACCCATCCCCGCTTGTCGTCGACGAAGAGGACGCCCGTCAATTGCGCCGGGGTGCCGCTGGTCTGCTTTTTCCACTTTTGACCGCCGTCCGTCGTTTTGAGGACCGTGCCGCCCGACCCCACCGCCCAACCGAGATTGGGGTCCCGGAAATAGACGCCCATAAGCGTGACTTCCGTCCCGGACTTCTGTGGCGCAGCTTTGACGTGTGGATCGCCCGCCGTGACGGATGGAACCATGAGGAGGCTCAATAACAGAAGCAGCGTTACGTATCTCAGCGATGCAAGCACACGCTTTGTGAAGAGCATATCCCGGGAAATCGATTGCAATGCCATCGGTGGGTTGGGCGGGGAAAAACTTCCCGCAGGGGTGGGCGGATTCTTCACCATCCTGCTAATCGTTCGTGGCGCCTTCCGGCCTAGACTGGAAGAAGCTCTGATCGGGCATGCCCTTGGCTTCAATTGTAAACGTTCCCGCCTCGAGCGTCAGCCATTGTTTGGGTGTACAACAGGTGCCGTCAGGGAGGAGATCCCAGGAACCCCGGCGGATGACCAGAGGACCGGTAGAGAGATCCGCGTTAAATTGTCCGGGCTTGCCGATGCCAAAGAGATGGCGGTGCGGGACGCGAGCCTTGATCTCCGTGTCAGTCCATGACAGGACGATCGCACCGATGCTATTGAACAGCACTTCCGTGCGGGAGACGTTCTCCCCAAGCTCGATTTGACTGCGCTTGAAGGCCTCCACACCGAGTTTCGGTTGCGTGGCTTCGGTGGTCTTGATGAACGAGCCGAACCCGGAGCCCTTGATCGTCACGACGTCGTCCAATCCGGCAGAAGTGGGAGAGTAGGACTCGATCGTCGGCACGACCAACGTGAAGGTCCCTGCCTCCATCGAAACGATTCCGCTCTCCGCGCAACAGGAGCCATCCGCCGCAGGCTTGGGCGCCCCACGCTTGACCACGACCTGTCCGCTTTTCGCGCTGAACGGGACCCACACATCGATGCGGTCGTCGTTCCAGCGGTAGATCACGGCGGGTACGCCGCCGATCTCCACGCGGTTGTGGCCGGTGTCGAAGTCCGTGTAGTTGTACGGGGTCGAGCCGCTCTCCGAATAGGCTCCGAAGTGCTCGCCATTGATTCTCAGCAGCGTGCCGATGGGAGCACTGGCGGGAGTGATGCCGGTCGCTTTCGGAATCTCGACCGCAAACTGGCCCACGGAGCGCTCCTGCCCCCGCTGTGCCAATACGACCGGTCCGCTTTCTGCGTTCACAGGCACGTGCACGACGATCGCGCGATCGCTCCACTGGGCCACGGGAGCCTCGTGCCCGCCGATCAGAATCTTGTCTTCGGCGGTCTTTTCACGGCCGAATCCCTGACCGAACAACACCACCTTGGTGCCCACCGGTCCATGGACTGGATCGACCTGCACCGTAGGAATGAGCTTCAACGACACGGCATTGCTGACGGTGTGTTGGACCGGCGCGCAACACGAGCCGTCCGGCAACGGATCCGACGACGCCAGCCGCACGGCAATATCTCCGGTTGTCGCGTTGGCCGGAACATCCACCTCGATCTTATCGTCCTTCCATCGCCGCGGCCTGACGGTCAAATTGCCGATCAGCACGTCATTCACACCGAACATCGTATTGGGATCACGCGGTCCGGCCGTGATGCCGAAGTGTTCGCCCACAATCTCAATGGTGTGGCCAGGCTCGACTGCCGGAGGATGAATCGACAGGATTTTCGGGTAGACGATGGTAAACGTTCCCGCTGGCACTTTCTTCTTGCCGATCAGAACTTCGACCGGTCCGCTCTGCGCCTTGAACGGGACCTTCACTTCAACGATTTCCTGATCCCAACGTTGGATCAGTGCCGGAACGCCGGCGAAGAGCACGCGGTTGACCTGAGCGGATTTGAACTGGCCCAACCCTTTGCCGACAATCGACACGGTCGCGCCGGGCACACCGGCTTCCGGCTGCAGCGCCAATTTGGCAGTTGCAGCAATTGCCGTCGCGCTGCCCGCACAAGCGATGAGCAGACTTGTACCAACGGCAATGATCCAGCTCTGTATCGTGAGATGGGTCTGAAACACGTCAACCCTGTAAGGAACCATGTTCTGAATACCCTGCGTGGCACGAGAACCCCACGCACGAGTCGGGAAGGGAACAACCCGGGGTGCAGCGTGAAGCGAGGGACCACGGACTATAACAAGCGGTTTTTTCGAGTGTCAAGCCGCGGAAGCCGACGCCGCGCCGCCTGGCAGGGTGTGGTCAACGATCAAGATACGGCGAGGATGACTTCGATTTCGACCGCGGCACTGCGGGGCAGTTCCGCAGCTCCTGTTGCCACTCGCGCATGCCGGCCGGCCTCTCCGAAGATCGCGACAAGCAGGTCGGAGGCTCCATTCAGGACCTGCGGCTGATCGGTGAATCCCTCGGCCGAAGCGACATGGCCAACGACTTTGACCACACGGGTGATCCGATCGAGGCTCCCGATTTCCTGTTTGGCAATCGCGAGCGCGTTCAAAATGGCGACCTTGGCCGCCTCGACCCCTTCCGGAACGCTCAATTCGCGCCCGAGCTTTCCTGCATAGGCCAACTGCCCGTTCCGCATGGGCAACACCCCGGAGAGGAACAAGAGATTGCCTGTCCGGACGGCGGGCACGTAGGTGGCCACCGGCTTTGGTGGCTCGGGAAGCTGCAGCCCCAACGCGCTCAATTTTTCTTCGTAGTTCATGTCTGCAGATCTCAAATCTCAGATTTCATCTCTCAAAGTCAACTTCCTCTCGTCCATCCATCCCAGTGAGATCTGACATCTGAGATCTGAGAGTCATCCAGGTCTCAGCACGTCGAGGAAACTGTCGCCGACCGTCAAGGATTCACCCTTGAGTGCTTCGACCACCGTCTGCCCCAGATCCGCCGCCGTCGATCTCGTGCCGAGATTGACTCCCTGGGCGAGCTTTGGACCGGTGATGAGGAGAGGCGCGTATTCTCGCGTCGGCAGCCCATGCAGCTTGTGAGGATCCCGTCCGTGGTCTCCGGTGACAATGAACAGGTCGCCGGGGCGCAACTGATCCAGCAATGCGGGAAGCCGGCGGTCGAAATCCTGAAGGGCGGCGGCGGAGGTGCTTGGGTCCGAACCAATCACATCCAGTCCGGCAATAATCAGCCCCCGTGGCACTTTGTTGAACATGCCTCCGACTTCATCCAGTGCGTCGGCCCATCCTGGAGCGAGTGCAGATCGGGTCAGCCCTCTTCCTCCGAACAGATCACCGACTTTGCCCACGCCGATCAAGATCTGACTCGCGCGATTCAATACGTCCAACATCGTCGGTCCCGGCGGCTCCCCTGCAAAGTCCCGGCGGCCGGCGCCGAATCGCAGAGCCCCGGCCGCTTCCTCGATCGGGTGTGCGACCAGGCGTCGCATCCCCCATGTGTCCTTCAAGGCCTTGCGAGCTTCCCGGCACCGCTGGTACAGGACATCGGCGGCCCACACCTGATCATGGGCAGCCACGTGACAGGTGTGGCGGCCGTCGGTCCATACGATCGGCGCCTTCGCCGAGAGATGTGAGGGGCCGAATTCCTTCAAGGTCTCCTCTGCCGAGGCGACGCGACCGCCGATGATGGTATGGCCAAAGACCTTCTCCAGCGCCGATTTGACCTCCGACGAGTAGCCGTCAGGATATCTGATGCCTTCGTCCTCAGTGACACACCCGGCAAGTTCCCAATAGCCGACAAGCGAATCGACACCTTTGCTCTTGAAGCCCAACCGGCCGAAGCAGCCGATCGGCTGCGCCATGGATCGTACACCACGAATGGCGGTTACATGGCCCAGGCCGAGCGATTCGAGGGTCGGGAGGCTCAGCCCGTCGGACAGCTCCGCCAGGTGCGCCAGCGTATGCGACGTGGCGTCCCCATACTCTGAAGCGTCGTCCGTCGCTCCGACACCGAGGCCGTCGACGACCAGCAGAATCACACGTTGAATCATGGGCGCACTATAGCAGACATGAGTGGGGGATCTCAGATTTCATATCTCAAATTTGAGATTTGAGATTGAGATCTCGGTTCACGACGTCAATTTATCCTTGGCCACGGCCAGCAGGAAGTCGTCGAGTCTGCGCTTCGAGGCTGATTCGACCACCATGAACTCCACCCCGAACTCCCGGCGCGTCGACCAACGCACCTTGCCGAGCTCGATTGCGAGCGGCGTCGCCTGGCTCGACACGGTGATCTGGAGGCTGATCGGATCGTCCACGGCGGCATACATCTCGGTTTCAATGGCGCAGCCACCGCGGGAGAGATTGAAAGTAACACCTTCGCCCGGCTTTCCATCCACCACAAACGCCACGGGACATTTCACCTGATACCGTTCGTCTCTACGCACGGCCCTGACCCCTCAGACGTTGATGCGCCGCAGACCATTCCTCCATGATCGTGAGACTCGCACTGGTCCCGATGCGGTCGGCCCCGGCTTCGAGCATTTCCAGGGTCGTCTTCCAGTCTCGGATACCGCCGGAGGCTTTGACCTTCGCACGGCCGGCCACCGCCACCTTCATCAACGTCACATCGGCCGCCGTTGCCCCTCCCGCTCCGAAGCCGGTCGACGTCTTCACATAGTCGGCGCCCGCTTCCACCACGAGTTTGCACGCGGTCAGCTTTTCTTGTTCGGTGAGGTAGCACGTTTCGAGAATCACTTTGTGCTCGGCATCCGGCGTGGCCTGCACCACTTCAGCAATGTCCTGCCGAACGGCGTCGTGATCGCCGGATTTCAATCGGCTGACATTGATCACCATGTCCAGCACCGTTGCGCCCTGGCGCACGCCCTCCACCGCCTCGGCCACTTTCACTTTGGTCGCGTGCCCTCCCAGCGGAAATCCGATGGGAATGCCGACACGCACAACGGAGCCGGCGACCGCGTCCACGGCCTCGGCCGCATAGCAGGGGGGTATGAAGATCACCGTGAATCCGTATTGCTGGGCTTCGTGGCAGAGACGCAACACATCCGATCTCGTCGCCTCCGGCCGCAGAACCGTATGATCGATTAATGCGGGAAGATTCCACTCGCGCGGATTCATGGCACGCGTCTCATCGCCGACGTCATTGATGTGGTGCGCGGTTGCATCGCTCTCCTGAACGGCCGCTTCTGATATTTTTCGACGGCCTCATTGTGTTCTGCCAGCGTGGCCGAGAACTGATGAGTCCCGTCGTTCTTAGACACAAAGTACAGCGCGCGCGAGTTCGAAGGATAGAGCGTCGCGCGAATCGATTGAATCCCTGGATTGGCGATCGGCCCCCGGGGCAGGCCCGTAATCCGGTAGGTATTGTAGGGACTCGGACTCGACAGGTCCTTCTTATGAATATTGCCATCGTAAT
This sequence comes from Nitrospira sp., assembly GCA_036376045.1. Classification (GTDB taxonomy): domain Bacteria; phylum Nitrospirota; class Nitrospiria; order Nitrospirales; family Nitrospiraceae; genus Nitrospira_C. Next base: position 36,623 of record DASVBB010000212.1, read on the forward strand.
TCGGCAGACCATAAATGACGGTGGGATCACTCTGCAAGGGAATACGCTTCTTCAATCGATTATGAAACACTGCCGAAATCTCTTCCCGCTCGCCGTTGGAGCCCGATTCTTTTTCGATCACCGACGCCAGCGTGAGCACCTCATGTTGCGTCATCTTCAGTTCCTGCGCACGAGCCTCGAGGTCAGGTCCGTACACCTGCCGCAAATGTTCGACCATGGTCGTCATGACCTCTTTCGGCCTGATCCCTTTCGGAAATTTGTAGGTATCGGGATAGAGATACCCTTCCAAGGTGTCCGCGCGGATGCCCAGCGAGGCGATGAAGGCCGGGTCCTTCATCCATTGCAACGCCTCCTGCCGGTCCATCAGTCCCTGTTGCCCGAAGATGTCTGCGATTTGCATCATCGTCAACCCTTCGGGAATGAGAATGGGATGGAGCACCACCTGTCCCATCGTCAAGCGTGAGAGGATGTCCGCCGGCGCCATGCTCGCATTCAGTTCATACTCCCCGGCCTGGATCTTCCGGTCTGCGGCGAGATAGCGGCCCAGCCACACGAATGCCAGCCGGCTCTTGATGAGTTCTTCCCGCTCGAGCAGCGCGGCCACGTGCTGAAAGCTCGTCCGGTCGGGAATGATCACGGTTTTTGACGGGGGGTGCAGTCGCGCAGGAACGGCAGGCTCTTGAGCCCACTTAATGGTCTGATACGCGGCTATGCCGAGCACGGCGACCACGACCAGAAGCACGAGGAGAATGTTCCGAAGCTTCATCAGTGCTGTCTACCGTCGCCCATTCCTCGTCCGCGACCGGCCGTGAAGTGTGGTCACGGCTCGCCAGGTAGCTTTGCAGCAAAATGGCGGCCGCTACGCGGTCGACGGCGCCCTTACGTTTTTTGCGACTCACATCGGCGGCGATCAGGAGATCTTCCGCCGCCTTGGTCGTCAACCGTTCATCCCAGAGGACGAGCGGAACCGGTAAGCCTTGCTCGAGATGCGTGGCGAAATTCCGCATCGCCTGAATGGCGGGACCTTCCCGCCCGTCCAGCTGCAGCGGAAACCCCAACACCACTTCCCTCACTGCATGGGTCTGCACAAGGGACGTGATATGGGCCACATCACGATCGAGCGTCCTGCGCTCGAAGGTTTCCAGCGGCTGCGCGGTCCACCCGAGCTCATCGCTGAGTGCCACGCCGATCCGCTTGGTGCCGTAATCCAACGCCAGTATCCGCGATCCGGACATGATTCTACCGCTGAAGCCCGTGTTCGACCAAGCCAAAGACTTTTTCCAACGACGCGTCGAGTTTCGAGGGGTCTTTGCCGCCTGCCTGTGCCATCTCCGGCCGACCCCCGCCGGTGCCGCCGACCTCGGCCGCCATGGGCTTGATTAGATCGCCCGCCTTGATCTTCGTCGTCAGATCTTTCGTGACCACGACGAGCAGCGCCACTTTCCCGTCCTCCGTGGCGGCGCCCAGCGCGACCACCCCGCTCTTCATCTTATCCCGCAACTGATCGGCCAAGGCACGCATCGCATTCATGTCCAAGCCGTCCGTCCGTTGGACATGCACGGGAACACCGGCCACGGTTTTGGCCGTCGAGGCCACGGCCGATCCGCTCGCCATCTTGAGCTTCAACTCTTCCAGCTCGCGTTCCTTGTCTTTGAGCTGGGTCATGACCTTGCGCGTCTTGGCGACGAGCTCGGAGGGCCCCACCTTCAACAGGTCCGAGAGCTCACGGACTTCGGCTTCCAGCTTCTTCATCATGGCCACCGCACCATGGCCCGTCTGCGCTTCGAGCCGGCGTACACCGGCAGCCACGCCCGTTTCCGAGACAATGCGGAACAATCCGATCTCGCCCGTGTGACGGCAGTGGGTGCCGCCGCAGAGTTCCTTGCTGAACGATTCCACCGTGACCACCCGTACCTGTTCACCGTACTTGTCTCCGAAAAACGCAAGCGCGCCTTTCGCGACGGCATCCTGAATGCTCATGACCTCGGACTGCACCCGTTCGTTTCGTCGGATCTCCCCGTTGACCACCGACTCGATCTCATCGATGTCCCGGGACGCCAATGGCCTGAAGTGGGCAAAATCAAAGCGAAGCCGGTTGGGCGCTACCAGCGAGCCGAACTGTTTGACATGAGGGCCCAGGAGATCGCGCAAGGCCGCGTGGACCAGATGCGTCGCCGTATGATTTCTGGCGGAATCCTGCCGCGTCGCCCGATTCACCGACAGATGCAGCTGTTCTCCTTCACGGATGCGCCCCTGGCTGACCCGGCCTTTGTGCACGATTATCGTCGGCACCGGGCGGGTCGTCTCCGTGATATCGAGACGGCCTTCCGTCCCCACGAGAATACCTTGGTCCCCGACCTGACCGCCGCCTTCCGCATAGAACGGCGTGACGTCCAACACGACCTCGACCTCGTCGCCTGCCTGCGCTTCCTTGACCAGCCTGTCGCCTTTGAGGATCGCTTGCAGAATGCTGTCTGATTCCAACTGCTCGTATCCGACGAACTTCGTCGCCCCGAAGCGGGTCGCCAATTCGGCGACGGCCGGCCGCGCTGTTTCCTGCTCGAAGCCCCCGGTCTTGCGTGCACGATTCCGTTGCTCTTCGATGGCCGCATCGAAGCCGGCCTCATCGACGGTCATCCCCTGTTCCCGACAGGCTTCGGTGATCAGATCCATCGGGAAGCCATACGTATCGTAGAGCTTGAACACATCCGGACCGGGCAGCACCGTCCGGCCGGACGAGCGCGTCTTCGCGATCATGTCGTTTAAAATCGGCAGCCCCTGATCCAGCGTCGCGATGAAACGCTCTTCTTCACCTTTCGTCGCCTCGGTCACCGTGCCGGCGGCGCTACGGACTTCGGGATAGGCTCCGCCCATGACCTGGACGACCGCCCCGGTCAGCTCGTAAAGAAACGGCTCAACGATCCCCAGCAGCCGCCCGTGACGAGCCGCGCGGCGCAGAATGCGGCGCAGCACGTATCCACGGCCTTCATTCGACGGAAGAATGCCGTCGGTCATCATGAAGGTAATGGCGCGAAGGTGGTCCGCCACCACACGCATCGAGCGGTCGACCGATTCCGATTTCCCATAGTCGGTTCCGGCTCGTTTGCCGATCGCGGCGAGCAATGGCGTAAACAGGTCACTGTCGTAGTTGCTGTAGACACCCTGGGAGACGGCGGCCAGCCGCTCCAAACCCATTCCCGTATCGATGCTGGGCTTCGGCAATGGATGAAGCGTCCCGGAGGCGTCCCGATTGAACTGCATGAACACGAGGTTCCAGATCTCGATCACCCGGTCGCCTTCGCCGTTCGGGCGGTCGTCGCCCGGCACGGCCGGTCCCTGGTCGTAATGAATCTCGGAGCAGGGTCCGCAGGGGCCCGTGTCGGCCATTTGCCAGAAATTGTCCTTCTCATCGCACCGGACGATCCGGCCCGGCGGGACACCGACTTTCTTCCACAACTGTTCGGCCTCGTCGTCCTCGCGAAAGACGGTGATCCAGAGACGGGACTTGTCGAGTCCGACGGTGTTCGTGAGAAATTCCCACCCGAACGTAATCGCGTCCTGCTTGAAATAATCTCCGAAGGAAAAATTGCCGAGCATTTCGAAGAACGTATGATGCCGCCTCGTATATCCCACGTTCTCGAGGTCATTGTGCTTGCCTCCGGCCCGCAGGCATTTCTGCGCGGAGACGGCGCGGCGATAGCGACGGGTTTCCTGCCCGAGAAAGACGCCCTTGAACTGGTTCATGCCCGCGTTGGTGAAGAGCAGCGTCGGATCGGCCTGCGGAATCAACGGCGAACTCGGCACCGCCTGATGCCCGTGCTGCTCGAAGTAGCGGATGAAGGCCTGCCGAAGGTCTTGTGCGCTCTGTGTCATAGACTCAATCCTTGCCGGGACAATCGCTTATGATACGCTCAATGGTGTCTTCTCCGAAACCCCGCTGACGTAGGAGCATCACCGTGCGCTGGCGAGGGAGCCGCCCACGGTTCCGGCCCGTGAGCTTCAGCGCCCGACGCGCCAACATCTCTTCGTCCATGCCTTCGAGGCCTTCGACGATCACATCGTCCGCAAGGCGCTCGGCAAGCCCTCTTGCCACCAGTTCATACTTGAGACGATCACGGCCCATCGGCCGGCGCGCCAGGGTCGATTCGACCCATCGGGCGGCGTATGCCCGATCATCCAGATACCGGAGTGCAGCCAAACGGGAAATGACCTGCTTGACGTGGGCCGGTGAGGCGCCTTTGCTGGTGAGAAAACGTTCAACCTGAGCGGCCGTACGGTCGAATCTGGCGAGGTACCTCACCGCCCGGTGGAACCACTCGTCCCCCGACTGCGGGATTCGCCGTTTCACGCCGTAGCCGTCACACCCCGACCTTGTGCGGCCGCTTGTCGTTGGGCTTGTCCTCTTTCGACGACACGGGTGCAGCCTTCTCGGCAGTCTTTTCGAGGCCGCGGCCGGGCACGCCGGCCAGCTCGCGAAGCTTCCCTTCGATTTCGCGTGCGAGCGGCTGATTCGTCAGCAGGAAGTCGCGCACGGCATCGCGCCCCTGTCCCAGCCGTTCGGCGCGGTAGGAATACCAGGCCCCCGACTTTTCCAGCACTTTTCTGTCGACGCCCAGATCCACCAACTCGCCCGCTTTCGAAATGCCTTGCGAGAACAGGATGTCGAACTCCGCCTGCTTGAATGGAGGGGCCATCTTGTTCTTGACCACCTTCACACGGACCCGGCTGCCGACCACTTCCTGCCCCTCCTTGATCGATTCGATCCGGCGGATGTCCAGCCGTACGGAGGAGTAGAACTTGAGCGCGTTGCCGCCGGTCGTCGTTTCGGGATTGCCGAACATCACGCCGAGCTTCATGCGGATTTGATTGATGAAGATGACGGTCGTTTGGGATTTCGAAATGGCCGCGGTGAGCTTTCTCAGCGCTTGCGACATCAACCGGGCCTGCAGCCCCATGTGGGCATCGCCCATCTCACCTTCGATCTCCGCCCGCGGCGTCAACGCCGCGACCGAGTCCACGACGATCAAATCGATGGCCCCGCTGCGGACCAGGGTTTCGGCAATTTCCAACGCCTGCTCGCCCGTGTCTGGCTGCGAGACGAGGAGGTCGTCGGCCTCCACGCCGAGTTTTCTCGAATAGGTCAGATCCAGCGCGTGCTCCGCATCGATGAACGCAGCCACGCCGCCGGTCTTTTGCACCTCGGCGATCGCATGCAGGGTCAGGGTCGTCTTCCCCGATGCCTCGGGGCCAAAAATCTCGATGACGCGCCCGCGCGGAAATCCGCCGACGCCAAGCGCAATGTCCAAGCCGAGCGAGCCCGTCGAAATCGCCGGAATGTCCGCCGGCGCGTCGGCATCGCCGAGCTTCATGATCGCCCCTTTCCCATATTGTTTTTCAATCTGGGACAGGGCGAGATCCAGTGCGCGCTTCTTGTCGTCTTTTTCCGCCATGGAGTTCCTCCTGATCAAGGTGAAGGTGGCGGATTATACCCAAGTTGGTGGAAGGAAGCCTAGCGAAGAATCAGCGAGAAGACGGAGACAATGGAGGGATTTTCGTCCAGCGGCGCGCCCTAGAGCACATTCTCCGGTAGAGCGGAGGGTGAGTCGGTCAACGATTTGGGCACGGTGAAACGGAAGTGAAATTCATCCTGTTTCGAGTCGGTTGAAGGACCAAACCACCCTTCAGCGGCAATGTGCTCCTGGGACTTCGATTTCCCGTTCGGGTAGAACTTGAAGCGCAGGGTGTTCTTTTGATCGTTCGATTTGGCATCCGCATTGAAGCTTCCGGACATCTCAAAATGCTCGTCCAATGCGGAAAGCGCCTGCCCCAACAGCGATTCCAGCCATCGCTCGCCTAACCCCTTAAATGGTTGCTCAGGGTCGAACTCGGGCCCTGCCGCCCAAGCCGGCTGAGCCACCAGAATTGTCACGAGCGCCGCGCTTGCAAACCAGTTCATGCGGACAATCTATAATGTGGCTCCAAATCAGTCAAGCTCAGCCGCCTCCGACTTATTCCTACAACAATCAATTGTGATTCTCTTGACGAAACGGCCATCCCGTCATACAGCTGGAGGTATGGCACAGACTCTTAAACAGGAAACGCTCAGACAGGATACTCTCGAACAGAAGCCCACGGTCCTGATCGTGGACGACGAGCCGGCCCCGCGCGCTGCGCTGACCCAGATTCTCAAACAGGACTTCAACATTCTGACCGCCGAAGATGGCAGCCATGCCCTGGCTGTGATCGATGGCCACGGGGTCGATCTGATCACACTCGACCTCAAGCTGCCCGATGCGTCCGGATCCGATGTCCTCAAAGAAATCAAACGGACGCACCGTGAGATCGAGGTCATCATGGTCACGGCCTACGGGACGCTCCAATCCGCCATGGACTGCGTCCGCCACGGCGCAGCCGGCTTCCTTCTGAAACCGTTTAATGCGTCAGAACTCCTGTCGATCAGTCTCCAGATGTCGCAGAAGAAACAACGCCTGGACCTGCTCCGTCGGGCCATGATCGAGGAGGAAGCGCTGTGGCAGCCGGATCCCCTCTGCACCGAGGCATGGCAGGCGCTGATGGCCCGCTACGCCACGCAGGTCAAAAGCGGCTTGCTTCAGGTCTCCAGCCGGGAAACCACCTCGCCACTGATCCAATTGATTTCGGACCTGCTGGAAGCCAAGGACCGTCACCTGGTCAATCACGGCAACCGGGTGAGCTTCTATGCGACGCTCGTGGCCAACAAGCTCGAACTATCATTGGCGGAACAGCAGCACCTTGCCCTGGGCGCGCTGGCACACGATCTGGACTTGATCCACGGCACCAGCGGCGGCCTCGTTCTATCTCACGATGCCGACCATCACAGCCATCGTCCGGATGTCGGGGCCCGCATCGGACGCGCCATTGGTTTGCCGGCGGAAGCCGTCCAGATCATCGCGCTGCACCACGAACGATGGGACGGCACCGGCTATCCCTTTGCACTCAAGGAAGATCGGATTCCCTACCTGGCACGCCTCGTTGCCCTCGCTCAGGCATTCGATGTGCTCACCGCCGAGACTTCCGGCGGCGCTTCCGTGCCGATGAAAAAAGCGCTCACCCTTCTCGAAAGCCAGTCAGGCACCGCCTTCGACCCGTCCCTGGTCGAAGTGTTCTGCCGAACTATCCGCGAACAACCGCCTCAGACTTAAATCGGCCGGATTCGACGGACTAGGCGGCCTGCAGTCTCGATTCCCACAGAGCGGTATAGACCGATCCGCTTGGTTTCAACTCGCTTCTCATCAATGCAATCGCATGGACCGATAGAGGCTCGAAGGCCAACGGTCGATCCATGACGCCGCTTTTGGCCAGCGCCTGTCCCACTGCGCGATGACCCGCTTTGATTCGCGCCAGCGTGAGATGCGCACTCAAGGGTCTGGCGTCAGGCGCCAGATCCAGTGTCCCGCAGCACTCCTCGATCGCCCGGTGCAGTGCCGTCAACCGCAGCGCCTCTTCGCTGTTCTCCCATCCGTCCGATGGGCCTATCCATAAGATGCGCGGCTGCTGCAATCGAGGAAAGACGCCCAATCGATCGAGCGGGATCCGGATCGCGCGGTGGTGCCTGAGCGTATCGGTCATGGCGTCCCGAAGACGCACGACCAGCCCCTCGTCAATGTCGCCCAAGAATTTGACCGTCAGATGAAGTGACGCCGGCCGAACCCAGGACAGACTCGCCTCCCGAGGCAGATCGTGGACCATGCCGCGTTTCACATCGGATTGGATTGCGGCGAGGCTCTCTCTGAGCGGCTCCGGCAATTGCACGGCCAGAAATGCGCGGATCATGCTCCCGGTTCCCCTCCCGCACAACCCCGGCGCTGCCGGCCTTTATCGATGACCTGCCAACAGCCACCGCCGGAGCACATCAAGGGCCGCCTGCGAAGATCGCTGCTTGATCACCGAGCGGTCGCCGTGGAATCGATGCTCGCGCGTGACCGCATCGCCGTTGTCTGCATTCAGAGCGACGTAGACGAGCCCGACCGGCTTTGTGGCGGTCGCCCCGCCGGGCCCAGCAATACCGGTGACACTCAAGCCTATTGAGGCGCCGCTGCGCTCCCGGATTCCCTTGGCCATGGCCGCCGCGACTTCCGCGCTCACCGCCCCATTCCGCGCGATGAGATCGGCGGGCACGCCGAGCAATTCGATTTTGGCTTGGTTGCTATACGAGATGACGCCGCGATCCACATAGGCGGACGAACCGGGCACCTGTGTCAGCCGGTGACCGATCAGCCCCCCTGTGCAAGACTCTGCAAGCGCAACCGTACGCTTGGCCTCGATCAACAGCCGTCCGATCACGGCTTCCATCGAGTCGGTGCCTTCCGCAAAAATCCACTCATGCAAACGCTCGCGGACCGCGTCGGATAATGCGGCGAGCCTATCGCCGGCAGCGCCCTTGTGAGGCTTCGTCGTCAGCGAGACGAGGACACCCAGCGGAGAGGCGAGGAGGCCGAGGTCGATGGGAGCGTTGCGAGCAATCAGTCCCTGGAGTTTTGCATCGACGTCTGCTTCCGGGAGTCCCCACGTATGAAACACCTGGCGCCTGATTGGCGCCGGACGCTGCCGTCGGTCCTCGAGTTGGGAAGCGAGCAGCGGTGCCACGCTTTCCCGCATCATCGCCGACATTTCCGTCGGCACACCGGGCAACGAGACCACCGTGGCACCCCGTGAGGAGAGCCAAAATCCCGGCGCGGAACCGACGGGGTTGGGAACGACGGTCGCGCCGGCGGGAATCAACGCCTGCCTGAGCTGGCCCTTGTTGGGCGTCCGTCCCCACTGGGCCAGACGTGTCCGCAGGGCGTCGAGCGCTTCCTTCCGCCGGGCCAGCCTTCGTCCCGTGGCACGAGCGATGGCCTCCCTCGTGCAGTCATCCACGGTAGGCCCAAGGCCACCGGTCATGATTACGATGGTTACCCGCGAGACAGCGGTCTTCACTGCGCGAACGATATCGGCTTCATCGTCGCCGACTACCGATTTGAAGCGCACCTCGATCCCCAACGCGGCCAGTTCATCTGTGATCAACAAGGAATTGCTGTCGGTCCGTCCGCCCAGCAGGAGCTCAGAACCGACTGCAATGATTTCGGCCACGGGGAAGCGACGCGTCCCGGCGCGTCGGGGGTGGGTGGGTGAGAATGAGACCTTTTTCACCATCCTTCCTTTTTATGAGAACTGCCTATCTAATCTGGGAGAAGTCGATCGGAAACGTCACCTCGCCGCCGTTCGCTGGAAAGATGGAAATCGTGGTTTGGGCCGTAGGATCGAAATCGGCATACGCAAACGACGCCACCACTTTGGCTTTGAAGCGCGGCGGATCAGGATAGGCCGCACTGCGGCTCGCCATTCCGTCGAAGCGTACGGTCACGGGTTTGATGGTCTTTCCTGCCTGGTCGAGCACCATATAGCTGTCGACAGCGAAGTTGCCGACATTGCCGAAGATGACCGCGCTGACCAGCATGGTCTTCCCATCGAGCGTCTGCGCAATATCGGCCTCGGACGGTTCGACCCCCCGCAGGCCCATATGGGTGGCCATGACCGAGAGCGCCGCGAGCTTCGTGATCAGAAATCCGCTGGGATGCAGGTCATCCGTGGCGCCGAAGCGGGTATAGAACGTGTCCGGTGGCTGATGTTGCTTGGCCGCCTCGGCGCCTCGGTCGAGCGCCGAGCGGATCGAGTCCTGGGACGGCTGGATCTCGATCGCAAAGACCGTGACCGCCGTGAAAACGACCAGAATGGACGCTCCGGCAGCCGCGAGAATGGACTGTGCTCGGGACATGATGAGCCAGGCGTAACAGATCGGTTTTTTCCTGTCAACGAGCGGGCTTGAACCTCGCCAGGAATTATTCCCACCCGCCCGACCCGGACGTGTTTTTTTGCACCCACCCAACCCACCGATTGCTTCGCAATCGTTTACCCGGGACGCGTCCTTCACTAATTCTCACCCGCCCAACCCCGACGCGCCGAGACGCGTCCTTCCCCGATTGACAAAACAAAAGATGAAGTGTTACAGAAATCAGTCTTTTCTTGTTTGAACACGACGTCACACGGAGGAGTTCATGGCAGCCCCCGAACAGCAATCATCACCGGCTCAGGCACCCAGACGGCAATTCGTTAACTTCGCGTTTTACAAGCTCGACCCGGCGTGGCGGCGCCTGCCGGAAGACGAACGGGCAAAAGGCAAACAGGAATTCATTCGCGCGATGGAGGACTACGCCGGAAAGGTGCTGGTCATTCCCTATTCGACCGTCGGCATCCGCGGGGATTGCGACTTCATGCTGTGGCGCATCAGCTATGAACTCGAGCTGTTCCAACAACAGAGCGCGAAGATGCTCGCGTCAGGCCTGGGCAAATACCTCACCACCCCCTACTCGTATCTGTCCATGACGAAGCGTTCGATCTACGTCGACCATCACACGCACGAAGGCCAGGAAAGCAAACGCCTGACCGTCGTCCCCGGAAAAGCCAAATACATTTTCGTCTATCCGTTCCTCAAGACCCGGGAATGGTTCCTCCTCACGAAGGCCGCTCGCCAGGGCATGATGGACGAGCATATCGAAGTCGGCCACCGCTTCCCGTCCGTCAAGCTGAATACCACCTACTCGTTCGGTCTCGATGACCAGGAGTGGGTCGTGGCATTCGAAAGCGATAAGCCGGAAGATTTTCTGGACCTGGTCATGGCCTTGCGCGAAACGGAAGGCTCCCGTTATACGCTCCGCGACACGCCGATCTTCACCTGCATTCGCGGCAGCCTGAAGGAAACGCTGGATACCCTCGGCGGCTAGCCGAATTCCGGCGTGACGAGAAGGACGATGAAGGGCGTTCGATCAAACGGTCGAACGCCTTTCCTTTTTTGGCAGGTCTGATTCCGTGGACGTTCGCGCTGCAGTGTGGTCCCTCCTCCTTCCAGGTCTTGGACAATTCATACAACGCCGTCACCGGCAGGCCGCAACAGCGTTTCTCAGTGCGGTGACTCTCATTGCCGCTAGCCTCCTGCTTGGCCGCATCTCGGGCCGCGCCGCCGAAATCTTCTTCTTTATGATTCTGGCCCTGCCGTGGTGGGCGCTGCAAAGCTACGATGCCTTTCTCGGCCCCACGGCGGACGGCGTCGGATGGCGGCGCACGTTCCGCATCGCCTGGCAACGCGGCCAGGACATCAGATTTCTCGGCATTCTGCTGCTGATCAGCGCGATCAATGACACGTTCATCATTCTGAATAACCTCGAGTACCTGCTCCCGTTCTACTGCACCAAGCCAGGCGGGGTCCCCGGGTTCCTCACCAAGGCCATTTCACCCGCCCTTCACCTCGCGGTGGGATATGGATTCGTGAGGCTCCGCCGATGGGCTTTTCTCGTGTATTTGGTGTATGCCGCCTACGGGTTTACGAACGGCATGGTCAACCTGGCCTGCTTCGGTCCGGGGCGGATCAGGAACAC
>DASVBB010000233.1:0-45656 GCA_036376045.1 Nitrospira sp.
CCAGCGAGACGACTCGTCCGCGTCTTTACGCACGTAGCCCATGATCATATTGGGAGCCAATTCATTGACTCGTTGCGTGGTGACTTTGCTGCGCCAGCGATGGTTTTCTGGATAGTTGAAGTCGAGCAGATAGCTCAAATCCAGATAGGCACCGTAGTGCCACTGCCGCGGGGCGGGCTCAACCTGCCGTACTTCCGCGGCCGGTGCGTCGCCGGCGCTCTTCCCGGGTTGAGACGGCGCAGGCGGCTCCTCCGCCAGCACCGGGACGGCGATCAGCAAAAGCAGAGTTGGCACTAGTGGTTTGACCGTAGCTGTGCCCCCACAAGACGAACGCCGCGGGGTGAAGGTCGGCGCCCAGGGTATCAGATCTTTACGGCCCTGGGAACTGAGATGCCCTAGGAAGATTGCTACGCATTCCCGATCATCTAGGGAATCGCCGAGCTACAAATCCTAGGCGTCTCAACTATTTTGTCCTCCGCACGAAAGATTCAGATGCATCAAGCAAACGGGCCCCAATCGTATCCGGCTGACTCCTATACCACTCTTCTGATCTCAACCGATATCGGGAAGACGAGCCGCCTGAGGGATCAATATGGTCACCGGTCAACGTATTCGAGTGTTACTCGTGGACGATCATCTGATGTTTCGCCAGGGCTTGCGGACGCTGTTACAATCGTATCCCGACATCGAGGTGGTCGAAGAGGCCAATGATGGAGCAGAGGCGGTTTCGAAGGTGCCGACCGTGCAACCCGGGGTCGTTGTCATGGACATCAGCATGCCCAAGATGGATGGCATCGCCGCGACTCGTGTGCTCAAAAGCCGGCACTCTCATATTCCAATCCTCGGCCTGTCGGTCACAGGGCATGGCTACCAGGTCGAGGCTATGCTGCAGGCAGGGGCGATCAAAGTATTAACCAAGGAAAAAGCGGTCGATGAGCTGTATGACGCCATCAAGATGGCCGCGCGGTAGTAATCAGGCAATCTGGCCTGTTTCCGCATTTCTTGACAATTATTTTCCCATGAGCGAACATGCGCCACTTCATTTGATGCCATATGCGGGCGGCCGTCTGGGGCCAATCTGCCGACATATGGGAAAGGCGCAAGGGTTATGGCCGCCGGGGTCGGCTCACCACAGTCTACAGCGCCTGCAACAGTTCTGGTCATTGACGACAGCGAAGAGGATCTGAAGTACTGGTCCAATGCGCTGAGACAATTCTCGTCCCGCTACACCGTGTTGGAATCGGCAAACGCGGCAGACGCTCTCAACCTGTGCGCGTCCCGCCCCATCGATTGCGTGGTGCTCGATCTCGACATGCCAGAATCAGGCTTTCACGTCCTGCTCGAATTGGTGCCCGACCGGCGTCTGCCGAAGGTTCCTGTGATCGTGCTGACGCACCTGCCGCATCCCAATTTGTTCGAGATGGCCAAGCACAACGGAGCGCAGGCCTGCCTGCTCAAGCAAAGTACGTCAGCTCAGGACCTGGATCAAGCCGTTCAACAAGCGATGGCCGCGGTCAAAGCCGCACGATCAGCCAGTTAGGACCGTCGTTCATCCATGATCATGCGCAACAGAGTGCGCTGAAGGACATCTATGAACATCCGGTTGCTTAGCATCCTGCTGGTCGTGGGTCTCCTGCTCAATGCAGCCTGCGGCGCCACAAAACAGGCACGAACCGTGGACCGGTTGGGATTTCTCAAAGACCTGTATCCCAAGATGGTAGAAGGCAACGAAGATGCAGGGGAGTCGCTCCTCCTGTACAAAAATCCCCGCGTCGCCCAGATTCCTCCCAACACCTACACGAAGATCATGCTCGATCCGGTGCTCGTCTTCCGGGGACCCCATTCGAAGATGCAGGGCATCTCTCAGGAGCAAGCGCAACTCATGGCCGACACCTTTTATGCGCTGATCTATCAGGAGATCTCCAAGGACTACCAAATGGTAGACAAACCCGGGCCCGATACCTTACGTGCGCAGGTGGCCATCACGCATCTCGAAGAGTCGTGGCCCATGTTGGACGTGGTATCGACCATCCCTGCGCCGATGAACGCGTTCGCGGTCGGATCAATGCTCAAGAACGTGGCCACAGGTAAACCGGCCTTCAAAGGGGAAGCGGTGATCGAAGCCAAGATCACCGATTCACAGAGCGGGGAGGTGTTGAGAGCCGGCGTCGACCGGCGAGTCGGTGGGAAAAAACTCAACGCCGAGTCGTTTAACTCGTGGGCAGATGTCTATGAATCATTACGATACTGGGCGGAAAACGGCCGGTATCAGCTCTGCAAGGCACGCCAACCTCACACGGATTGCCCAAAACCTCACGCATCGCTTCCCGTCCTCCACGCCTCGACCCCGTAAGACAAACGCCCGGATGTCATGCTTGGGTTGCCCCTAGTGGTCCCCAAGGGCCAATACCCGTATCGTAACTGATTCGGATAGACGCAATGCCACACAGTCGATCGCGGCCGCGGTCGCTTGCGGCTGCCGCCGCCAGGGGGCATCATGGACATTCGCCGGGCAGTCAGCGAGTTCATCGTGCACGGAGGAGAGTTGCTGAGTCGCCTCCGATCCTACGAAGGAGAAATGCTCAACGATGCCGATCTCCACCTGCTTCGCGTCGAACTGCATCTCCTGGATACTGAAGTCGCACATCTGCAGCGTGCGAATGAAGTTCGTCCCAAGAAGGCTGCCTCCGGGGACCGCTAGTGCTCTGGAGGAGACGATTGGCTTAATGCTGTTGCGACTCACCGGAAGGTTTCGACGTATGTCCGCGGCATTCCTTGTGGGGACAATGACAGAGACCTGAAGGCAGGCTGTTACGGCATTCGTCGCTGCAAAATTCCTTTCCCTCCGAAATCTGACACGTACACAACGGCACGGCACATCGTTTCATAGCATACCTCTTAAGTGTGTGAGCATGAGCGATGACGAGGCTCAGGCGGCTCGAGCATGCGGTGACTTCGCTCGAGTCTTTTTGGGGCGCTTCTCCGGAGGCTGCTTCTTGATCCGCTGCGCTTTTTCGAGCAAAGCCTTCCAATCGAGCGGATGGGTCTCGGCTTTTGGAAAGATACGGCTCTCCTCTTCATCCACGTGATGCTTGACCAGTTCTCTCAAGACCGTGAATCTCGCGTCGAAGGTCGCGGAACCAGGTCCCGGACGAAATCGATTCAGCTTGTCCAGCAGGGCCTGCACGAGTTGATGCTCTTCAACGGCTTCATAAATCATCTGGGGGTCCTGAAAGACCGCGCGAAAGGCCGGGTAGATGACCCGCTCTTCGATGATCGCATGAATGGTGAGTTCGCGGATGATCCGATGCGCAATCTGGGGCTTTTCACCATTCTTTGCCCTGGCATATTGCGCAAACAACGCACGCACCAGCTTGTGGTCATCGCGCAGCAATTGAATCACCTCTGGGAACGAGCCGAGCAAGCGTTCAAGCACGTGAGCCTCCTTCATCCACTAACCCAATACAGCATATGGGGAGAACAACCTAAGTCGACTAGGGGAGACCCTTGTAGATACGCGTCTGAGTTCGCACTATAAGTTTCGAGACCGAACTGGGAAATGACCAGGGAAGTGGCCGATAGTCTCAGGAACTTTCCCTGGTGGTCATACGCCGGTCTTGGACCACAATACTCTTGGACCACAATACGCGGAAGACCATCTGTCGGAAACGAGAAAGAGAGTCCTATGGCTTCAGAGCGGACAACCAACCTGCAGCGTTGCCAGCGATGCCAAGGCAGCCTTCGAGCCGAAACGGCGGTCGACCTGCAAACAGGCGTGGTGATCCTTCAGTACGTGTGTTTTAATTGCGGCCGTCGGTGGTACCCGGAGAAGGCACCCCGTCCGATGACCGCTGCATAACACACGCAAGGTCCCGTCCTTCGTCGCGACTCGATCATTCCGGGCTTCATCGGGCTCCATTCACCTCTTATTCTTCTCGCGCCTACCGCCTGTAGGCGAACGCTGATAGACAAACGCCATTTTTCACTATACTTTCCGCAGGGTACTCGGCATCGATTCCTTCCCACTCTCAGATGGGTTGAACAACTTGGCCACTCCTGCTGCGAACGGGATTGACGCTCTCCACGCATGATGCTCCAGGGACTAGTCGTTGACGATCATCCCATCGTGAGGGAAGGCCTCAAGAGCCTTCTAGAGAAGGCATTCCCTTCCATGGCGGTCATGACCTCGTCTGGCAGCAATGGACTCCTCAAGGAGGTGTGCGGACATCGATGGGCGTTCGTCGTACTCGATATCAGTCTTCCGGGACATAACGGCCTCGACATCTTGAAGCAGGCCAAAAACTGCTGTCCGGGAACGCCGATCCTGATCTTTAGCCTCTTCTCAGAAGAGCAATACGCCGACCGGGCGTTGCGGGCGGGGGCCGTCGCCTATGTGTCGAAAGATCGCGCGCCGTCGAATTTGGTTGATGCCGTCAAGGCCGCACTCCGCGGGGAGGCCACCAGACGGGCTCCGGTTGGTCACCTCAAGTTGTCAGACCGGGAAGTACAGGTGCTGAGTCTGCTCGCGAGAGGCATGAAGCGGCTGGACATTTCTCGTACCCTCTGCATCAATGAAAAAACCGTCAGTACGTATAAGACAAGACTGCTTCAGAAGTTGGGTTTACGCAATCTCGTCGATCTCGTGCGCTACGCCGTCGACGAGCACATCGCGGACTAGTCTGCAGTTCTCTCAAACAAAGACGATCATTTGAACACGCTTCGCGGCCAAGGCGCCGGGGCAGGGTTATGCCGCATGGCGTTGCCGGTCCGGAGGAAGCAGAGCGAGAAGCTCTCGGAGGCAGCGCTCAAGCTCCACCCATTCTTCTTCATCCAAGGGCTGATGGCGGAGCGATTGCACCAACGCTCTTGTCGCCGAGATAAATACGAGAACATCGGGTCCGATCGGCATGGCCAGTGGGCTCACGGTGTGTGATCGACGCACAGACTCAGGCAGCAGGAGGAAGCCGTACCGCGTACTCGCCATCTGCTTTGTAGAACAAACAGAGCTCACCGGACAGACTCAGCTGATCGATATACCTCGTTTCATGGATAGGCGGCGCAAGCCCGTAACACCGTGTTCGTATCACAGCGCGTTTTGCGATACACGATACGGAGAACTCAGTCCCTCAAGGCCATCTGCACGACTGAAGAAGCCGCCTCGTTCATGATGCACACCATACGCTTTCTGGTTTAGAGGACTACTGGGGAAGCGCCCAGCGATCTGCCTTTGGTGAGCGCCGTGCCTCTTCACAGAGGAATAGCAATTACATTGCCGGACTAACGAATGGAGAGGCTAGGGGTCTCCCTAGTTCTTCATCCGGGAGGAGGCGACTAGGGTTTGCCATGGTATCCTGAACGGGCATGAAGAAACGGGGCCTCCTAGGCCTTGCAAAAAGACTTCACTTCCGGTGATCTTTGGGTCAGCTGATTGTTGGCGCAGGAGTGAGGAAGCGGTACTGTCTAGGCATCCGCCTAGGTGGCGGAAGCAACGGTTTCTATAACACTACGGATGGTCTCGCGAAATTCCATCCTGAGACCACATTGCCACTGATTCGGGAACTGGAAATCCGCGCTTGAGCCTTTGCTCGCTCTGGCGATTGACCGAGTATAAGTAGGAGGGAGTCAATGTCTCATGCGTCGCGTCGTACGAATCGCTCCCCTGCCAGGCCGGATGTCATCCGCGTACTCTTGGTGGACGACGTCGAAAACGTCCGTCAGACGCTCAGAGCTATTCTCGCGACCTATCCCAATTTTGAAGTAGTTGGCGAAGCGTGTAATGGCGAGGAAGCGCTCGAAGCGGTCCAGGTCCTGAAGCCCTCCGTGGTTGTGATGGACATCAACATGCCGCGCCTCGACGGCATCAAAGCCACCATGCTGATCAAACGGGTCTATCCGCACGTGGTCGTCGTCGGGTTGTCTGTCTATGCCAATGACGATACGCGCCAAGCGATGACCGCTGCCGGCGCGACCACGGTCATTTCAAAAGAGGCGGCCGTTGAGCAGCTTCGTGATGAGATCATTGAATCGATCAACCGGCGGTCTGCCGCGATTCACTAACTCAGCGGAACGTGTGCACAACGCTGCTGTTGTGCGTTGTGACGTCCCACGACACTTCCCGGCCTGCGTCCCAGCCGCTCAACGAGATCCAGACTGAAATTCGCGATACGGCCCTCAGCCCTGTGCAAGACGGCAGAAGGGCGTCCCGTTCGTGTCCATTGAGTTTGCTTGATAAGCTCGGTAGACTTACGGACCGGCGTTTTGGACGACCGCCTAAACGCTGCTGAAGAGGGAGGACATATGCGAACCGCTGCGAAGATTCCCTGGTCGCTTGCCATCATCGCTGCAGGCGCGCTGACCTTCGCTGCAGGTCCGCCTCCCGCCAAGGATGGTCTCGCGACGTCTGTGGACACGGTGAAAGGCAAGGACGGCGCGCCGATGATCCTGGTCCCTGCGGGGCCCTTCACCATGGGCAGCAATGACGGCGGTCTTCCCAACGAACGTCCAGAACATACCGTCGAATTGGACGCCTACTATATCGATCAGTATGAAGTGACATTGGCGCTGTATCGAAAGTTCCTCGATTCCGGAAAGCATGATTCGCCTCCCACGTGGGATGACGAGGCGGCGACGACGGTCGGTGATCGTCCCGCCATCGGGATGAAATGGGCAGACGCGGAGGCCTACTGCACGTGGGCGGGGAAGCGGCTCCCCACCGAAGCGGAGTGGGAGAAGGCGGCGCGGGGGACAGACGCGAGGCGGTATCCCTGGGGCGCCATGCAGCCATTCGTCGACATCGCCAACTACAATCGCGGTCTCTGGGTGAGCGAAGCCGTGACGCTGGCAGCGGTCACGAGCGGGCTCGAAGGCATGAGTGTCCGCCATGGGTTGAAAGAGGGAGGGAAGAGTCCTTACGGACTGAATCACATGGCTGGTAATGCGGCTGAATGGGTCGCAGATTGGTATGACCGCGACTATTATCAGAACAGCCCGAAAAAGAATCCGACCGGTCCTGCGCAGGGCGAAAAACGAGTCCTTCGAGGTGGGTCATGGGCAGATCTCCCTCTGGCCTTACGCGTGACCGCCCGGATTTCCGCCGAGCCGGAGTTTGAAGACCGTACCATCGGATTCCGCTGTGCCATGAACGCCACGCCCTGAACCTAAAGTCACCGATCTGCCACTCACGCTTCTCGACCGCCCTCTCCATGTCTGATCGACGGATCAATATCCTGGTTCTCGCCGCGATCGTCTTGGGTCTGCTGTGGTCATTGCTGTCTGCGCCTCAGCCTCCGATCGCGACCACCCGTCCGGATCCCCCCGTGGTTCCTGAGATGGTTCCTCTCGTCACCGGCGAGGAGGCCATACCCCTCATCTTGACGCGTGCCGGCTGCCCCGTGTGTCATCGCATCCCTGGGATCGTCGGAGCGAATGGCCGCGTCGGGCCCCCGCTGCTGCTCGGGACTACAGGGTCTCAACGGTTGCGTGACCCCGCTTATCAAGGCAGGGCGAAGACGGTGCACGAATATATCGTCGAATCGGTCGTCGAGCCCGGCGTTTTCGTGGTTCCCGGGTTTCCGGCCGGGGCCATGCCGACGTGGTACGGGGCAAAATTGAGTGCGCTGGCTTTGGAGAAAATTGCGGCGTACCTGGAAGTGCAAACGGAGGAAATGACTCAGGAGAAGTAAGGTTCGTCCCGGCAGGTTCCAGGCGGCGGACCGTTACGGCTTGCGGATGGGCCGGACGTTTCCCTGTGCCCCGCCTTGAATCTTGAAAGGCGTCTCGCCGGTTGCGTGAGGGCCCTTATCCAGGAGTGCATTGATCGCGTCGTCGCCTTTGAGACCTTCGAGCTTGATTTTCAAACGGAGGTTGTTGGCGCTGTCCGCATTGATGAGCGCCTGCTCCAACGAAATCTTGTTTTCCTTGTACAGTTGTAAGAGGACGTAGTCGAAGGTTTGACACCCTTCTTCAATGCCCTGTTCCATGGCTTCCTTGAGCGTATCCACTTCAGCTTTCTTGATCAGATCCTTGATGCGCGGGGTGTCCATCATGATTTCAAGCGCAGGGACACGTTTGCCGTCGGTGGAAGGCACCAGCCGCTGAGAGATGATGGCGCGAAGGTTCAGCGACAGTTGGAGATAGATTTGCGCGTGCCGCTCGACGGGAAAGAAGTTCATGATGCGCTCGATGGCCTGGTTGGCATTGTTCGAGTGCAAGGTGCCGATACACAGGTGTCCGGTTTCCGCAAACGTGATGGCGGCTTCCATTGTTTCCGTGTCCCTGACCTCACCGATGAGAATGACATCGGGCGCTTGGCGAAGGGTATTCTTGAGGGCGTTTTGGAACGAGAGGGTGTCGAACCCGACTTCCCGCTGAGTGATCAATGACTTCTTGTGATTATGGACGAATTCGATCGGATCCTCGACCGTGACGATGTGGCCCTGATGGATCGAGTTACGATGGTCGATCATGGCGGCGAGCGTGGTCGACTTACCTGAGCCGGTTGCGCCGACGACCAGCACGAGTCCCCGCTTGGTCATGGAAATGTCTTTGATGATCGGAGGCAGCCGCAGGTCTTCGACTGTTTGGATTTCCGCCTTGATGTGCCGGAAGACGAGGCCGACGTTGCCTCGCTGCCGGAAAATGTTGACGCGGAAACGCCCCAGCTCCTTGTAATACAGCGCCAGGTTCATCTCCATCTTCTCTTCAAACTCTCCTCGCTGCTGGCCGCGCATGAGGGCCAGGGCAAGGGCTTCCAGCTGTTCGTTGGTAAAGGGTGGCATGTTCGCCGGCTGGGTCGCTCCGTGAATGCGGTAGGCCGGCGGGGACTCCACCGTCAAATACATATCCGAAGCTTCCTGATCGACCATCACCTTGAGCAGCGTGCGAATGTCCATCGTGACTCCCGTCTGTCGTGTCTGTTGAGTTACGCCGCTCCGGTAAACGCCGAGGCGCCGAACAGGTTCGGCGTCATGCTGCGTGATTGTGCTTCGGCCTTGGTCACGAGGCCGCGTGTCGCCAGGTCGACCAACGCCATATCCATGGTCTGCATGCCGTCCTTCTGACTGGCTTGCATGATGCCGGGAATCTGGTGGAGTTTGCCCTCGCGGATCAAATTGCGGACGGCCGTCGTGGCCACCATGACCTCCAGCGCCGCGACACGGCCGCCGGACTTCTTCTTGAGCAGCGTCTGGGTGATGACCGCCTCCAACGCCTCGGACAGCTGGGTGCGGATTTGGGCCTGCTGGGCGGGAGGAAAGGCATCGATGATGCGGTCAATGGTCTTCGGTGCGCTGGAGGTATGCAAGGTGCCGAACACTAGGTGGCCGGTCTCCGCGGCGGTCAAGGCGAGCTGAATCGTTTCGAGGTCTCGCATTTCGCCGACCAGGATGATGTCGGGATCCTCGCGGAGCGCGGACTTCAGCGCATTGGCGAAGGACAGTGTGTGAACCCCGAGTTCGCGCTGGTTCACCAGGCATTTCTTCGTTTTGTGGACGAACTCGATCGGATCTTCGATCGTGATGATATGGCCTTCAAAGGTGTTGTTCAGATAATCCACCATCGAGGCGAGGGTTGTGGATTTTCCGGAGCCCGTGGGTCCGGTCACGAGGATCAAGCCCTTTTCCTTGTCGCAGAGCTGTCGCACGACCGGCGGCATCCCGAGCTTTTCCATCGGAATAATTTCCGTCGGAATGTTCCGGAACACGGCCCCAAGGCCGCGGTTTTGCACAAAGACGTTGACGCGGAACCGCGCAATGTCGCCCAATTCGAATGAAAAGTCGCACTCGCGCTTCTCTTCGAAATTCTTCCGCTGCGCGTCGCTCATCATGTCGTACACGAGTGCATGGGTTTCTTCGGCGGTCAGCGGCGGATGGTCGAGTTTTTTCAGGTCCCCGTGGAGGCGGATCATGGGCGGCTCGCCGGCGCTGATATGGCAATCCGACGCGCCTTCTTTGGCCGAAAAGGTCAGTAGCTTCGATATATCCATGAAGACAACTCCTTAAATGGGAAGACCCGATAGGCCTTGGCTGTAATATCGACGTGATGATGCCACAAGACTCCGAGAAAGCAATCAAATCTCTGGATTCAGACGGGCGTGCTCAGAGGACGCCGGTGGCTTTCCCGGCTCGTTCGAAGGCCGCGAGGGCCCGGTCGATATGCGCGGACGTATGTTCGGATGTCACGGTCACGCGGATGCGGCTGGTCTCGGCAGGGACGGTGGGGGGACGAACGGCGGGAGCAAAAATGTCGTTGGCGAGCAACTGTTCCGAAAAACGCACAGCGGTTTCAGCCCGGCCGATGACGACCGGCATGATCGGGCTGAGGGTCGGCGCCAGCGTAAAGCCAAGCCGACGAAGGCCGGTGAACAGGTGCTCGCGATGCTCCCACAGCCTGCGACGCCGTTCAGGTTCTCGCTCAACAATGTGCAGTGCTGCGGCGGCGGCGGCGGCGGATCCTGGCGTGGGCGCCGTGGCAAACATGAACGAGCGACAGCGGTGCAGCAGATATTGGACCGAATGGTTTGACCCGGCGATAAATGCTCCGCTGCTGCCCAGCGCCTTGCCCAAGGTTCCCATCTGCAGCGGAATCCGTCCTTCGAGACCGAAGTGCTCGACCGTTCCGCGCCCGTGCGATCCCATGACGCCGGTGCCGTGCGCATCATCGACATAGAGATCGGCCTCGTACGTTTCCGCAAGGGTGGCCAGCTCTGGAAGCGGCGCGAGATCCCCATCCATGCTGAAAACCCCGTCCGTCACGATCAGCGTCCGGCGTCCCTGACGTCGCTTGCCGAGCAACGCCGAGAGATGCGCCATGTCGTTGTGGCGATAGATCCGCACATCGGCGCCGCTCAACCGGCACCCGTCGATCAAGCTCGCATGGCAGAGTCGGTCCGCGAGGATCAACCCGCCGCCGCCGATGAGTGCGGGAATCGCTCCGATATTCGCGAGATAGCCGGAGCCAAACGTCAGCGCGGCTTCGCTGCCTTTGAACTGAGCGAGAGCGTGTTCTAGCTGTTGATGCGGAGGCAGGGAACCCGAGATCAGTCGCGCCGCCCCCGCTCCGGCTCCATAGGTCTGCGTGGCGTGTACGGCAGCCTCTACCACTTCAGGGTGATGGGCCAGGCCCAGGTAATCATTCGAAGCGAAGAGCAGCACGTCGCGTCCGCCCAGACGGACGACGGGGCCGGTGCCTGAATCGAGCGGCAGCAACCGTCGGGTCAGATGCTTCGCAGCCAATTCGGCAAGATAGTCTTCAAACATGGACGGCACAAGGTATTGAGAGCAGCAGCGTCATCGATATCCTTCATGTGGAGCGTTTGCATTGACAAGCTCGCAACGATCTTAGTATAAGGCGCGAGGACAGCTTGAGGAAATGGGTTCGCCCCGGTCACCTGAATATCGATGACGTACCGCATCAAAGTTCCCGCAAAGACCCTTCAGGTCGATGAAGCCCATCTGCTGAGTGGATTGGAACACCAACTTCACCGGCTCCAGGAATACCGGCGTCCGGTGCTCGTCGGGCTTGCCGTGCTGCTGCTTGCGATCGCCGCGGTCGGTGGAGTGTTCTGGATGGACCGGCAAGCGTCTGAGAAGGCGCAGGAACTCGAGCGCGAAGCGGCCCGCCTGCTCATGGTCCGGTCGACGGGCGATCCGAAAAACGCCGACGATCTCCTGAAGCAGGCGACGGCCAAATATCGCGAAGTCGTGGAGCAATATCCCCGGACGGCCGCTGCGCCATTGGCGATGTTTCATCTCGGCAACTTGCAAGCCCAGGCCAACGATCTGCCGGGGGCGATCGATACGTATCAACGCTTCATGGTGTTGTACGGGGGGAATCCCGCGCTCGGAGGACTCGTGCAGCAGCGGCTGGCCTATAGTTACCTCTTGAAAGGCGACCGCGAACAGGCAGCCAAGGCGTTCACCGCAATCGTGAACAGTCCTGGGGCGCTGCTCAAGGATCAGGCGTTGTTCGAGTTGGCGCGTCTCGAGGAGTCCCAATCGCGCCCGGAAGGGGCTATCGCGCACTATCAGGAACTGATCAAGACCTATCCGACGTCGCCGTTCACGAGCGAAGCGACCATCAGAACGAAGGTGCTCGACGTGAAATCAAAAGAGGCGTCTCCCTCGCCTCCGCCGCCGGCTCCGTCCACCCCTGCCAAAAAGCCCAGCAAAAAGCCGTAACGCTCCGTTCGCCGCCAGCGTCAGGGCGGTCGGGATCGATTTCAATCGCCTTGTCTCGAAGACTAACGGATGACGAGGAAGTCGCCCGGCCTGATGGTGGGGCCGGTGAGGTTGTTTCTGGTCTTGAGGGTTTTCAGGGGGACGCGAAAACGGCGAGACACCTTTTCGAGGGTATCTCCCACACGGACCTTATACCAGCGGGCAGAGTCGGCCGTGGCGAGTTGCGACTTCGGGAGGGCCGGGAACTTGTAAGTCGGAACGCGGTCGAGCAACTGTTCGACCTTGGCTTTCGTGCCGACAGGAACCTTCAGGAGATAGGCCTCATCGCCCGGCGGAGTGGCGTCACGGCGCAGCTCGGGATTCAGCAGTCTGAGTTCTGCAAAGGGCACGCCGGTCGCATTCGCGATGGCGTGGAAATGCAGCGGGCGGGTGACGATCACTTCTTCGAACTGATGCGGCGCACTGGCCTCTAGAGGGAAGCCGTAGCGATCGGGATTTTTGGCAATGATGGTCGCCGCCATGAACCGCGGCACATATTCCTTGGTCTCACGCCTGATCAAACGGGTCTTCGAAATATCGGTGAAGCTTTCCGCCTGGGCCTTCTGCAGTGCCCGCATGACCTTGCCTTCGCCGGCATTGTACGCCGCCATCGCCAGCGGCCAAGCGCCGAACAGGTCATACAGGTCGCGCAGATACCGCGCTGCGGCGACCGTAGACTTGATCGGGTCCCGCCGCTCGTCGACATAGGTATCGACACGCAACCCGTACATCCTGGCCGTGCCTTTCATGAATTGCCACGGACCCGTCGCTTTGGCCCGCGAGTAGGCATAGGGATTGAATCCGCTCTCGACGAGTGAGAGAAACACCAAATCGCTCGGCAAATGGAACTCGGCGAAAATGTTTTCGACCAGCGGCCGGTATCGGCTCAACCGCAGCAGCCACTGCTCGAACCGGTTGTGAATGGAGGTGTTGAAGTAGCGGATGTGGCCCTGCACCGAGGAGTCCATGACGATAGGTACGTTATAGAGTTCGCTGGCATCCAATTGGCCTCCGGCCGGCTGCGCGGTTTGCGCCGTCTCAGCGGGAGCGTCGAAGGCATCGGTAAAGCGGGACGCCGGCGACTGCTGGGGCGGGGTCACCGTCAGGAGGTCTTCGGCTCGGGGTACGCGGCTTTCAGGTTGTGCGCGTGATTGCGCGTCTGCAGGAAGCTCGGTTTCGACAGGGACGAGATTGGCGTCCGGTTCATCTGCCGGATCCACCGACGGTTCGTCGGACGGGTTACCGACAGGCGCCTCGGCCACTTGTCCCGGGGGCTGGGTCTCGGCCAGCGCCACGGAAATTCCTGTAGAAGCTCCAAGATACAAAAGGGCGACCAGGAGCATTCGCTGCGATGAAAAGCTTCTCTCACTCGACGTCCTATGGAATCGCCTAAGCATCATCTGTGTCGTTAGACTATCTATGGTTAGGAAAGTTGTCAAGAAATTGCAGGGGGGATGAGGTCCTGCTTTGGTAGCAGACGGCCTGTGCGAATCGGTTCGGAGCCGCCGGCTGTCGATGGTATCGAGGGCGAAAAACCGAGCGAAAATGCGCGGACCGTTGCCTTGACACTCTTCGGAAGGCGGTGGTATCGTCGCCCCTTCCTAACCCACTCGCACGTTTCCATTTCAGGAGGATCCGTCAATGCTCAAGCGGTACCTGCTAGCCCCCGGTCCGACGCCTGTCCCCCCCGAGGTTTTGCTCGCGATGGCCAGGCCGATGATCCATCACCGGGCCCCCGAATTCGACCCTATCTTTGCTGAAGCCCGCGAAGGGTTGAAGTGGCTGTTTCAAACCAGAAACGACGTGTTGATGCTGGCCTCGTCCGGCACGGGTGGGATGGAAGGCTCGGTATCCAATTTCCTGTCCCCGGGCGACAAGGCCCTGTGCATCAACGGCGGAAAGTTCGGCGAGCGATGGGGGAAAATCTGCAAGACGTTCGGTGTGCAAGTGACCGAACTCAAGGTCGAATGGGGCCATGCCATCAATCCGCAGCTGGTCGCCGACGCGCTGAAGAAGGACCCCGCCATCAAGGCCGTCTACGTCCAGGCCAGCGAAACCTCGACAGGCGTTTCGCACGACGTAAAAGCCCTGGGAGAGATCGTCAAGGGGCATGACCAGACAATCCTGGTCGTCGATGCGATCACCGCCCTCGGAGTGTTCGATATCAAGACGGATGCCTGGGGTCTCGATGTGGTGATCACGGGCTCGCAAAAGGCCCTGATGCTGCCGCCGGGGCTGGCATTTGTGAGCGTCAGCGAGAAGGCGTGGGCGCATGCAGAGAAAGCCAAGAACGCGGCCTTCTATTTCAATTTCAAAAAGGAACGTGAGAATCAGGTCAAGAATCAGACAGCCTTTACGCCGACTGTGTCGCTCATCATCGGCTTGCAGGAAGTGATCAAGATGCTGAAGGCGGAAGGTCTGGAAAAAGTGTTCGCCCGCCAGGGGCAATTGGCCCGTGCCATGCGCGAAGGGATGCAGGCTGCAGGCCTCGCACTCTTCCCCAAGGAATCGCCCAGCGACGCGCTCACGGCGGTGTCGGCGCCCGATGGGGTCGACGGCCAGGCCGTGTATAAGAATCTGCGGGTGCAGTACGGCATCACCGCAGCCGGTGGGCAGGATCACCTCAAGGGCAAAATTTTCCGGTTGTCCCACATGGGCTACGCGGACCGGTTCGATGTCATTACGGCGGTCGCGGCAACGGAGATGGTGCTGAAAGGGCTCGGCCATCCGGTCAAGCTCGGCAGCGGCGTGGCGAAAGCACAAGAACTTTTGATGGCCAAGTAGGCAAGGTAGGCAGGTCCTCATGAAGATTCTGGTCAGCGACAGTCTCTCGAAACAGGGCGTAGAGCTTCTCGAGCAGGCCGGCTTCGCCGTCGTGGTGAAATCCAAGATGCCGAAGGACGAGCTGTTCAAGGAGATCAAGGATGCCGATGGTCTCATCGTGCGCTCGGGGACGAAGGTGACGGAAGAGCTCATTGCCGCTGCTGACAAGCTGAAAGTCGTCGGCCGGGCCGGCTCAGGTCTCGACAATGTGGATACGCCGGCGGCGACGCGCCGCGGAATCGTCGTCATGAATACGCCGGGCGGCAACACGGTGACGACCGCCGAACACACGATGTCCATGATCTGCGCCATGAGCCGCCGCATCCCGCAGGCGACGATGTCCGTCAGGGCGGGCAAGTGGGAAAAAGACAAATTCATGGGCGTCGAGCTCTTCAATAAGGTGCTGGGCATCGTCGGGGTCGGACAGATTGGCAGCCACCTGACCAAGCTGGCCCAAGGCATCGGGATGCGCGTCATTGCGTACGATCCCTACCTGGCGGCCGATCGGGCGGAGAAGATGGGCGTGGAAATGGCCGGACTCCCCGAATTGTTCCGGCGGGCGGACATCATTTCCGTGCATACGCCGCTGACGCCTGAAACGAAAAATCTCATCAACGCCCAGTCCATCTCGACGATGAAGCCGGGTGTCATGATCGTGAACTGCGCCCGCGGAGGCATCATTCACGAGGGCGATCTCTTCGAAGCGCTCAAGACCAAGCGCGTCGCCGCGGCCGCCTTCGACGTCTTCGAGGAAGAACCGGTCAAAGCCGACCATCCGCTGCTGACGCTCGATAATTTCATCTGCACGCCGCACATCGGGGCGCAAACGGCGGAAGCGCAGGAAAACGTGGCGGTCGGCATCGCCGAGCAGATCGTCGACTATTTCACCAAGGGCATCGCGCGCGGGGCGGTCAACATTCCTTCCGTCTCGCCCGAACTGCTGCCGCGGCTGCAGCCCTATCTCTCTCTGGCGGAGCAGTTGGGCAAGCTGGAAACGCAGCTCTGCGAAGGCGGCCTCGAGCGGGTGACGGTCGAATACAGCGGCGATGTGACCAATCTCTCCATCGCGCCACTGACGATTGCGGTGTTGAAGGGTCTGCTGACGCCGATCATGGAAGCGCCGGTCAACTACGTCAACGCCCCCATCGTCGCCAAGGAGCGCGGCATCGAAGTCAAAGAGGTCAAGAGCACCGACGCCGGAGATTTCACGAGCCTGATCCGGGTGCGGGTCGAGGCCGGCAAGCAGTCGCATCTCGTCGCCGGCACGCTCTACCATAAGAAGGAGCCGCGTGTCGTCGAGATCGACCAGTTCAAGGTGGAGGTGGTGCCGGAAGGCCACATGCTGTTCATCCACAATATCGACCGGCCGGGGGTCATCGGGATGGTGGGAAAGGTGCTGGGAGACAACAGTATCAACATCGTCCGTATGCAGTGCGCGCTCGAGAAGCGCGGAGGCAATGCGTTGTTGATTATCGGCTCCGATCAGGCGTTTCCCGGTGACGTCCTGAGCACCATTAAATCGAGCAAAGACATTCTGTCGGTCAAAGTTGCTGCGCTTTCATAAGATCCAAGCCTGAATGTTCCAAGTCAGGACTGTTCACGCCGAAACATTCGCACGCTCCAGCGGTTCATCATGACGACTGCTCCTCCGAAGCCGCGCCCCGTCCCGGGGCACGCTCTCTCGTCGCGCGAGCGCTCGCTCGTCCCTGTGGGGATGGCGACGATTTTGCCTCATGCCGCCAAACAGGTCCGCCACCTCGAGGCACGACTGCTCGAGCAAGTGTCGAGCTGGGGATACGACGAGATCATCCTCCCCACCTTTGAATACCTTGACGTGCTGGCCCCAGGCCTGGAAGCCGAGCTGCTGGAAACCTGTTACCAGTTCATTGATCGCACGACAGGACGGACGCTGCTGCTGCGCCCGGACGCGACAGCCCAGGTGGCAAGGACCATTGGAATGGGCCTGACCGGCGAGGTGATCCCGCAGCGCCTCTCTTATCGCACGTCGGTCTTCCGGTACGAGCCCGAACACGCGGGGCGGGGACGGGAAATCTTCCAAGTCGGCGCCGAACTGGTCGGCGTGGACGATGTGACCGGCGACTATGAAATCATCAGTTTGCTCATCGAATGTCTCCAAGCGATCGGTCTGCGTTCGTTTACGATCGCGCTGGGACACGTCGGATTCATCAAAGGATTGCTGACGCGCTCCGGGCTTTCGCCCCAGGGGCAGAAGCGTGCCGAGCAGGCGGCGGCAAAGAAAGATCTGCCGCGGCTCGAAGAACTGCTGGCCGGCGAGCGCATCGCCAAATCCGCGGCCAAGGCCATTCGGGAGGCGCCGGAACTGACCGGGCAGGAAGCCGTGCTGGCGCGAGGCCGCGTGCTGGCCGCCGGCGATCCGGCACTGTTGGCGCCGCTCGATCGGCTCTCCCAGCTGTATCAGCTCTTATGTGCCGCCGGTCACCGTGACAGGCTGCTGCTCGATCTTGGTGAATTCCGCGGATTTGATTACTATGATGGTGTCGTCTTCGATGTCTTCGCATCCGGCGTCGGCGCCGAGTTGGGCGGCGGGGGACGCTACGACCATCTGATCGGCCGCTTCGGCCGGGATCTTCCGTCCACCGGTTTTGCGTTGGATGTGGATCATCTGTTCCGGGCGGTGGAGCTTCCACAAGCCGGCACCGATGGTCCACGGATCGACTACGTGGTGGCGGGTCCGCGACGATCGACGCGTGCGGTGATCGAGCTGGCCAAGACCTTACGGCAGGGTCATCGCCGCGTGGCTCAACTGCTGGTCAAGGGGGGCGAGCAGACGCTCGTGTCGAACGCGCTCGCGGCCGCGCAGGCGCAAGGCGCCGAAGCGTTGGTCGTGGTGGGAGCGCCGGGAATGGATCAGGACCATGTCGCCTTGTTCGAACGCGTGGCCCAGGACACACCGCAGAACGGACGTCCGCATCGGCCGGTGATGAAAAAGCTGTCACGCGCAGCGCTCCTGTCTTCAGGACGATTGCGTCAGCGCCGGGGAGCCTCGAGGTGAAATCCATGCCGGGTATTGATCTGTCGCAACCGCGCCTGCCTCCGCAAAATGTGGAAGCGGAACAGTCCATACTGGGCGCTGTGCTTCTGGACAACCAGGCGATGGCGAAAGCCATGGAGCTGGTCGTCGAAGAAAATTTCTACAGGACCGCCCACCGCAAAATCTATCGCGCCATGCTCGAGCTGTCCGAGACCGGTGAGGTCATCGATCACATCACGCTGACCGAACGTCTCAAGGCCCAAGGCGAGCTGGAAGCCGTTGGCGGCGCCGCTTATCTGGCCGAGCTGGTGCAAATCGTGCCGAGCTCGGCCAATATCCGATACCACAGCAAAATCGTCCGCGACAAAGCCTTGTTACGTGAGTTGTTACACACCTCGACCGAAGTGCTGACACGGGGTTATGAAGGGACGGCGCCGATCGATGAGTTGCTCGACTTTGCCGAACGCTCGGTCTTCAGCATCGCCCAAGGCAAGCTGGATCGTTCGTTCAGCCCGATCAATGCCATTATCAAGGAGAGTCTCGATCTGGTCGACAAGCTCTCGAAGCGAAAAGAGCACGTGACGGGTGTTCCGACCGGATATTACGACCTCGACGACATCACGGCAGGGCTTCAACCGTCCGACCTCGTGGTGATCGCCGGGCGGCCGAGTATGGGGAAGACGAGTTTGGTGTTGGGCATGGCCACCCATGCGGCGCTTCATGCCGGCACCTCGGTGGGCATCTTCAGCCTCGAAATGTCGAAACCACAGATCGTGTTGCGCATGCTGAGCTCGGAAGCGCGCGTCGATTCCCACGCTCTCCGCACCGGCAAACTCCAGAAGGAGGATTGGTGGCGTCTTGCGGAAGCCGCCGGCCGCCTCGAGCAGGCCCCCATCTATATCGACGATACGGGCGGCATCACCGTCCAGCAAATGAGGGGCAAGGCCCGACGGTTGAAGGCAGAGCGGGGACTCGACTTGCTGATCGTGGACTATCTGCAGCTGATGCAGGGACGGAGCGACGCCGAATCCCGCCAACAGGAAATTTCCGACATTTCCCGGTCACTCAAGGCGCTGGCGAAAGAGTTGAATGTCCCGGTGGTTGCGCTCTCGCAGCTCAGTCGCGCCGTCGAGGCCAGAAAACCGCCGATTCCGATGCTGGCCGATCTCCGCGAGAGCGGTGCGATCGAGCAAGATGCCGATGTCGTGATGTTCATCTATCGCGAAGACGTCTACGATCAAAACTCGGAACGCAAGGGAATTGCAGACATTCTCGTCAGTAAACATCGCAACGGTCCCATTGGAAAAAAGGAACTGTTCTTCCATGACCGATACGCCAAGTTCGAAAGTCTCGATAAAAGTGAAGTCGTTTGACCCTGCTATGACCGCTTCGTATAATCGTTGAGTGTTCTTGGCTCACCTCATGAATCGCCCGATGACAGTGAAGGGACGTCGTAGCGCCGCGGTCGGTGGACGATCCGTGCCAGGCGTGTGCGGGCTGTTGTCCGTCAGCATGCTCGTGGCCTGTGCGTCGACTCAGCCCGCAAAGCTGGCGCGATCGGCAGAAGTCGGGGAGGCGTCCAAACCGGCGTCCGCGACCCGCCCTGCAGATGCGACTGCCGCTTACCATTTCATGCTGGGGTACCAAGCGGAACTCGCGCAGAACTCCGAACTGGCGCTCAAGGAATATCAGGCGGCGTTGAAAGCCGATCCTACGGCCTTGTCGGTGAAGGCCCGGCTGGCGAGCCTGCATTTTTCACTCGGGGACATGCCCAACGCGCTCCGGTATGCGGAGGAAGTTGCGGACGGGCAGGCCGACGATGCACGCATGCTGACCCATATCGCGGTGATTCTCGCCGGCGCGGGCAAGAGCGAGAAGGCGCTGAGCGTGTTGGATCGCGCGATCGAGCTGGAGCCGGAATCCAGCGAAGCCTACTTTTCCAAAGGACTGTTGCTGCTGAATCTCAAGCGTCCGGCGGAGGCGGAGCAGGCCATGCGGGGTGGCATCGCCCGCTCACCGGACAATGCGGTGGGGCATTACCACCTGGGGCGCATCCTGCTCGAAACAGGAAAAGTGGATGATGCCATCGCAAGCTTTGAGCGGGCCATCACGGTCAACTCGGCGTTTGAGCCGGCGTATCTGGCCCTGGCCTCCATGCACGAGGCCCGGCACGACAAAGATCAGGCGATCGCGGTGCTGAAGAAGTATCTTCAGCAAGTGAATCCCCGGAACCGTGAGATCCGTCATCAGCTCGTGCGGATCTACGTCGATGCCAAGGATTATCAGGGGGCGAGAAAAGAGCTTGAAGAGCTGATCGCCGAGGATCCGTCAGATTTGGATGCACAGTTGCGGATGGCGCTCATCCATGGCGAACAAAAGGAATATGCGCAGGCCATCGATCGTCTGAACGGAATTCTCAAGGCCCGTCCGGCGGAGTTAAAAGTCAGAGACTACCTTGGCTACATTTATGAGGAATCGAAAGACACGCAGAAGGCGCTCGAGACCTATACCTTCAACGTCCAGCTCGATCCGAGCTTCTATGAGGGACACCTGCATTTGGGGGTGTTGTACTATCGTCTGAAGAAATTTCCCGAAGCCAACGAACATCTGGGCCGGGCCATCGCCCTCAACCCGAAGCAGCCGGAGTCCCACATCGTCCAGGGGCTTGCCTACCTGCAGCAGGAACAGTACGACAAGTCGGCGGAAGTGTTTCTGGAGGGACTCCGCCACAATCCAAAGAATGCGGACCTCTACTTCAATCTCGGGACGGCCTACGACAAGCTCAACCGCTTCGATGACGTGGTGAAGGCGATGGAGACCGCCATCACGCTTGATCCTCATCACGCGGACGCCCTCAATTATCTCGGCTACAGCTATGCGGACCGGGGCATCCGGATCGACCA
Organism: Nitrospira sp.; assembly: GCA_036376045.1. Taxonomy (GTDB): domain Bacteria; phylum Nitrospirota; class Nitrospiria; order Nitrospirales; family Nitrospiraceae; genus Nitrospira_C. The sequence continues at coordinate 20,955 of DASVBB010000233.1, forward strand.
GGCCATCTCACTCACCAAGCAGGCCGTCGCGCTCAAGCCGGAGAACGGCTACTACATCGACAGCCTCGGCTGGGCCTTCTTCAAATCCGGACAACTGTCGGAGGCACTCGTCGAATTGAAGCGGGCCGCTGCCCTCGTGGGCGACGATCCGGTCATCTACGAGCATCTTGGGGACATCTACGCCAAGCAACAACGGCTCTCCGATGCCCGGGAAGCCTGGCTGCATGCGCTGGAACTTGATCCGACCAACCTGAAGCTGATGGATCGCTTCCGCGAACAAGGCATGGGCGATCCCGCCCAGGAAGAGCGGATCCAGCAGGCCAAGCGCAGAGTGGCCGGCCAGAAAACTCCTCTCCCGGTCGCGCAATAACCCGCGGCGAACCGGTCATTTCCTTGCCATCACTTTCTTTCCTGCTACACTGACTCTCGCTACTGCTCCCCCGCGCAGCGACTCATGCATCACGTCTGAAGACGAACATCTCCGAGCGCTTTGCGAGATTTGGACGACTCTCGGGCATAGGGCAAATGGTGACGTCCACAGATACTAAACTGGGTCGCCCAGACTATTACTGTCTGGCAGCGCTATGGGGAGTGGTGCTGTTGGCCTACTGGGAATTGTGGATGCCCGGCCGCATTCTCATCAAGCGGGACGCATTTCTCTTCTTCCCTCCCATTAAGCAGTACATCGTCGATCGCTTGGCGAGCGGGCATCTGCCCGAGTGGTTTCCCTATGAGGGGTTGGGCCGTCCCTTCCTCAGCATACCCGTGACGGGCATGTTCCATCCGTTCACCGCGTTGTACGCGGTGCTTTCTCCTCACGATGCTTATCGCACGTCTGTGCTCTTGTCATGCTTGATTGGCGTGAGCGGCATGTTTTGGCTGGGGCGGACCCTCGGCTATTCACGAATTGCGGCGGTCGGCTCCGCGTTGACGTTCATTCTTTCCGGATATGCCTGTTCGCTCACAGAGAACATCGTGTACTTCTATTCGTTCTGCCTGCTTCCTCTGTTTTGCGGCAGCCTCCATCGGGCCTTTCATGAGGGAGGAAGATGGCTGGTCATCGGAGCGATTGTCTGGGCGAGCGTGCTGCTGCACGGAGATATCCAGACCGGCTATTACTACGGATTTGTGGCGCTCGCGTGGGCCGTGGTGCGGAGCACGAAATCGACCTGGAGCCATTGTGCGACCGTCATGGCCATGGCGGCTCTTGCGGGCCTCCTGGCATCGATCCAGCTCGGTCCGGCATGGGTCGTCTTCAATGAAAGTCATCGGATGGATTCAGGCTCGTTTTACCGTGACGCCTCCTACTGGTCGCTGCATCCACTCCGGTTACTGGCGATGCTAATCGGGCCGGTCGGAGGCGACTGGAGCGAGGCCAAGGTCGCGTCGGTGTTGTATGGCAGTGACAATGCTGGAACTGCCGGCTCGGGTCTCTGGGCGGAATCGCTCTATCTAGGCACCATCGCGGCTGGTCTTGCTTGGCAAGGCATCAGAGGACGGCGTGACCTTCGGCCGGTAGCCATCCTGGGAGCAATCACGCTGCTGCTTGCCCTGGGGAAGTACGGAAGGCTGTACGACCTGTTCTACACGTATTTCCCGCTCTGGTCGGCATTTCGGTATCCCGAACGGCTCATGTCGATCGTGACGTTTGTGCTGGCGCTGTTTACGGGGGCGGGGATCGATGTCATGAAATCCCGCGAACGGTCGGCGTTCTTTTGGTTGCTGGGAGGTCTGATTGCCACACTCCTTTGGGTCTCGAGCATTGGGGCACAAGCCCAGTGGGCGGCGGTGTCTGGGCTCACAGAAGAGACTGTGCGTGTATTCGAGTCGGCATTTGCGCTTCCCCTCCTCTATGGAGCGCTGGTGATGCTGGGCATGGCCGCGCTCCTCTACGTCCTGAGGCGGGACGTGATTGCCATGAATACGGCGTTGATTGCGTTGGTCCTTTTCTCCTCGCTGGATCTCTGGCGCGTCAATGCTCGTGCAATTCTCGTGGGGCCGTCCGAAGCAGCAACGTTCTCACCGCTCTTTGCCGAGGCCATCCACAAAGAGAGAGGCCCCGACACTGATGATCGAGTCAGAGTGCTGTCTCTCCACGATGCGGCGTTGATGGCTCCCGGAGAACTCGCCGGTCGTCTCGACGATCGGGCGTTGACGTCGATCGTTATGAAGCAGGTGCTGAGCGCCGAGCATAACGCCTCCTATCGCATCGAATCCGCCCAGGTCTATTTACCGGGTTTCCCGCCGGAGGCCACGTATCTGGAAGATCATCCCAATCCATTGCTGAGCGCCAGGTACAACGTGGGCTATTTCATCGGGCGGAGCCATCGATTCCAACATGCGCGCTTTGCGGGGTCGGTGATTGCTCAGCTTCCGGACTACGATCTCTCGCTGGCGCGAAATCCGGTCAAACACAAGCCCCGTGCGTACCTCTCGCCGCATCCCGAACTGGTTGGGTCCCGAGTGAAGATGAGCCAATTGGTCGGTCGCCAGGATTTTATCGATGGCCACATCGACATCATTGAGAGCGACGAAAGCGTGGCGAGCGAAGAGAACAGCAATCCTGCACCGTACGATCCAGAAGTCAGCCTGGAGCGATACCAGGAGGAAGAGGTGGTGTTGAAAGTAAAGACACGTAAGCCTTCCGTTCTCATTCTGCTGGATGCGTATGCTCCGGGATGGCACGCGACGTTGGATGACGGACGCCCATTGACCATCCTTCGTGCCAACGGTCTGGTCAGGGCTGTACGTGTCCCGCCCGGAGACCAAACACTTCATTTCGTCTTTCATACCCCTTTTCTATTCGAAGGCGCCGGTCTCTCGTTTCTTGGAGTGTTTCTGTGCATTCTGATGACGTTCAGAGCGCCCAAGACGAACGGGACAGCAACCGACACCGGTGCCAATTTTTGACTCATAGCATCAGGAAGCGGTACGTGGCTGTATCCGATCCGGAGGCCAGTTTCGTCAATTGGAGTCTAAGTTGTCGAAAACATTGAAGCGCTGTTCAGAACGGTAACCGGCATGGAAGGTGCTTTACCCTCAGCCAGCAGCGAGCACAGACGGTGCTCAAGGCAAGGATTACCGAGCCTGGAATACGGACGTCAGCGCAGTCATTTTTAACAAGGAGGGAGAGCATGTTTACACGAGTGCAGGGGCAAAAGGGCTTTACGCTCATAGAGTTGATGATCGTCGTCGCGATCATCGGCATCTTGGCGGCGATCGCCATTCCGAACTTCATCGCCTATCAGGCGAAGTCGAAGCAATCGGAGGCAAAGGTGAGCTTGGGTGCGATCTTCACGTCGGCTGTGGCCTATCAGGCTGAGGTGACGCCTCAGACCTATGTGCCCGGCCTGATTGGTCAGATCGGGTGGCAGCCTTCCGGTACGCCGCGATACTCCTTCTGGTTTGCGGTCGGAACCAGCGCCGGCCCCGGTACCCCGACTGCCTTTACCGGAAGCTCAGCGGCGACTGCGCCGTGTAACGTGACGACCGCTCCGAACATCGGTAACACCGTTGCGGCAAGTCCGTCGGGCTTCACGGCGGGCGCGAACGGAAACATCGACGGAGACGTGGCTTGCGATCAGTGGTACATCAACGACGTCAGAGCCTTGGTCAACCCGAAGAATGACGTGTCGGATGCGACATAACGTCGTCGGGTGATTCAGCAAGTCTGATTGCTGAACGAAGGGAGGGAGCCATCCGGTTCCCTCCCTCGTTGTTTCTGGTGATGAAGTCGAACAATTGTTTGACAGAATAGACCCTCCTTCGTACCGTAAGCAGATAACCTTCAAGCCGCCATGTATCCACGACTTCCAGACTCCATAGCGTGCGGGGTTCGCGTCTGGGATGAGTCTCCATCTCCAGCCCGAGACACCGGTTCCTCGCTCGCATGGGCGGCCCCTGTGAGCACGGTCTTCCTGCTCGTCTTTTCTCCATTGATCGATGGAGGGACCACCCAAGTGCCCATGCTCCTGATGCGATGGGTCATGATTGGCGCGGTGGTGGTGTGGCTGATCGATCGCCTGAAAGCCGGCTCGCTTCACCTCTTAGGAAACAGCATCGGGCCGCCGGCAGTCACATTTCTGGCGTGGGCCGGACTGAGCCTGTTGTGGTCGCCGTACAAAACCGCAAGCGCGCAGTGGTTCCTCACCTTATTGCTGTACGGAGCGGTGTTTCTCATGGCGAGGCAGTCGTTGACATTGGAGGAGCATCGCCGGACGTTCGTGTGGGTGCTGCTCACGATGGGCGCGATGGAGGGTGTGCTGGGGCTCGTCCAATTTCTCTGGCTTGGTGCCGAGCGCGCAACGGGAACATTCTTCAACCCCAACTTCTTCGCCGCCTATGAAGGCGCCGTGCTGGTCCTGTCACTCGGCCTATTATTCTTCACCGCTCCAGGCATCCATGGTCCGTCTTGCCGCGTGCTGGTCGGCACCAGCTCGGCCATTGCGGCCGCGGCATTCGTCACTGCGCAATCCCGAGGCGCATTGGTGGCATTGCTCGCGGTGGTGCTTCTCATGGGCGCACTCCGCTTTGGGAAAGTAGTGATGGCGGTCCTTGTCATCGCGGTGATCGTGGGGGCGGTGGTCCCGAATCCTCTCCGCCAGCGAATCGTGGATGTCTCCTCACACGACCCGTATGCGTACACTCGTCTCGATATCTGGAAAAATTCCTTGAACCGGTCTCTCGATCATCCTCTGGGGCTGGGCTTGGCGATGTATAAGTATGGGTCGTTTCAGGATCGCTTCCCCATCGAAGCCAACATCGTTCACTACCGCAAACGCGCCGAATCCGCGCACAATGAGTACCTTCAACTCCTCAACGAACTCGGGATCGTGGGAATGGGATTGTTCCTGCTCATGATCGGCATCTGGTGTCGGGAGGCGTTGGGCAGTTGGCTGGCACAACGGACAACCCATGAGAGCGGGCTGTTTATTGGATGTGCCGGCGTGGTGGTGTTTCTCTTGCTGCATGCAGGGATGGACTCTGTCTTTCATGAGCCCGCGCTGGTCATCGTCCTGCTCGCGTCGGCTGCCTTGGTCCATCGCCTCTGTGAGACCGCACATCCTTCGTGGCTTCGCTGGCGAGGGGTGCCGTTTCTCTATGGCCGCGGGCGACTGGCGTGTGTCGTGGCGGGCGGCCTCGTCCTTTCGACACTCTCTCTTCAGCCGGCCGCCGCATGGTATGCGCATGAGCTCGGAAAGCAGGAGGCCAGTCAGGGCAGATACCAAGGCGCCATGGAGTGGTATGAACGCGCGGCGACGATTGATCCCGGGACCACCGGCTATCATGACTCGATCGCGCGCACTGCCGTGGAATTGTTTCATGAGACCGATGATCCGCAATGGCTCATCTACGCCGGTGAAGAAGAATCGATTGCGCGAGAGCTCAACAGGTTGGATGCGCGATTTCCCTATCGGCTTGGGACCATCTATGCGCTCATGGCTGATCGTCCGGAATTTCGTCAGCAGAAAACTGCTCTCCTCGCAAAGGCCTCAACCTTCTACGCCCAAGCCATCGACGCCGATCCCTATTCGCCATTCAACTATTTTGAACTGGCGCAACTGTATCTGGCGGACGGGCGGACCGACAGCGCCATCGACTTGCTGCAAACAGCCACACGCTATGAACCAAACTACCTCCCCGGCCGGGCGCTGCTTGCGGAGCTTGGACTCAAACAGGGACGTCCCGGTGAGTACAGACAGGAGCTCCAGAACTTGAAAACATTGCAATCGACCTACGAGTCTCAAGCCGTCGACGAGCTCGACAGGCAATTTCTTCACGTCGACCTGTATCCGCTCGCCAGAGCACTGGCCATGGAGACTCCCCGATGACGGCGGTCACGCGGCAGCTCGGCATCGTCGGATCCGGTCTCCTCGGCCTGGCCATGCTCATCGCGCTTCAGCTCAACATGGCGCGCTGGCAGGGAGTCGAAAAGAAGCTGGACGACCTCATGTACCTCCCGGACGCAGACTATTTGCGAATCGCCTCGCTCGGGCACCGCGAATTGCTTGCCGACCTGCTCTGGATCCGGTCCATTCAGGTCATGGGGGAAAGAACGGTGTCCGAGGCCAGTGGACGTTGGCTGTATCGTGCCTTGGACATCATCACGACCCTGGATCCAACGTTCGTGCGGGCCTATGAAGCGGGCGGTCTCGCGCTCACGACGCTCGTCGTGCTCCCGGAGGAGAGCAATCAGTTGATGTTGAAGGGCATGCGGAATAATCCGACGGAATGGAAGCTGCCGTTTTATTTGGGCATCAACTACTACTTCGAGCTCTATGACGATACAAACGCTGCAAAGTATATCGCCGCTGCATCCAAGCTGCCTGGTGCGCCGCCAGGGTTGGTTGCCGTGGCCGCCAACTTGTTTGCCTCGGCCAAGTCGCCGCAGCAGGGCGTCGACCTGTTGACCGCCGCGTACAAAAGCACGTCTGACGACAGCACGAGACAGCTCATCGAACAGCGGTTGAAGATCTTGCTCACTGAGCGGGACCTCGTGCTACTGGAAGAAGCGGTTGGGCGCTATCAGACTCTTCACGGAACCCGTCCGGTTCGACTGGAGGATCTGGTCAACGCAGGTCTCATACGACGTGTTCCCGAGGAGCCGTCCGGAGGACGGTATCTGTACGACCGGACAACGGGTACGGTCTCGAGCTCCGAACTGCCCGAACGGCCGAAGGTGACTGCTAACAGACGGATGCGCTGAGAATGTGTGAAATCTTGCTCCCATCACAGGCCCTGTTATGATGCCAGCCAGTGCTGAATCATCGGCCTCCACGAAGCGGGTGTTTGCGATGAATGCAATTTCCGTCGATGGTTTGACGAAGACCCACCAGGCGACCTGGCCGTGGCAACCTTCGGTCACCGTCCTCTCTGATGTCTCCTTCACGGTGGGCCAGGGAGAAATCTTCGGATTTCTCGGCCCAAACGGCTCGGGCAAAACCACCACGATGAAAATTCTGATGGGGCTGATGCGGGCGAGCCGAGGTGCCATTGAACTGCTCGGAGAGCCCTCCACCAGTGTGCGCATTCACGAGCGCATCGGATATCTCCCTGAGTCGCCCTACTTCTACGACTACCTGACCGCCGAAGAGTTTCTTACCTTCTACGGCGACCTCGCAGGACTGGGGAAGGCTCGGTTGCCGCATCGCATTACCGAACTGTTGAGCAGGGTGGGCCTGAGTGATGCGAGGACGCGTCGTCTTCGGAAATTCTCGAAAGGCATGTTGCAGCGGATCGGCTTGGCGCAGGCGATGCTTCATGACCCGGAGCTCGTCGTCCTGGACGAGCCGATGTCTGGCCTTGACCCGGTGGGCCGCAAAGAGGTGCGGGATATCATCCTGGGCCTTCGCGATCAGGGGAAGACCGTCTTTTTCAGCACCCACATCATTTCCGACGTCGAGATGATCTGCGACCGCGTGGGCATCATCGCCAAAGGCAGAATGCAGGCCGTCGGACGGGTGGAAGACCTTGTCGGTCGTGACAGTACCTGTTCCGTTGAAGTGGTGTGCGACGGGCTTGACGGGGCGAATAATTCGGTGATCAAGAAGGCCGCGCAGCGCGTGTTGCAGCGCGGAAGCCGGTGTTGGATGGTGATCCCCGGCCAAGACCAGCTCGAACAGGTCCTCGATGCCATTCGCCAGGCAGGCGGGCGGCTGATTTCAGCGATCCCGCACAAAGGATCGCTTGAGGAGATCTTTCTGGAACAAACCAAACTGTAATAATGACATGAACACCCTGTTCGTCGTGGCACACAATACGTTTCGCGAAACCGTGAGAGACAAGATTCTCTACAATCTCGTCTTTTTTGCGTTGTTGCTGATCGGGGCTTCGGTGCTCCTGGGCACGCTGACCATCGGGGAGCAGGACAGAATTGTCAACGACGTCGGACTGGCCGCCATCAACCTCATCGGAATCATCATCGCCATTTTCGTCGGCATCAGCCTGGTGACGAAAGAAATCGACCGTCGAACGGTGTACACGATTCTGGCAAGGCCGATCACCCGCACGCAGTTTGTGTTGGGGAAATATTGCGGCCTGGTGGCGGTCATCGGCGTGAACATCGCCATCATGCTCGGCATGTTCATCGTCACGATCTGGCTGAGCGGACATGTCATCCATGGGTCGTTGTTTCAGGCGGTTCAGTTGATGCTGGTCGAAACACTGCTCGTCACGGCCCTCGCCATGTTTTTTTCTACGTTCAGTTCCGCAACGCTCAGCGCCATCATGACGATCGGGTTTTACGTGATCGGGCATCTCACGGGCGATATGAAGGGCATCGCGGAAAAGAGCAAAAGCGCGGCGACCGAGCTCATCATGTCCGGCATTTATTACCTCTGTCCGAACCTTGAATGGCTGAACATCAAGGGGCAGGCAGCCCGGGGCGTCATGGTGAGCGGTGAGTACCAATTGACCGCGACCGTGTATGGCCTGGTATATGCCGGGCTGCTCCTCATGGGGGCCTGCCGGATATTCGAGCGACGAGACTTTTAGCGTCCCTCGAACCGCTCGTCCATTTATGAAAGCACTCGCCGTCCTTCCTCCCGACCGGTGGATCGAGATCAATCTTTTAGACACGCTCCGACGGTATTACTGCGATCAACTCCGCGTCTTCACGTATCCGGGCGGAATGGGCTGTTTGGGATCGCGCCTTTGGCGAAAGCAACGCGACGACCTCACGGTGGAATTAGTCCGTTCGGCCCGCGCGCTCAAGGCCGAGGGCGAGCTCGATTTTATCTTTTGCATGGTCTACGACGACTTTCTCACTGTTGAGACGGCTGAACAGCTCCGGCAGCTGAACGTGCCGATGGTGAACTACCACGTCGATATGGCGTTTCAGTGGTACCGCGTGATCAACACGGCTCCCTACTTTGATCTGCTCGCGGTCGCACAGACGACTCATGCCCAGGATCTGGCCTCGTACAATGAAAACATCTATTCGATGCCGATGGCAGCCAACCCCGATTGGTATGGTGCCGATGCCGCTCCGGCGTCCGATGTGAGTCATGATCTTTCCTTCGTTGGCAGTTTCAACCCGTTTCGGCGCGCGCTGATCGCGGATTGCGTGACGCATGGATTCAAACCAGCCGTGTATGGACGTGGCTGGCAGAGTTCGGCGCCGAGCCCCTACCGATTCGATTGGGACTGCTACAAGCTCTGGCACGACCTGCGGCACTACGCCGTCCCGCGCCTCAGGGCCGAAGGGGTGTCCAGCCTCGTAGAAGCGGTCCGCCGCAAAGTGTCCAGAGGCCGCACGCTTCCAGAGGTGGTCGGACCGGAGTTTCACCCCCCGTGTTCCGATGAGGCGCTTCCCGTCATTTTCCGGTCAAGCAAGGTCAATCTCGGATTTTCTGATACCGGCTGGCATGCAGACAGTCGGGTCGTGCCTTCGGGAAATCTCCAATGCCGGTTGCGCGACTTCGAGGTGCCGATGTCGGGGGGCTTTTACCTGGTCCAGCGCGCTCCGGGTCATGACGAGTACTACACACTCGGGGAGGAGATTGAAACGTGGACGACCTCGGAGGAGCTGATCGACAAACTGTCTTATTTCGGTACACACGAGGATGCTGCAGGGCGCATTCGAGAGGCAGGCCGGAAACGGGCGATGGCATCCCATACCTGGCGGCATCGATTCGACGGAATGTTTCAACGCCTGCGTGACAGTGGAGCGATGGTATGACGACCGCGACCGGACAGGCCTGCGTCGGCGACGAGCGTCGAGCACCCATGCCCGATGAGCCGGAGGTGATGGTCTACGAACCTGAGCAACGAGCCCGCCTGGGAGTGCTCCAGTGCTGGTGTCTGATGGCCTCAAGACTCGTGCGGTCAAGAGAGTTAGTCGGTCGGCTGTTCAGGCGCGATGTGTTAGCAGCCACCCAGCATTCTGTGCTCGGGCTCGCATGGATCGTCATCTCGCCGTTGGTGGGAATCGCCTCGTGGGTATTCATGAGCCGCGCAGGTGTCCTCTCACCGGGGGACACCGGCGTTCCCTATCCGCTGTTTGTCCTGATAGGCGCCACGACATGGGGAGTCTTCATGGCGTTCTTTGCGTCGGCGGCCGCGAGTCTGACATCGAACGGCAGTCTGATCCTTCACGCCAGATTCTCTCATGAGGCGCTGGTGACGCAGCAGGCGGCTCAGGCGCTGGTCTCCGTCACGGCGAACCTGGTCGTGCTCATGCTGGCTTTCCTGCTGTTCGGCGTGTGGCCCCACTGGGGCGCTCTCCTGTTCCCGCTCAGTCTCGTCCCGATGCTGTTGCTGGGCACAGGACTCGGCATGTGCGTGGCGATCTTTGCCGTACTAGTTCATGACGTCACGAAAGTGGCCATGACACTGCTCGGTCTGCTCATGTTCCTCACGCCCGTCATCTACGCGCCGGATGTCTCGGACCCGCGGCTCCAACAACTCATTTGGCACAATCCGATGACCTATCTGGTGGCAGGGCCTCGCGATTTGCTCCTGGCGGGGAGCATGGGACATGCGCAGGGATATGCCGTGTCGGCCGCGGCGGCCGTCGGCCTGTTCATGCTGTCGTGGCGACTGTTCTTTATTGCCGAACAGAAAGTGGTGGAGAAGGTGTGATGGTCGATCCATGCGTGGCATCGGTGGCGGGGGCCGGCAAAAAGTTTTGCGCCGTCCAGCCGCACAGCATGTACTACGGGATCCGCGACGTGTGCCGGAGCATGATCGGCGTGTCTGCGGAGCCGGGTGTCCTCCGCCCGCATGAATTTTGGGCGGTGGATGACGTGACGTTCTCACTCAAACGGGGTGAGCGATTGGGCTTGCTCGGGACGAACGGATCGGGGAAATCCACCGTGCTGCGTCTGCTGGGGGGCATTTATCAGCCGGATAGGGGAAGGATCGAGGTGAGGGGAAGGGTGGGGGCGTTGATTGCCTTGGGGGCCGGATTTCATCCGCTCCTGACCGGAAGGGAAAACATTTTTCTGAACGGTGCGCTGCTCGGCATGACGACGAGAGACATCAAGAAGCGCTTCGATGACATCGTTGAATTTGCCGGCGTCGGAGAATTTCTGGATGCGCCGGTCAAGACCTACAGTTCTGGCATGCACGTGCGGCTGGGGTTTGCCGTCGCGATTCATGCCGACCCGGACCTTCTGCTCATCGATGAGGTGCTGGCTGTCGGCGACAGCGTGTTTCAGAACAAGTGCATTGAAAAGGTGCTGACATTGAACGAGAGAGGGACGGCCATCATCTTTGTCTCGCACTCCATCCAGGCCATTGAGCGCTTATGTCTGTCCGGTCTGCTGCTGAATCGAGGCCGGCAGGTGTTCCTGGGAAGCATCCGGGAATGCATTCAACGGTACTACGACGATATCGGCCGGACCAATCTCGACCAACCGCACCACCCGAAGGCGATTGGCATAGGGGAAGCCGAGATCTCAGACGTGCGCGTGTTTCAGGCGGGGGGCGATCCATGCAACCGGAACATCGAGGCCGGGCAGGACTTTACTATTCAATTCCGCTACGCCTTTTCGCGTGAGCGTTCTCAGGCGGCCCAAGTCCGGGTGTGGATCCGGACCCATGAAGGCAGGGATGTGCAGCGGCTGATCTTTCAGGAAGAAGCGTTTCCGGGCGGACAGGGCTACGACAATGTGAAGATCCACCGGCTTGAGCGGTCCGGCACCGTCAGCATCACGGTCCGCAAGCCGAGGCTCTTCCCCCAATCATTCTGCGTGGATATTGCCATCGCTCCGATAGACCGCGGCGTGCATCTCGGAGGCCTTGCAAATGCAGCGCTCTTCAATGTGATCCCGCCCCAGAGCGGACACTCCTATTTTGAATACGGACACACGACCGTCACGGATTTCGACTATGTGGTTGCGCTTAGTTGAGAAAATCCTTCGCCGCCTGTTCGGCGAATATTTCTGCATCATCCCGCGACACAGGGAAGGTGTGCTTCGCGGCGGGGTGTTTGCCGACGTGGATTTCCGGGACCACGTCGTCGTGGACAAAAAGCACTCGTTGATCGTCGAGAAGGGCAAGTACAAATTTATTCCCCGGCCGAGCTGGATCCGCACGCATCCCCCTGACTCCTCCGTCCAGGCCATCGTCGACAATTCGCTGGAATCGTTCGATCACTTTTGGGAAACCGATCAACTGGTGGGAGAATATTTGGTCGAAGCGCGGCGGGAGTTCTACCGGGAGGTGCTTGCGGCCTGTGGACCTTATCTCCACGGCCGGGTCGCGGACGTCGGCTGCGGACCGGGCTACGTGCTGCAGGCCCTGGCTTCCTCAGGGTCGGCCAAGCAGCTGTATGGAATGGATTTCTCCTCGTCGTCCATCAAGCGCAGCCGGGAAGCGGTCCCGGCGGGGCACTTTTTGATTGGCGACATCTATCATATGGCCTGTGAGGATGCGGTCTTTGACGCGGTGCTGTGCATGGAGACGTTGGAGCACCTCGAACAGCCGGCCGAGGCCCTGGGCGAATTGCTCAGGATCTGCCGAAGCGGGGGACATGTCATCATTACGATCCCCAATGGGGCAGTCGACGAATATGTCGGGCATCTGAATTTCTGGACCGAGGAGGAGTTCCGGACGCTCCTTCCTGAGAAATTGACGGCATTCCGGTCCTGCCAGGGAGGCAGAACGATGCTGTTCGTGCTCGAAAAAGCCATGAGCCAAGATGGGTAAGGTGTTCCCGCATGTCTGGGACGCGCCTCGGGTGGCGGCCAACGCCGGCGCCAAGCCGGAGGTCTACGTCGTCATTCCCGTGTTTAACAGGCTCACCTTTACGTTGGCCTGTTTGAACGGTCTCCACGAACAGACGTTCGCACCACTCCATGTAATCGTCGTCGACGGAGGGTCCGACGACGGGACTCCCGAGGTTGTGCGCCGACATTTTCCGCACGTCGTGCTCCTTCAGGACAAACGGCCACTGTGGTGGGGCGGCGCCATGCAATTGGGCATCGACTATTGCCTCCGACAGAGCCGCGATGACCACGGCATGCTCTTGATGATGAACAATGACACCGTCATCGAGCGGCACTATGTCGAAACGCTCGTCCGGGTGTCATCGGAACACGATGCGGCCGTGTGCGGAGTGATCGTGGACAGCCGTGATCCCACTCGCGTGCTCGATGCGGGAGAGTTTGTCGATTGGGACACGTACAGCTTTCCCGTGAACACCTCGATCGATCCTCGGAACGGACCCTTGATAGAAGTGGATCTCTTGTCCGGCCGGGGCACACTGGTTCCTCTGTCCATGATCAGGGCCGCCGGGAATGTGAGAGGAGACCGCTTTCCCCATTACATCTCCGATTGTGAGTTTTTTGCCAGGTTGAAACGGTATGGGTTTCGTCTTGGAGTGACCAGCGAGGTGGCCATCCGGTCGCATGTGGAGGCCACCGGTCTGCACACCCTGAAGGCTGCCAAGCTGACGTTGTCTCAAGCGTGGAACGCCCTCTTCTCGATCAAGTCCATGGACAACGTGCGGGACCATTGGCGGTTTATCGAAGACTGTGCGCCGGCCGGGGTTCGCGCGCGCCTGAAGCGGCAATTGATTCATCGAAGCGTCTACCTCGTGCTCAGCCGCACATTCCTGCGACACGTCGTCCTGCCTGTGGCCTGGGCTGTTGCCGGTACCTACTACGTGACGCGGCAAGATTGTGCGGAGACCGGATGCGATGCCGAGGCGCTCGTCGCCGCCGGAATTCTGAAGCCATGGCGTCGGCCGGATTGGTATGTGTTCGAGCATCAGACCCGCACCCGGCTTCACAGTCGAGCACTCAGAGCCCTCTATCGGCGTGCCTGGAATCCGGCCACCAAACTCCCCCGTTGGTTCAAAGCCAAGTCCCGGTCCAAGGACGGCGATCGGGGTGCTGAGAACGCGATCCTCTCGTAGGACCTTCCGAAGACACGACACAAGACGAATCGTCCATGAAAAAGCCCGGCGGGGCCCGGCTTTTCAGCGGTATCGGCGCTTGAACCTGGCTCGATTCCTCGAGAGGGGCAGACCTCGTTCGTGGTCGATCCGGCCTGTGGATTCGTGTTGAGTGAGACACGACGGGATAAGTGTATTTTGATGCAAAAATAGCGCTTCGTTGCTATCCATGGAGTCAGGCCAGTGGATGGTCAAGGATCCCTCGGGATCCATGAGAACCGTCAAAAAATCACGATGAATCACTGACATGTGCGGAATAGCCGGAATCATCGCGACACAACCGCTGACGCCGGAGTTGCGGTCTCGCGTCCTTCGGATGAACGACCGGGAAACCCATCGGGGGCCGGACGGTGAGGGTGTCTTTCACGACGGTCCCGTCGCCCTCGCCATGCGTCGGTTGAGCATCATCGATGTGAAGGGAGGGCATCAGCCGCTCTTCAACGAAGACAAGTCGGTGGCCCTGGTCGCCAATGGAGAGATCTATAACGCGGTCGAGTTAAGAGCCTTGCTGCGTTCACAAGGCCATCAGTTCAGAACCGGAAGTGATTGCGAAGTCATTGTCCACCTGTATGAGCAGTACGACCTGGAATGCGTACAGCACATGCGGGGCATGTTTGCCTTTGCGCTCTGGGACTCACGTCTGCGGCGTTTGGTCCTCGGGCGTGACCGGATGGGTGAGAAGCCCCTCTATCTCTCCATGCAGAACGGCGTGATCTATTTTGCGTCTGAACTCAAGGCGCTCATTGCCTCCGGCGCCGTCCCATTCGAGCTGGAGCCGACCGCACTCGATTTGTTCTTTCACTACAACTATGTGCCGGAACCGATGACGCCTGTCCGCGGGGTTCAGAAGCTGCCTGCGGCTCATCTGCTCACGATCGATGCAGATACCTGGAAGCAGGAGCGCCGGTGTTACTGGCGGATGGAGGATGCTCCGGCCCTGACCGGAAATCCAGCCGACTTGATTCGGGCGGAGCTGGACACGATCAGTGAGCTGATCATCCGCGCCGACGTTCCCGTCGGCATCGCCCTCAGCGGTGGATTGGATTCGAGCGTGATCGCGGCGATGACCGCGCGAAAGTATCCCGGCAGTATGCAGGCGTTCAGCGTCGGCTATCATGGCCGCCGGCAATCTGACGAACGGTCGGATGCCAAGGCCTTCGCCGAGCATCTCGGGATGCCGTTCCATGAGGTGGAACTCCGTTCCGAAGATCTCGCCGCGTTTTTCCCCGAGCTGGTCTTTTGGTCGGATGATCCGATCGGAGACATTTCAGCGTACGGGTACTATTGCGTCATGCGAGCGGCCAAAGCACAGGGCGTGAGCGTGATGCTGCAGGGCCATGGCGGGGATGAACTCTTCTGGGGTTATCCGTGGGTACGGGAGGCCGTCACACAGACGGCACGAAAGCTACGATCTCCGAGGTTTCATGAGTATGTGCGGCTCACCCTTCCCGCCTACTGGTCGCCATGGGGGATCAAGGAGTGGATCAAGTCAGCCGCCGGCCTGCGCTCGGCATGGACGCTTTATACCAGAGATCGTCTCAGTCCGAAGGAGCAGGCGGTGTTTTACGATCTCACGCCTGATTTTCGTCTTGTCCATGAACAGATGCCGGCGTTGTATGAGCCAGCCTTTGCCGAGCAGCTGTCTCCGGGACAGCCCTATTCGTTGTTCACCCGCGACATGCCATGGCCCTCGTTGGACGTCATGATCACGCAGCTTATTTGCCAGACGTACCTCGCGGAGAACGGCATCGCTCAAGGTGATCGCCTGAGCATGGCCTCTTCGGTCGAGCTCCGCCTGCCGCTCGTGGATTATCGCCTGGTAGAAACCGTCATCGGACTGAGAAAGGCGTCCCCGGATCATGCGCTTCCCCCCAAAGCCTGGTTCCGCTCGGCCGTCAAAGACCTGGTCCCCGATTGGGTCATGAATCGACCCAAACGAGGCTTTACGCCTCCATTGGATGAATGGCACCGCGCGTTGTTTGCAGCTCACGGCGCTCGGCTCGATGGGGGATTTTTGGTGTCAAAAGGAATCCTGAGTCCGTCGAGCGGGCGAGCGCTGGCGAAAGGACCCTATCCGCCTGAGGCCGGCGCCCCGATATCCTTCAAGGCCCTGACCCTAGAACTCTGGTGTCGACAGATGGACACGGCAGCACGGCAGGCGACTGTGGATCGACAGCGCTCACACTCCACCGCTGTGCATGCGATGTCGGCCTAGCCGGTCGTACAGGAGCCCTATGCGCCCCGCTCCGATCGCCATATTCGCCTATAACCGGCCCGAGCATCTTGCGAGGGCGATCAGAGCCTTAAAGGCCAATGATCTGGCCCGCGCGAGTGAACTGCACATCTTTAGCGATGGCCCGAAGCAGCCCTCAGCGGTTCGCGCCGTCGAGGAGGTGCGGGAGGTCGCCAGCCGCGTGACGGGTTTTGCGAAGCTGCATGTGTATGAGCAGGCGCACAATATGGGCTTAGCGACGTCGGTCATCAGCGGAGTGACCGACCTGTGCCAGGCCTATGGACGAGTGATCGTGCTCGAAGATGACCTCGTGGTGGCACCGGGATTCTTAACATTCATGAACCAGGCGCTGGAACGATACGAACGAGATTCACGGGTCATGCAGGTCTCGGGATATATGTTTCCGGTCACGAAGATGAGAGGCGCCGGGTCCACGTTCTTTTGCCGGATCCCGACGAGTTGGGGATGGGCCACATGGCAGAGGGCGTGGACATGCCTCGAGCAGGATTCCGGCAAGCTCCTGCCCAGATTCACCGACCACGCTGTCCGCCATGCATTTAACGTAGACGGAGCGTATCCCTATTTTGACCACCTCACGCTTCAGGCCGAGGGAAAGATGGATGTGTGGGGGGTTCGTTGGTACGCCAGTATGTTTCTCTCCCAGGGCCTCACGCTCTATCCCAGCAGGTCGCTGGTCCAAAACATCGGCATGGATGGAAGCGGTGTCCACTGTGGATCGTCGAGGGCCTTTGATGTGGTGTTGAGTCAAGAAGCCGGGTGGCAGTTCCCGGATCGGATTGAAGAATCGGTGCCGGCGTACGAGACGATCCGCACCTTCCTCCTTGGCTTACGACAACCTCCACCGGAGGGGACGTGGCTGGAGTGGGCATCCCGGTTCGGTGCAGCCCTGAACAAAGTGAGACAGGCCGTCACGTTGGCCGCACGCTAGGCGGGCGACAAGGAGGAGAGTCCCACGATATGCCGACCTTGAATTGGCTGAAACAGGAGTTTGGATACGGCTACGACAGCGGGAACGTCGTGTCCCTTGTTCCCGGCAGAGTGAGATTTGCAGAAGAACGAAGAAGCGGCGGCTCGTATCGCCGCGTCTACAAAAAGGCGATCGTGCCCTATGTACGGCCCGATGCGAAGGTGCTCGAATTGGGACCTGGAAAAGGATCCTGGTCTCGGGCCATCCTGTCACAGATTCCGCAGGGTGAACTGCATACCGTCGATTTTCAAGACGTCTCGCAATGGCTCGACCCGCCGGCGTTCGGCGGCCGCCTGGTCTGCCACCACGTGCATGACAACACCTTTTCCGGTCTCCCCGAGAACTACTTCGACTTTTTCTGGTCCTTCGGCGTGCTCTGTCACAACGAAGAAAGTGCGATTCACGAGATCCTCCTGTGTGCACGGCGGACGATGAAGCGCGGCGCGCTGTCAGTGCATCAGTACGGCGACTGGAACAAATTGGACCGGTTCGGATGGGGGCGGGGTGGAGTGCCCGAGACCTTCAAGACTCAACCTGATCAGGAGATCTGGTGGCCGCGCAACGATCAGGCGCTGATGGCGAACCTTGCCGCGAAGACCGGATGGGAAGTGGTCAGCCCCGACCTCGATCTGCTCGAGAGAGACTCGATCATACTGTTGCGTAATCCGTAGGTGTCGTTGGTATCCGGAGGGGGAATGCTCTCAAAGTTGTTGGAACCGGTGAAGGCGCTCAAAAATCGATGGACGATGGAGAAGTCCGTTCAAGACGCAGGGACCGGCGGCCCGGAAGACCAGGACGGCGAGACGATTAAGTTCGTGCAGCCCTACACGATGACGTCACCGGCACGGATCCGGGCGCTCTGCTCGGCAACGCGCTATGTCGTGGACGCAGACATTCCCGGTGCGATCGTCGAGTGCGGCGTTTGGCGAGGCGGAAGCATGATGGCCGTCGCCCGCACGCTGATGCGTCTCGGCGCCCAGCGAGACCTGTATCTGTTCGACACCTTTGAAGGCATGTCGGAGCCGGGCCCTCAGGATGTCGCGATGACGGGAGAATCGGCAAAGAGATTGCTCGACCTCGCTCAACGGACCGAGGATGACGCCATGTGGTGTTATGCGCCGCTCGAACGGGTCCGTCATGCCATGTCGTTGACCGAGTATCCGGTGGGACGGATCCATCTCGTCCGCGGAAAGGTCGAAGACACGCTTCAGACGTCTGCGCCGTCGTCTATCGCCCTCCTGCGATTGGATACGGACTGGTATGAATCGACCCGCCATGAAATGGAGCAGCTCTTCCCACGTCTGCGCAAGGGCGGAGTGCTGATTCTCGACGACTATGGGCACTGGCAGGGCGCAAAACGGGCGGTCGACGAATATCTCGAGAAGCATCAGATCAAGCTCTTGTTGCACCACATCGATTACACCGGACGGTGCGCCGTGAAGGTGTTCGAGACATCCTGAGCCCAATGGACGGTCTTCTCGTCAATATCGGTTGCGGATCGACGTGGCATCCGGCGTGGGTCAATCTCGACATGCGGCCGGTCAGCCCGCAGGTCCGGTCATGGGACGTGGCCGGAGGGTTGCCGTTCGGCGACGCGGAGGTCCAGGCCTGTTATGCCTCACACGTGCTGGAGCATCTCTCCCGCCCGCAGGCGAAAGCGCTGCTCAACGAATGCTGGCGTGTGCTCCGTCCGGGAGGCGTGCTCCGGCTGGCGGTGCCTGATCTTGAGGCCATTGCACGGGAATATCTGGACGCCCTCGCATCGGGCGTCAACGGCGAACCGGCCGCTCGGCGCAAGCATGAATGGATGACGATCGAGTTATTGGACCAGCTGGTCCGCAAGGAATCGGGCGGCGATATGGCGCAGTTTCTGAGCCATGCCTCGTTGGATGACGCGGGCTTTATCAGTAGACGGATTGGCTTGGAAGGGGAAGCGTACATGCGGCAGGGTCAGCGAGAAGCGGATCCTCGCCCGCTCAACGGCCATCACGGTCATGGGATGCGAAAGGCTCTGCGGTCGCTGAAGTCGATGGGGACACGCCTGGCCGACGTCCGGCGAATCACGAATGGCGGCAGAGACCGCCTCGCGATCTGGCTCAGCGCGCTACTCCTGGGTGAACGGGGCAAACAGGCGATGCAGGAAGGTCTCTTTCGACAATCCGGTGAGAGTCACCGCTGGATGTACGACCGTTTGTCGCTGGCCCAGGTGCTGCGGGAAGCGGGATTCACCACCGTCAGGGTGTGCACGGCCTTCGAGAGCGGGATCGACGCGTTCGAGAGTTTCGGTCTCGACGTGGTCGGAGGGAAAATTCGGAAGCCGGACTCGCTGTTCATGGAAGGGAAGAGGGCCTGAATGCCGGACACCAGCGTCGTCGAAGACAAGGGATGGACGGTTCCGCGCATCCTGACCGCGGAGAGACGGCGGCTCTTCGAACGCTGCCTGGTCGTCCTTGCGTTGACGGTGCTGCCACTGGCGGCCTATCTGCTCTCAAGCGTGATGCTTGAAGAAAAGGGCCCCTATTGGCTGGCGGAAAATTCAGACCCGGAATACGCGTACCTGCTTAATGCCTTGAATGTGTTAGAGGGGCGACCTCCAGAACATGTGGACCATCCCGGCACCACGCTTCAGATGCTTGGTGCGGCAGTCATCGGCCTCCTGACCATGGGCCACAGTGCGTCGGACCTCAAGGACCTCGTCCTGGAAGACCCGGAATTCTACCTGTCGGCCATCAATCGGACGATGCGTTTCCTCATTCTGGTGTCGCA
Source organism: Nitrospira sp. (assembly GCA_036376045.1). GTDB lineage: Bacteria > Nitrospirota > Nitrospiria > Nitrospirales > Nitrospiraceae > Nitrospira_C. The sequence goes on from DASVBB010000233.1 coordinate 40,842, forward strand.
AATTGCGGTGGGGGCGATGTGCCTTGCGTTGACGCAGAATATCCTCCTGGCATGGCTCATCCAATTCCCCGTCGTGTCTTCGGCCTATGTGCTCGAGGCGCTCGGCCGTGTGGCACCCGAGCCGCTCCTGCTCCTGACGGGCATCGGGCTGTCCGCGGCTCTCCTCATGATGCTGCTGCGCCGGACGACGTTGTCCGAGTCTCGTTGGTCCGTCATGCTGGCGTGCATTTGCGGGTTCGGGGTTGCGACCAAACTCACCTTCATTCCGGTCCTCGGTCTCGCGCTGGTCATGCTGACAGGTCTGAGATCTCGTCTCACGTTTCTTATCTGGACAGGCATCTTCCTGCTGCTATTCACCGCTCCCATTATTCCGCGGTATTCCGCCCTGCTGGATTGGACGACGAATCTTGTCATGCGATCGGGTCATTACGGGACGGGCGAGTCCGATGTCATCAGCAATTTCTGGCCTAACCTCCATGCCGTGCTGCTCTATCAGCCGAGTCTGTCCTGGCTGCTCGCTGGGCTGGTGATTATTGTCGTCGTGGTGTTCTTTCAAGGCTCCACGCAGCGATCCTCAGACAGGATGACGCGACTCCTTCCGCTTGCTGCCGGACTGGTCCTGTTCCATGCCATGCAGCTGTTGGTGGTTGCGAAACACCCGGGGTCGATCGCGTATTTGATGCCGAGTATTGGATTGTCGGGGCTGACGATCGTGGTGGCGGTCATGATGTGGAAGGAACTGCAGATGCCGTTTCCGGTTCGCGCCATTGCTTCCGGGCTGATGCTTCTTGGACTCGCCATGACGGTGATCGCTCAGGAGCACCGGTGGGCGGGCACGATGGATGAGTATCGAGCAAGACGAGTCGAGTCCGCACAGCTTGAACAGATCAGGAACAGCCAATTCAGCGAGTGTCACACGGTGTACTACTATCGGGCATCGTCGAAAGCCTATGCCGAATATTTCGGGGCAGAATTTTCCGGCAGACAGGCGTTTGGCTCGCAGATCCGGCGCCAAGCCGGCCCGCAGACGCTCTTCTATCAGGTCTGGTCCAAGCGAATGTTCTCGAGCGACGGCGCGCCTGTCGATCTGACGCAACTTGCGACGAGACCGAACACTTGCACGGTGTTTCAGGGAACACCGTTCGAAGGCGAGTATGCCCGTTTTCGACCGGCCCTCGTGTTTACAGACCGATGCGGCGGCACGCGTGAGGCGTTGTACGTGATCGGCAGACAGTGCCCTCGTCCTGATTCGTCCCGCGAGGCATGAACGCTCGATGAAAGCCATCGTGAAAAAAGGATTGAGATGCCTCGGCATCGAAGTGCGACGGGCCGCACGAACGGCCACCGATACCTTGGCGGTGAGGCGGGACTCGCTCGAAGGGCTTCTCAACCAGGTTCAGAAGCTTGGGTTCAGTCCAGCCACCGTGATCGACGTTGGGGCAGCCAGCGGCACCTTTTCGAACCAATGTCATCAGGTCTTCCCCGCGGCCACGTACCTATTGATCGAGCCGCTTCAAGAGTTTCTTTCACCACTGAAACGACTGTTGAAGACGATCCCTCAAGCCCATTGTGAGCATGCCGCTGCCTCGTCCGATGAAGGCAGCATGCGCCTGAATGTGCACCACGACCTCGTCGGTTCGTCTCTCTATAACGAAGTGGAAGAAGGCACGGACATCAATGGGACGCCTCGGGAAGTCAGGACGGTCACGATCGACGGAATGGTGGCCAGACGACAGGCTCGACCCCCTTACCTGATCAAGATTGACGTGCAGGGCGCAGAACTCGACGTCTTACGTGGGGCCGAGAACGCCTTGAAACACACCGAGTACATCTTGTTAGAAGTGTCGTTGTTTCAGTTCTTTAAAAACGGACCGTCGTTCAGTGACGTCGTCGCGTACATGAAGGACAAGGGGTTTGTCCCCTATGACCTCTATGAACTGCAATACCGCCCGTTGGACGGTGCGCTTGCCCAGGTGGATATCGCGTTCGTGAGGGAAGCAGGAGATTTTCGCAAGACGCATGCGTATGCCAAGCCTGAGCAACGCGCCGAGCAGAACCGTCGCTTTCTCAGTTATCTACGGCGTCTGTGCCAGGGATAAGAGATACGAAGATGCCGCCTCCCAAAATATCCATCGTCACGCCTTCCTACAATCAAGCAGAGTTTCTTGAAGATGCCATCGAATCCGTCTTGGGGCAGCGCTATCCGAATCTCGAGTACGTGGTCATTGACGGCGGTTCCACGGATGGAAGTGTCGACATCATACGCCGTCATGCCGATCGGCTGAGCTATTGGGTGAGCGAGGCGGACAAAGGACAATACGAGGCCATCAATAAAGGCTTCGAGAAAACCTCAGGCGAGATCATGGCCTGGCTGAACAGTGATGACAAATTCACACCCTGGGCCTTCTCCGTCGTCGCGGAAATCTTCTCATCCTTTCCTGAGGTCCAGTGGGTCACCACGGTCCAACCCTTGAGTTGGAACCGGCAGGGGCAGGCCTCGACCATCATGTTTAACGGAGGTTTCAACCGCGCGTCCTTTTTGAAGGGCGGCAACCTGCCGACCAAGGGTTCGTTCGGGAGACGATTCATTCAACAGGAATCCACATTCTGGCGTCGGTCTCTCTGGGAACAAGCCGGAGGACGCGTTGAGACCTCCGTCGCACTGGCGGGAGATTTCGAGTTATGGGCCCGCTTTTACCGGCATACAGAACTCTACGGCGTGCTGACCCCCCTCGGAGGGTTTCGTGCGCATGGCAACCAGAAGTCGGTCTTGCAAGGCGAGGCCTACGTCGAAGAGGCGGCGAGAGTCCTCAGTCAGTACAACGGGCGTCCCTGTAGGGGACCCGAAGCCCTGCTGCGGGGGATGCTGTGGAAGGTGGGACGGCATATGTCGCTCAAACCGCTTCCGTGGTGGCTTCGCGGGATCCTGCATCGCTCGGGGCTAACGTTTCCGACCAAGGTCTTCGCCTGGACAGGACAAAAATGGGAAATCATTTCGGGCTTTGTGGTGTGAGCATGTATCCTGCCTGAATGAGGATTCTGCATGTCAGTACGTATGATCAGGGGGGAGGAGCCGAAGCGGTTGCCTGCCAACTGCTCGACGAACATCGCCGCCTCGGACATGACTCTTTCATGGTCGTCGGCGAAAAGCGAACGAGTCATCTCCACATTCATTCCCTTGAACATCAGCAGTTCTCGGGCGTTTGGGATCGATCCTGGCAGAGCGTCGCAGACCGCCTGCTACCCCTCGAGGGGCGACTTCGGGGGGTCTGGAGGTTCCGCCGGTGGCTACAAACCGTCGTGGCCGACCCGCAGCGCTGGATAGACCTCTGTCGGGGAAGGGAAAATTTCCGCTTTCCCGGGACCTGGCACCTGCTCAATGGCTCCCTCGACCGACCCGATATCCTGCATTGCCATAACCTGCACGGCGGCTGGCTTTCGGCAGGCGGATATTTCGACCTCCGCGCATTACCGTGGCTCACCAGCCAGGTTCCCACCGTCTTGACCCTCCACGATACGTGGTTGCTGAGCGGACATTGCGCCTACACGCTCGGGTGTGAACGGTGGAAGGACGGTTGCGGCAGCTGCCCTGATTTGTCCATTTACCCTCCGGTCCGGCGCGATAGCACGGAGTTTAATTGGCAGCGCAAGCGGGATATTTTTGCCAGGAGCCGGCTCCATCTTGTGACACCGTCTCAATGGCTGATGGACCAAGTCAATCAATCCATGCTCGCGCCGGGCGTGGTCCAGTCACGCGTCATTCCGAACGGAGTGGATTTGAGCGTGTTTCGTCCGGGCGACAAGTCGGAGGCCCGCCAACATCTGGGCTTGCCTCAAGAGGCCAGCATTCTGCTCTATGCCGCGAATGCAGCCAAGAGCAACAGGTTCAAGGATTATCCCACCGTGGAAGCGGCTGCGACCAAAGTGGGAGCGGCGTCTCATGGTCAACGAGTGATCATGATCGTCCTCGGAGAAGGCGGCACGGTGTTTCCGATTCCGAACGGCGAAATTCGCTACATCCCCTTCGTGAAAGATCGCCGCACGACGGCCAGGTTTTATCAAGCGGCGGATCTGTATGTGCATGCGGCAAGATCCGATACCTTCCCGAATACCGTGCTCGAGGCGCTCGCCTCCGGCGTTCCGGTCGTGGCCACGGCGGTCGATGGCATTCCGGAACAGATCGATGAAGGCCGCACGGGTTTCCTGGTCCCGAAAGGCGATGCCGAGGGTCTGGCGAGCAAGGTGGTGCAGTTGATCTCCCAACCAAGGCGGCTGCGTGCAATGGGGGAGAGCGCGGCGCAGACCGCGGCGGCCAAGTTCAGCCTGGAAACGCAGGCGAATGCGTATCTGCGTTTTTACGAGCAGATGAGGCAATCGCACGCGGAGGTGGCGGCGTAATGCGCATCAAGCTGATGTTGCTCGCCATCGGTCTTGGGGTCGGAGGCACTGAGACGCATATTCTGGAGCTGGCGTCCGGTATCGACCGCTCGAAGTTTGACGTCACAGTGTGTTCGCTCAAGCCCGGAGGGTGCGTGATCGACGAGCTTCGCCGTCGGGGGATACGGGTCGTCTGCCTAAACGGCGCCGGCAAGTTCGATCTCCGGGTCCTGTTCCGGCTGTGGAGGCTCGTCCGGGAGGAGCGGCCCGACGTCATGCAATCGTTTCTGTTCTGGGCGAACGTGTCGGCCAGGGTGCTGGGGCGCGTGTCGAAAGCCGTGCGGGTGGTGTGTTCCTACCATGACGAGATTGTGAGCGAGGGACGACTCATGCGCATGATCGACCGTCTCACCTTTCGATGGTCCCATGCGGTGGTGT
>DASVBB010000234.1:0-3106 GCA_036376045.1 Nitrospira sp.
GTCCGGTACGGGGTCGATTGGCTGTTGGTCTTCGACGGGGCTGCGGCCGTGGATCGCTACAACAATTACAAAGCGTCTCTGTTGTACTGGACCATCCTGGGTGCCTACCTGGCCGACGGCACGCACAGCGACGCGCTCTGCCTGATGAAGGCCACACTGTGGGACGTCAAGACAGGAAGCCGTGTGTTCGAGGAGGAAGCGGAGGCCCGGACCAACACCGTGGGCCCTGCGGCGCTCGTGGCTGACGAGCAGGAAGTCGAACGGGCGAGAACGGCGGCCATGAATCTCTTGATGGAGCGGCTGACAGATCGCTTCGCCACGATGTCTCGAATGAGTCGATGAAGCGCGCTTTCCTACGGGTCGGTTGTGTCCTGTGCACGTTGTGCATCGCGTTGCCGAACATAAAGCCCGCCTGTGTCGAGGCCGAGCCTCTGGCTTCTGATCGTTCAACCGAACACGTGCCGTCGGAAACATGGGCCGGGTGGCATGTGAGCGCCTACCTCGATCTCGCCTACATTATCGATTTTAATTATCCTGAGAATCATCTGTGGCGCAGCCGGACGACCAGCAACCGTTTCAACGAATTCGCTCCAAACATGGGCTTTCTCAACGTCCGGAAGGATGCGACGACTGATTCCCGGTGGGGCATGGAATTGGGCGTTCAGGGAGGATACGATTCAAAAGATTTCGCCTTCCAGCCGAACGAACCGCAAGTCGGCGGTGCCGATACCTTGCGTCACGTGCAACGGGCAAATGTCTCCTACCTGGCTCCGATTGGAAACGGCCTGACGGTCCAGGCCGGACTTTTTAACAGTTTCCTCGGCTACGAATCGCTGTATGCAAAGGACAATGCCAATTACACGCGTTCATGGATCGCAGACAACACGCCCTACATGATGTTCGGCGTCAATGCCCGGTATCAAGTCAACGACCGGCTGGCGCTCGCGGGCTTCATCATCAACGGGTACTATCATCTCTCCCATCCGAACGATCAGCCGAGCTATGGCGCGCAGATGGTCTACAAACTCACTCCGCAACTCACTGTGACAGAAACACTCTACGCTGGCCCCGACCAGAACAACACTGCCTTCGAGTTTTGGCGCATCTATTTGAATAGCATCGTTGAACGGAAAACGGAGAGCCTTGTTCTGGCGTTGAGCTATGACATAGGAACGGAATCCATCGCGAATCAACCTGGTGCCCCTCGCACCTTCGCCATGGGAGCCAGCTTGGTAGCTCGCTGGAACATTGATCGCCATTGGGCCGCTGTGTTACGGCCTGAGTTCTATTGGGACCGTAACGGCCGGTGGACGGGAAATGAGCAGTTCGTCAAGGCAATCACGACGACGCTTGAGTATGCGGTGCCCTTTGGGTGGACCCGAACGCAGGTCAGAGCGGAATACCGTTGGGATGAATCGACGGGAGTTGGCGGGGGATTCTACAAAGGCGGCGATGTGACGCCGGGGACGCCTGGGCTGACGGCCTCCCAACATCTGCTGTTGCTTGCCTTACTATGGTCCTTCGACTCTCCCTAATGCTTGAACCGGCCTCATTCTGAGCTATTTCCCGAGCACGCACCACATTCGGCGTGTCCCGGATTTCTGATCGGTCACCGGCTCGCCGCTGAAGAAGCTCACCTGCCAGGCCACGATATCGTCCTTAGGATCGGGCGTGCTCGTCCAATAAATTTCAGATTTGATGTTCGAGAAGGGATGGCCGGGCGGAAGAGAGGGATCGCGCTGAGTCGGGTCGATCAGGGACTTGAGCTCATCCACCGAGGGACCGCGCCAACCCTTCTGTCCGCCGGTGTCTTTGGACGCACAACGTTCGTTGGAGCGGCTCCACACGTCATGTTCCCGGTCCGGTTCCTGCTCCCAGATCAGTCCGGTCTGGTTGTCTTTGACGGCCGCCCCGTTCATCACGAGGGTGAAGCGTCCTTCGCTTGGTGCGGCAAAAGCCGGAGAGGAAACACACGCGAACAGGACTACTGCCACAGACAGCAGCCTCACGCCCGTGTGCCAACGCTCTTGGTTCCGCATGTTCGACCTGTCTTCCCAGTGTAGTGGGCAAGAGTGTGCCGAATGCGTCTTGTCTTTTCAAGAGCCAGTCAGGCATGCTCAGCGCCGCTTTCCTGAACCATCACATGTCTCTTACTGCGGTATAGCTGAGGAGGGAACCCATGCAGGACGAGGACTACCGGAGACGCATCGATGTGCTGGCGATTGGCTTGTTCGGTCTTGCCGTGGGGGCCTTGACCCTTGGCGTCGCGCAGGTCGGTGCCATCCCGGAATCGAGCAAAGTCGGCACGTTGGTCATCGCGCTGATGTTCGGGGGTGTCGTGCAGATCCTGGCCGGTATCACGGATATCCGCTATCACGAACAACTGGGCGGCACCGCGCTCACGATGTACGGATTTTTCTGGCTGACAGTATGTACGGCCAAACTGGTGAGCGAGAGCACCTCGTTTCACCTCGACATGGTGCTCTACGCACCCATCGATTTCGTCTACGCCGCCTTTTCCGTCGTCATGGTGTATCTGACGGCGTACCGCAACACGACGCTCTGCCTTCTCCACTTCATTATCACGATGAGTTTCTCTAGCACGGTTCTCGCGCGGCTGGGGCTCATGAGCGAAACGCTCCCTGGTTTACTTCACATCGCCGTCGGCTTCATGGCCTTTTATCATGCCGTCGCCAGCTTGACCCAAGCCTTTACCGGACGCCAGCTTGTTCCGCTTGGCCCTGCGTTGCTGGAGCGGCCGTAATCCTCGTGGAGGGGTGAAGCGCCGGCCAGCGTGGGTCGGCTAATGGAAGGAAAAGGGAACCGGCGCGAAGGTCAGCACAAAGACGGCAAACGCAACCCAACCCACCAACACTCTGCCCCGTCCCAGCGGGATGTGCGGATCCACGACCGGAGGGTGCCCGAGGCCCCAGACGCCGGCCATGAACGCCCACACAAACCACCCCGGCCAACCGACGAATCCCAGCACGATCAGCAAGGGAACGACGGCAAAGGCCATTGTCCGCTGACGATGACCCCACAGGGCATAGGCCACATGCCCGCCGTCGAGCTGGCCGATGGGAATCAAATTCAGGGAGGTCACGAA
>DASVBB010000102.1:0-6317 GCA_036376045.1 Nitrospira sp.
CGGTCGAGATAAGCCTGCGTCGCCTCCGAGGTCTTGGGCTTTTCTTCGACGACCTGCGTCATCATGCCGCTCAACGTGGAGCCCATGAGGTCCTTCGCGACGGCGTCGTCCGCCTGCATTTTGTCGCGATCGATGCCCGCCGCTTCCAGACTCCCGCCAAGTGCCCGCATGGCGTCCATCGCGCCCTTGGGAAGAATGTGTCCGACGGCCGCATCGACGACGGTGTTGCTGATGATCGTGTGGCCTTTTTCGATGGCATAGCGGTGGATCGCGGTCTTGGCCACGCCCCGGGCGAAGACCGGAATTTTTTCCATCCGCCGAAGCGACTCTTCGGTCCAGGCAATGGTGTACTCGGCTTGGGTGTCGATGGGCGGCACGTATTTGCGGTTGGAAACCAGCACATTGCAGGGCGCGCTTCTGAGGAGGTTTTCGGTATTGCTGCCGATATCCATGTCTTCGTCGCTGTGGACGCCGATGCGGCCGACGATGAGGAGCGCCGGGACGTCCTTGCGGACATATTGAATGATCTTCTCGAACGCCTTCCCGTCCAGCAGCGTCGTCTTGACGTCGGTTTGCTCCGCCTGAGCGATTTCACGCGAGATGTCCAAGTGAGACTGGTAGATCTTGGCCAGGCCGCTGTCGATGATTTCCTCGTGAAGCTTTTCCTGCTCCTTGAACCGGAAGACCTTTCCGGCCTCTTCGTTCAAGACACCGGAGATGCTATGGAACGCCGCATAATGGAAGTACGGATCGAAGGCAGAGATCGCCTCGACCGGCATGTTCAACGCCTTGCCGAGCTGAAGGCCGGTCATCAGGCCGCCGAACGAGTAGGGGCTGCCGTCGACCGCGACCACGATCTTTCCCCCGTTAATGGGCTGAATGTTCTTGATGATCAGCATGTCGGAATTCCGCACCCGACGGACCACCCGCTCGGTGTTGCTGCCAATCACGCTGTCCTTGACAGCGCCGACACCCAGGGCGCCCATGATCACCAGGTCATAGCTGTTGGTATTGATGTCCTCCGCGAGGACTTTCCAATTCCGCCCTTCGAGCGAGCGTCGTTCAATGGGAAGATTGGACTCGTTGCACTTCTTGTCGACGTAATCCAGGTAGGAGTCTGTGATGATTTGAAGCCCGCGGGTAATCAGAGAATCGTGGATCTGCCGCTGCCGGTCGAGTTCCTTTTCGTCGTGGTATTCCTCGGGGAGGCCTGCTTCCATCTGCTTGAAGCGCTTATCGTGCATTTTGGCCGCGTAGACATGGCTGCCCACAATCTTGGAGCCGAAGAGCTTGGCCAGGTGGACACCGGTGTCCACCGCCTGGTTGGAATGGTCGGAATTATCGACCGGAATATAAATCGTCTTGTACATCGAAAAGCCTCCTCCAGGCGCCCTTCGGCCCAGGACAGACTGGTGCAAACGTCAAGAAAACCAACCGGTTGTCGTCTTGCCCCGGGTGTGAAAGAGCGCGAATGATAGCACTGGCCAGAAGTGGAATGCAAGGCGTGAAGAATGAACCTAACCAGCCGATGTGACGGGAGTTTTCGGCTCCTGAGCGGATACCGTGGATGGGCGGCGCGAGCGTAGGATTTCCTCGAGCGAGAGGAGCGCGTCACGGCCAGAGTTGCCTTCAATGCCGCGGCTCAAACTCTTGTCGGCGTAGGCATGTTCCGAACCGGCGGTTTGAGACAGCGAGCCGGTCCATTTGCGGGGGTCTCTGCTGCCCTCTTTGCGTTCCCATGCGCGCAGGCAGGCTTTCGCGATGAACTTGTTGAGGGGAGCCGGATTATAGAGCAATTTCTTGATACTGGTCGGGGTCAGCATCAAGGGATTGTACCCGGCGGAGAGGTAGCCTTCCTCCAACAAGCGTTGTTCCAGGTCTGTATTGGGTTGGATCCCGAGAAAGAACATCAGCGGAAAGACCCGCTCTTCGCCCAGGATCGACGCCACGACCTTGTAGGACTCCACGCTCTGCAAGAGTGTTTCTTCCGTTTCCTTCGGGCTGTTGAGGGAGTAGTTCAGAATGACTTTGCCGCGGAACCCCGCTTCTGCCAGGTATCGGCAGCCATCGTACAACCGCTCAAGCTTGAAGCCCATGTGGAGGTTGTTCAGGACCTCTTGTGAACCCGACGTAATCGCCACTTCCAGATCACCGACGCCGGACCGCACCATTAACCTGGCCAGCTCGGGCGTGATCAACGACGTCCGGATATAGCCGGACCATTCGATGTCCAGCTTCTCGCTGACGATGCGCTCCAAGATTTCCGTGCATTGCGGGTACGCTTCCTTGCCGGTGATGAATTGTGCGTCGGTAAACCAGAAACGCCTGGCCCCCCATTGATGATAATGCTGGGAGATGTCCCGCACGACCATGTCCGCCGGCCGATACCGGACCCGTTTCCCCTCGATATAGGGATACAGACAAAAGGCGCAGTCATAGGGGCAGCCCCGTTTGGATTGTACGCCGATGGATTCTCCGACGTATTCCCGATATTGAGGGAAAATCGACGTCAAATACGGCAGATCGACGGTCAAGGCGTCGAGCAGGGCGGGCGACCCCTGCCGTCCCTTCTTGATCCGGTTGCCTTCTTTGATGATGTACCGCTCGTCCTCGATCGACCGCCCTTCGATCACCTTGAGGATGGCATCTTCGCCCTCTCCCAATAGCCCGATGGTCCCTTCAGGGAGCTTTTCTATGAGTTGATCGGCGAAGGCGGTAAACGCGCCTCCCCCGATCATGATCTGGGCATGAGGGAACTCTTTCCGCACCAGCCAGGGGTAGGAGAGCACGGAATAGATATGGCTGTAATACCGATAGAGTTGTTTTAACCCAGCGAAGGATGCGGCGACCCGCTTGAGAGGGTTGCTCGCAAAATAAAAGTTGAACGCATGTTCAAGGGAGGAGTCGCCTTCGTGTGGCGAGAAGATTTGAATGTCCCGCCAGGAGAAACAGACCAGGTCCGGCTGAAATTCCGCGGCGACTTCCCGGATGGCCGCGCTCCGTTGCGACACCGGATACAGTGCGAGATCGAGGATACGCTGGCGGACGTCAGGCTGCCGCCGGTGAATGAAATCGGCCAGATAGGTGACGCCGATTGGGTAGACCTTTTTGCAGGGAAGAAAAATGTACAGAACAGATTTCATTTCACGGCTCGGTGGATTGCGACGATGCCGCCGGTGAGGTTCCGATAGGACACCTCGCGGAAACCGGCGTCACGGAGAAGGTGGCACAGCCGCTCCTGATCGGGAAAGCTTCGTATCGAGGCAGGCAGATATTGATAGACGCCGGTGGTGTCCTTCGCCACCTTTGTACCGATCCAGGGAAGCAACTTGAACGAATACCAGTCATAGAGAGCTCGAAGCCAACCGAAGACCGGACGGGAAAATTCGAGACAGACAAACGTGCCTTCAGGCTTCATCACACGACGGATCTCCACGATCGCCTGCCCGAGGTTGCCCACATTGCGCATGCAAAATCCCGTGGTGACGGCGTCAAACGTGTTGTCGGCGAATCCAAGATGTTCCGCATTGGCCTGTAAACACGTGATTTTCCCGCTCAGGCCTTTCCCCTCGATCTTCTTCAATCCCTCAGCGAGCATCGCGTGATTCAAATCCGACGCGATGACGCGTCCATGCGCGCCCATACGGGGCTCCACGAAGAGGGCAAGATCCGCCGTCCCGGCGCCGACATCGAGTGCCGTGCCGTCGTCGATCGCCGGAATATAGGAGGCCGTGATTTTCTTCCACCGATAGTGGAGGCCGAAGCTGAGCAGTGTGTTGTTGAGATCGTACACCCCGGCAATGGCGGTGAACATGCGTTGGACCGCTTGCTCGCGCGCAGAGCCCGACCAGGTCGAAACGGCGCGGGCGGAAGCCTCCGATACAGGCTGTTCGGTCACAGAATCCCCCATGAGGAGCATGGAGATGGGTGGTAGCACCCAGTTTCCGGCTTTGTCAAGGCAAGGGTCGGTATGTTGAAACAGGCGGCAGGCTGTGTTCTCGCTTCGCTCAGACCCTCGACGTACGTGATAATGTACGCCTCGGGCCTTCGCTTGCTGCGGCCTTGCCGGCCGCCTGTTTGAACATCCCGCGATTAGCTCGGCTCAATCTTTGAGACCAGAGGGTCCAACAGCAAAAAGAGTTCGAGTGTTATAATCCTCCCTCCATGGGCAACTCGATCATCATCAAAGGTGCGCGCGAGCACAACCTCAAGAACATCGACGTCGAGATCCCCCGCGACAAGCTGGTCGTCATGACCGGGCTGAGCGGCTCCGGCAAGTCCTCACTCGCCTTCGATACGATCTACGCCGAAGGACAGCGTCGGTATGTCGAATCCCTATCGGCCTATGCCCGGCAGTTTCTCGAGCAGATGGGGAAGCCGGATGTCGATTCGATCGAAGGACTCTCTCCGGCGATCTCGATCGAGCAGAAATCCACGAGCCACAACCCGCGCTCGACGGTCGGCACGGTCACGGAAATTTACGATTACCTGCGCCTGTTGTTCGCGCGGGTTGGTCGGCCGTATTGCCACCAATGCGGCCAAGAGATCACCGCCCAAACGGTGCAGCAGATGGTGGATGCGATCGGTGCGCTGCCCGAGGGCAGCAAGTTTCAGATTCTCGCGCCGATCGTGCGCGGCCGGAAAGGCGAATACCGCAAGGAGCTGCTTGAGATGCGGCGGGCGGGCTACGTCCGGGCGCGGATTGACGGGAAAGCGGTGGAGCTTGGCGACGACATCGCGCTCGATAAGCAGAAGAAACACACGATTGAAATTGTGATCGATCGTTTGATCATGAAGCCGGGTGATGCCCTGGCACGGCGGCTCGCCGACTCGGTCGAAACGGCGTTGAAACTGACTGGCGGACTTGTGGGCGTGCTGACAGAAGATGGCAAGACGCTTTTGTACAGTGAGAAGCTCGCCTGCATCCGTTGCGGCGTCAGTTATCCGGAGATCACGCCGCGGATTTTTTCTTTCAACAGCCCTCACGGGGCTTGTCCCACCTGCGACGGGATCGGCTATGCGTTGACCGGGGAGGCATCCGACGATGAGGACTTCACGCTGTTGGAGCTCTGCGAGGCCTGTCATGGCGCCAGACTGAGGCCGGAAAGCCTCTCGATCAAGGTCGCCAAGCAGTCGATTGCCGAAGTTACGCGCCGGTCGGTGAGAGCGGCGGCGGATTTTTTCGGTTCGCTGACGTTTACCGAACGCGAGATGGTCATCGCCCATCGAATTTTGAAGGAAATCAAGGAGCGGTTGGGTTTTCTGGTGAACGTGGGGCTTGATTACCTGACGCTCGACCGGGCAGCCGCAACGCTGTCAGGCGGCGAAGGGCAGCGGATCAGACTCGCGACGCAGATCGGTTCGGGACTCGTAGGGGTGCTGTACATTCTCGATGAGCCGTCCATCGGTCTGCACCAGCGTGACAACCGCCGGCTGTTGCAGACGTTGCTCCGGTTGCGTGATCTCGGCAACACGGTCGTTGTCGTCGAACACGACGCCGAAACCATGCTGGCTGCGGATCACATCCTGGACATGGGACCCGGCGCGGGCTCCCATGGGGGACACATCATTGCTCAGGGTACGCCACAGCAGGTCATGGCCGATCCGCAATCTCTGACCGGGCAGTATCTTCGCGGCCTTCAGGCGGTCTCGGTGCCGCGTCGGGAACGAAAACCGAAGGGTTTTTTATCCGTCATCGGCGCGAGCAAGCACAATCTCAAGGATGTCACGGCACGCTTTCCGCTGGGATTGATGACATGCGTCACCGGCGTCTCAGGTTCCGGCAAGAGCACGCTCGTCCTCGAAGTGCTGTTTCACTCGTTATCGCAGCTCCTCTATCACAAGAAGCCGAAGATCGACGGTTGCAAGGATCTGCAGGGCGTGCTGGCACTGGACAAGGTCATCGACATTGATCAATCCCCCATCGGAAGGACCCCCCGCTCGAATCCCGCGACCTATACGGGACTGTTCGGGCACATCCGCGATCTCTACTCCAACCTCCCGGAATCCCGGGTGCGCGGGTACAAGCCCGGCCGCTACAGCTTCAACGTGAAGGGCGGACGATGCGAGGCGTGCCAGGGCGACGGGCTGATCAAGATCGAGATGCACTTCTTGCCGGATGTCTATGTCACGTGCGAAGTGTGCAAAGGCCAGCGCTATAACCGTGAGACGTTGGAGATTTTGCACAAAGGCAAGAGCATCGCCGACGTGCTCAACATGACCGTGGACGACGCCCTGGACTTTTTCGAGCACATCCCGCTGATCAAGGCCAAGTTGCAGACGTTGCACGACGTAGGCCTGCATTATGTGAAGCTCGG
>DASVBB010000004.1:0-3460 GCA_036376045.1 Nitrospira sp.
CGCCCGCACGTCACGGCCGAAAGACGCCATTACCGAATATGCCGTCGACCGCCGCTTCGGCAAGGCTGCGGCGCATCTCCTCTTGTATCCAAGAACGGGACGCACCCATCAACTCCGCGTCCATTTGGCCTCGCTCGGTCACCCGATCCTTGGCGATCCCACCTATGGTGGCAGAAAAGTTTGCAGCGTCGATGGAGTGGAGGTGCCTCGCGTCATGCTGCATGCGCGCACGCTGGGATTCAGCCACCCGGTGACCGGAGAGATGTGCGAATATGAACGACCCTGCCCGCCGGACATGGAGCGGATGATCCTGGAGCTCGAAGAACGTCTGGCGCTGAAACGCCTGCACGGCGCTTGACACCACTTGTCCCCGTCGATTAGGACGTTGCTATGCAAACCGGTGACGTGCTCGACGCCATTGGCGGTCTTTCCTCCCAGCTGAAGTCTTATGCGACCAGGTTGCCGGCGATCGTGCATCTGACCGTCGTCCCGACCGGTATTAAACCACAGCCGGAATCGGTCGATGAGTATGAAACCATCGTTTCCCGCTTCCGCAATCAAAGTGCCGGAACCGTCTATAAAGGCCTGAACGAACCCTTAGTCGAATCCCTCGAGGCTTTCGAAGTCGGCAAGCTCCTGGGCTCCGTCCAGCCCTTGCTCGCCGTCCTCGATCATTTGGAACGGATGCAGCGCGACAAGGAAATTACGGGCGATCCGACGGACAGCCGGCGCATTGCCGAATATCGGGCGGGATTGCACAAGATTTTGCCGGGAAACAAGCCGGAATTGGATGGTGCAGGACGAGGACTCTAGACGCTCGCCGTCAGTGGCCCATTTTCGGGCCGGTCGCGTTCGCTCCCTCCGAGACCAATTTGAACCGAACCGTGGAACCGCAGTGCGGGCATTTCGTTCGCACGGTTTCTTCGTCGAGCAGTTCGTATTCGTCGGGCTTGAGCCACATGAGTTGGAAGCACTTAGGGCAGCTACGGACTTGCGTTGCCATTCGTTTCCTCGTACACTAGGTTTCGAGCGTCCTACGGGAGCCTACTCTAGTATAAGATGCCCGCCACCCTCAAGACTGCCGTTACATTTTCCGAAAAGAAAGAATTGGAAGCCTCGGAGCTCTTGCGGCTGTTTCATCAAGCGCCATGGGCAAAAGGCCGCACGCTCGAAGATGCAAAGGAAATGCTGCGCCACACCGACGTGGCATTGTGCGCTTGGGACGGTGATCAGCTGATCGGCTTTGGCCGCGTGCTGACGGATTTCATCTATCGCGCCACGATCTGGGACGTCATCGTGGACAAGGCCTATCAGAAGCAGGGAATCGGGACTGAGATTGTGCAGCGCATTCTGAACCATCCACGCCTCAAACGCGTGGAGCTCTTCTGGCTCTGCACGAGGCGGCCCGGGTTTTACGCGAAGCTGGGATTCAGTGCCAAGGAACAGACCGGCATGGTCTGGGTCCGGTCACGGCAGGCACGGCAGGAATGATTCAGTTCCTCTGAACGGCTGTGCGCAGAGTCCCACGAGGGGACTCCGCGCACAGCACCGCTAAGAACTAAAAGAACCACTTCACGCCGAACAGAAATCCGAACGAAGACGCATTCCAGTCGTCCGCGCGGACACTTCCTCCAAATGGGCCTGGAGCGGAAGCGGTGGCGTGGCCGTCGTTCCGCTTGTAGGCCATTTCGGCATTCAACGCCAACTGCTTCATGATCATCCAGTCGGCGCCCCATCCAAGGCGCCAAGCAAAGTTGTTGCTTGGAGAAATGGTGGTCCTGCCTAAATTACTATTTTCCCCGAAGCTGTTCACGTTCACACCGAAGCTCATGTTGACATAAGGGATAATGGGGCCGAACCTGACAGGACGTAGTTCGATGGTCGGTAACACCGACACAGTATCCTGATGGCCTAGACTGAACGATCCCGGCCCTTCTGTACTGATGCCGTGGCGTTCCCATTCCAGCATCATCCCGAGGAGCAGCCAGGTGTTGAGGCTGTACATGGCCTGAAAGTTGACGAGCGAGCCGACATCCGTTGAAGTGCCGGGTGTTAATTGCTGGGTCAAGGGTGCGAAGCCAGCTCTCATGCCGAGATAGAATTTGCCAGCTTCTGTTCCCCCATCCTTCATCGTTGTCTCTTCCGCCTGAACCTGGCCGGCGCCAAGCGCAACGAGCAGCGCACTGACCAGCAACAGATTCGCCCTCCAACCACGACCCGTGACCACGCTCATAAACAACCCTCCTATAATTGAATTAGAACTAGGTACTCCGTTATCTCTCGACGGCACTACAAAATCAATACTTTTTACCCTGGTTGACCCGGGCTTCAAAAGGGACATTTTGTCCTACCGTGAATCTGAGGGAGGTCAATGAGCAGGAATCGGCTGCCGCAATCGTTTGGGGGAGAGAATGATCGAGAAGAAGAAGACCAGCGTAGACAGCAGCACGATCGCAGGGCCCGAAGGAATATCCAGGACGGCCGAGAGCAGGACGCCTGAGACCGAACAGACCACCCCGATGATCAGCGAATACCACGTCAAGGTCGACAGACTATGCGTCAGTTGATAGGCGGTCGAAGCAGGGATAAGAACCATGGCAAAGACCAGAATCGCTCCTACGGTTTTGAGCGACACCACGACGGTCAATGCCACCAGTGTCAACAGGAGGAAAAAGATCCGTCTGGCCGGCACGCCGGAGGCCTCGGCCATCTCCTGATCGAACGCGATGAAATACAGTTCCTTCGAGAAGAGCGCAATACTTCCGACCACCACAATGGCTAATACGCCGATGATCCGAAGTTCCTCCGGCGTCACCGAGAGGACGTTGCCAAACAGGTAGCCATAGACCTCGGCATTGTAGGCTTTCATCAGGCCGATGAAGAGGATGGCGAGCGCCATCGTGGTGGTATAGAGAATGCCGATCGACACATCGAGCTTCATCGTCCCCTTTTCTTCCACCCACCCACTGATCCAGACCGTGACGAGCCCAAACAGGATGGCCAGGAGCAGCGGCGGCCAGCCCATCAAATAGGCCAATGCCACCCCGGCAAACGCCGCGTGGGCCGTGCCTGCCCCCACGAAGGCGAGTCCCCGCAGGACGACAAAGACCCCGACGAGCGAGCAAAGACCGCCCACCATCGCCGCGGCGAGCAGGGAACGTTGCATGAAATCGTAGGTGAGAAGGTCGAGCACGGAGTTCTTGGTTAGTGGTGATGGTGGTAGTCTTCGACGATGATCAGGTCTTTTTCTGTAATCACGAGGTCTTTGCCGTACACTTCGTGGAGGATCTCCGCCTTCAGCACGTCGGCCGGCGGACCCGCGGCGTAGAGCCGCGTCTTGAGCAGGACCAAGCGATCCACGCGCGTGCGGATCATGTTGATGTCGTGGGTCACCAGCAGTACGGTCAATCCTAGTTCCTGGTGAAGATGCTGGATCAATTCGATCACGTTGTGTTGGGTC
>DASVBB010000103.1:0-8166 GCA_036376045.1 Nitrospira sp.
CAGGATTGAAGAAGATAGCGGAAGGGTCATCCGCTTGCGCGACAAAAGCGCCGCCTTGAGCCGTTCCCGAAGCGCTCTGATCGAAGATGCGGAAGGCTCCAGCCGAAGCCATCGTTGGGAGCAGACAGGCGGGGAAGACAAGGCCCGCGACAATAGCGTGCTTCAGCCAACTCCACAGTCGAACCCATCGCCCTTGCGCTGTCGGGATGCTCTCGATCACGAGGTTCGTTCCGAATCGCATGGTGCCTCCTGAGTGCTTTGGGCATCCACGGTGTTCATCGTGAGTTTTCGTGTCAGACCAATGCGGACATGGCAAAAACTGTCCTTAGTCTGCGTATACCAACAACGACAGAAACCTCAAACACTTTTTATGCTTTTTGAAATGATCAAGGCACATCTCGCCGTCGCTGTGTCATGCGCCTATTGGTTATTTACACGTAAGAGTCCTCTCTTGCTCTTACACACCTCGTTCTCCTCTTCATCTCATTGACAAAAATTCACAAGCACGCAATAGTAATCGGTTACCGACACAGGTGGAGCAGTGCTCCGTAGGAAATTCCTGAGACCCCAACATGCGGTCTCATCACGGAGCAGCGCGATGAATCCGGAGGAGTAACGTACTTGGTGGGAAGTACCGTTTCGGTTCCACTCGCAGTCAGCCTGCCCGTCGTGATCGATTGCGAAGGGAGGCAGGCTCGAGGAGTCACCCAGGAACTCGGCGTCGACACCATTTCATTCCTGACTGACGGCACCTGGTCGCGAGGCGCCACAGTCACCGTCGTATTGTGCTACAGCCACAACGTCGCGTACATGCCATTACCAGGAGAGGTGATGGCGGTGACCGAAGTCGAAGGGGATTCACCGACTCGATTTCGAATCGACGTTGCTCTGGCGGCCTTAGGGAAGACGGAACGCCTGATCCTCGAGTCCGCCCTGCAAGAGTTGGAAACCTATCTGCACAGCCTGGAGCTGCCGGAGGGCTCTGCACGCACATCAGCACGCGCAAGCCTCGTGACAGCCAATCCCCGGTCAATCCTGTCGTTATTCATCACGGATAATCCGTATCATCCGGCCGGCAGATCGATGGTCGGTCAAGACCAGCCCTTCCGAGGCGTGACTCCGCTCGTCGCCCCGCCGCCCGCGCGAGAGACCCAAAGGATGGAAGATCCGACGCGTCTCTCCTGGAGAGTCGTGCGGGAAGGCATTGGGCTCTTGGTGCAAGTGGTCCGCGACCTGATGGTCCGGTGGTTGCCAGGCCCTGTGGCCCGCCTTCTGGTCACGCCCATCACCTTTGCCTTCATTGGTCATCCTCGCACCCTGAGCGATGTGCCACGAAAATTCCCCTTCGCCAGCCTGCTGCCTGTGCACGTTGTTGAGCGGTGGTTCCGATATCAATGGCCCTTTGTCGCCTCCTACATCACGGGCCTCACCCTGGCGAACGGGGCACCGACCACTGGCGCCATGCTGATTTCGCCGCTGACGACGGAGCAAATGGTTCGCAATCCCCGACTCGCCCGCCAGCGTGTGTTGCAGACCGTCCGGCTGGCTGAAAAGATGGGCGCGAAGATCGCCGGCTTAGGCGCCTTCACCTCGATCGTCACACGTGATGGGCAAGAACTGAAAGAGAAGGTCCACGTCGGATTGACGACCGGGAACGCTCAGTCGGCCGCGATTGCCGTTCAGAACGTCCTCCATGCAGCCGCCTTGACGAATCTCAGTCTACCGCATGCCGTCGTGGCGATCGTGGGAGGAGCCGGTTCGGTTGGTTCCGCGTGCGCAAAGATTCTTGCCCGGTTGGCCGGTACACTCCTCATCGTCGACATCAAGAAGGATGAACTTCAAAGTCTGGTCACGTACTTGGGGGACCAGCCGGCGACGGTCAAGGGGATGACCACGCTCGACCACGTTCAAGAGGCCGACGTCGTGATCGCCACGACGAACAACCCGCATATTCTATTGACTGCGGCGCATTTGAAAGCCGGCGCCATCGTGATCGACGCCGCCCAGCCCAAGAACGTCTCCGGCGATGTCCCGCTCCAGCGCCCCGACGTCCTCGTGATCGAGTCTGCTGTCGTTCGAACGCCCGATGTTGACGTGCACTTCGACCTGGACCTCGGGGCCAGGGAAGCCCTCGGCTGCCTCTCAGAGACCATGATTTTGACGGCGATCGGATGGAACGGGCACTACTCCCTGGGGAAAGCCGATCTCTCGCACACCGAGCACATCACCACCGTCGGCCGTTCGCTGGGTTTTCGCCTCGCGCCGTTTCGCAACTCCGCCGGCTATGTCACAGAAGAGGATCTCCACCGGGTCGCTCGGGCGCGCACGATGTAACACACCATGCTCGCGGCTTCGACCTATTACATCAACGTCCATGCCATTCCCATGTTTCTCATGGGGATCGTGACCCTTGCCTTAGGGTTCCTCGTGTACCGTTCAAATAAAGCCTCCGCGGCACATCGCCATTTTCTCATGCTCTGTGCCAGCATCGCCCTCTGGCTCGATGCCACCAGCATTGCGCTCTGTGCAACGGACGCCGAATCGGCGCTGCGCTGGTTCAAACTCGATAACGTCGGCGTCATGTACATCTCGGTCGCGTTCTACGGCTTCTCCGCGGAATTTCTCCAGCTCCAACGTCACCGGTCGATCAGGATCGGCTATGCACTCGCGACGCTCATGGCCGCCGCCGTCCTCTTTCGCCAGGATTTTGTCGTGGGTGTGAATCGCTTCTGGTGGGGGTATTTCCCGCAATGGGGACCGGCCAGTCTGCCATTCTTCATCATCTTCTTCTCTTACATGGCCGTCGCGTTCACCGACTATTTCCGCACGTATCGGAGCATCACGACGCCCATCAGGCGCCAACAGATCAAATTCGTCCTGATCGCGTTTGTCATTGCGTATCTTGGCTCGGTCGATTTTCTCCCGGCCTTCGGCTATGAACTCTACCCCTTTGGATATATTCCCATCTTCCTGCTCACCGTGGTCATCACCGTCGCGATTCTCCGATATCGGCTTCTTGATGCCGCCCTCGTGGTCTCCCGAAGCGCCACCTATTTGCCGCTTGTGCCGTTTACGCTGCTGGTGGTGGTCCTCGGTCACGCACTGGATGACTCCCCTCCCGAAACGGTAGCGGCCGTTCTGGCGTTCACCACCGTCGCCTTTACGCTCTTATTCATCACTTTTCAGCCGCGTCTGCAGTCGGCCATCAACAAAGCATTCTTCCCCAGCCGCTATGACGCGTACGAAACATTGACACGCTTCGGACATGCCATGGTCATGAAGCTCGATCTCGCCAACTTGCAGGCGGAGATTGTTGACACGCTTCAGACGGTCATGGGAATTGAAAAGACCTCGCTCTTTCTCTTCGACAAGGAACAGGGATGCTATGTGCGGAAAGCCGCACGCGGACTCAGCGACAACCAGGCCAATACCGTTCGGTTCATCAACGAACGCTTTTCCAACTATCTTCTGGAGTGCAGGCAACCGATCGTCAAAGAGGAACTCCAGCAATGTCCGTCAGGACTCGATGAACGCTTGGCCGCCATCCTGATCGAGACCATGACCGACATGAGCTCTGAGGTCTGCCTGCCGCTGATCAACAAGACGAGACTCATCGGCTTCGTGAACCTCAGCTATAAGCCCTCCATGGGGTTCTACTCACACGACGAGCTCAACCTCCTCCGATCGCTCGCAGACAATGCGGCGATCGCACTGGAGAATGCCGTGCTGCATGAAGAGTGGAAACAGACCCAGCTCCTGCTTCGTCGCGCCGACCGGCTACGTTCCTTGGAAGCCATTGCAGGCGGCTTTGCCCACGAAGTGCGCAATCCCCTCACCTCGATCAGTACCTTTATCCAGTTGGTGCCGTCCCGGCGTGACGACCCCTACTTTATGGATACGTTCAGTGCCCAGGTGGTCGACGATCTGGCCAGGATTGAACGGCTCATCGAGGAAATTCTTGACTATGCCCGCTACATGAAACCCAAGTTTTCCGCGGAATCCCTGAACAATATTGTGTCGTCGTGCCTGCATTTCATCGAAGTCAAAGCCGATAAGCTGGGCATTGCCATCGACAAACAGCTCTGCGAAGACCTGCCGACGCTGCTGGTCGATCGCCAGCAGATTAAGCAGGTGTTGATGAACCTGGCGATGAATGCCATCGATGCGATGGCGAAGACCGGAGGACGGCTGACAGTCACGACCCGCCGCGTGGTGCGTCTGGACAAGAGCGGGTGGGTGCAAATCGAAGTCGCGGATACCGGTTGCGGGATTTCTTCTGAAGATCTACCGCATATCTTTGATCCGTTCTTCACCACGAAACATGAGAGCACCGATCGTGTAGGCACAGGCCTCGGCCTGTCCATTGTCCATCAGATCATCCAGGAACACGGTGGTACGGTGGAAGCGCGCAGTGTGGTGGGTCAGGGAACAACCTTTCTGATCACGCTGCCTGAAGGAAGGCCCCATGAATCTGCATCGGCATCCTCTGCATCAGACTTGCAGGGCAGAGTCATCACCCCGCGCCGCATTCCCATCCTCCAGCCAGACGACCGTTAATTGTGGCTCTCGCAGAGTAGACAGCAGGCTGTCCTTGGATCGTGCCAACGTGGCACGCGAAGGCCGGATGTTATTCGACCGTAATCGATCCGGTCGACTTATCGAGCGAGCCGGTAGCGGAAGGATCCTTACGCACGGTGTAGACGTATTTCCCGGAGATGGCGAAACACAGGCTCGCGGATTCGTTGGGGCGCACCGTCGCCATCACGATGTTCTCGTATTCCGATGTGCCGAACAGATACCCCAGATTCGTCGACGCAAACCCTTTCTGGCACGAAATGAGTTCCTCGCGTGTTTGCACCACTGAAACGTCTACCGGGACATTGGTGCTGTTGATCCATCTCACTTCGTCACCGCGTTTTGCGGTGACCGACTGTGGCGTCAGTGAGCTGTCAATTTTGATCTCGAAGACTCCCCCGGTGAGGGATGATTCCGGAAAATGCTGACGACCCGTGCATCCCATGGACACAACGATGGCCAGTTGCGCGAACAGGAGACTAACGCGCGCGAGATTCATTTCCAACACTCCTTGCTGGTTTCATCATGCAACGCTCACAGAGGCTCACGAACCCCGGAGCGCATGTGGCACAGTGCGCGCTTGTACGCTGAATGGCGCTCATGGTCAAGGGTCCGGCCTAGGGCCGCCGATCGTGCACTGGCGAGCCGCACCTGGTTAGACTCGGCTCCCAGCCTTATTTTCACCCGAGACTGGTCACCCTTCGTCCGATGGGAGGTGATCGCCCCAAAACAGTGGATTTCACAGGTCGACTCCAGCCGTCGCTGGGCGTACATCTTGTCAACCATGGAACCGAGAGAATCTCAACGCTTCCTCATGCGGTGTTGGAAATGCCAAGGTCCGCTTCAGGACGAAACCGCCATCGATCAGCACAGTGGTCTGTCCATCCGCAATTTTCTCTGTCTGGATTGTGGTCGCCGGTGGCCGAGTGGAGACCGGTCTCGACCAGCCATCGCGGCGTGAAACGCTGCGCCTCTGTCCGGACGCCAAGAAAGCTCATTTGAACCTCCATGGCTTGTAAGAGGTGCACCAATGAATAGACGCACGATTCTCATCCCGGCCATTCTTCTCTTGTTCGTTACTGCGACTGTGACGACGAGCAATGCGACAACGACCTTCGGAGGGAGCAACATTCTCGCGGTCGACGAAGGACAGAAGACCATTACATTCAAGACAAAAGAAGGACAGACCTGGACATTGCCTGTGGCCGATTCCAAGCTGTTGACTCAGGCACAGGCCGGCAAGGGCGATCAAGTCACCATCGAACTGGATCTGAACGACCAAATCATTGATGTCGTCGTGTCTTCAGAGAAGTCCACAGCTCCACGGACCGATTCTGAGGATCGGTGACATTCAGAGGGCTTTAATTCAGCGACTGCAGCGTGCCGGTCGCCCGGGCGAGGTTGACCCGTGAGGCGTTCAACTGGAAAAGAGCATTGACGAGATTTTCTCTGGCTCGCGACACGGAATTCAGTCCGTTGGTCAACTCAAAATAGCTGGCCGCCGTGATCACGGTATACCGCTCACGCGCCAGGTCGAGTTCCTTCACGGCCATTTGCAAGCCGGCTTGCGCGATCGCGACTTGATCCTTGGCGGCCATCATGGCCGCCATCGCATCGTGCACTTCCATTTTGACTTGATTCAAGACGGAGCGCATTCGGAGCGCTTCCTGACGGAGATTACTGCGCGCTTCGGCAATGCGGCCCTCCCGCTGCCCGCCGTCGAAGATTGGAATCTGAAGCAGCAGGGCCATGTTGTAGGTTTCAACCGCCTCCTTCGCCCGATTGCCGATCCAGCCGAAATCTCCCTGCGCGACCAGCGACGGCAATCGCTCTCCTGTGATGGATGAATAGGTGAGCTCGTTGGCTTTAACACGAGTGAATTGCGCCTGGACTTCCGGGCGATTGGTGAGCGCCTCTTCGACGGCGGCCTGCGGCTCTAGTGCCTCATATACCTCCGTCCTGAATTCATCTTCCAAGGCCAGCGATGTTTCGTAGGGCAAGCTCAGCAGATTCATCAGACTGAGCTTGGCGTGTTGCACATCGTAGCGAGAGGATGCTGCGAGCTGCTTCTCGTTGGCCAATTGGGCATCTAAACGGGCAATGTCCATGCCGGTCGCCACCCCGCTCTTCTGCCGTTGCTTGACCAGGCTCAGCAATTCACTCATGATTTGCTGGTTGGTTTCGCGCATTTTGACCATCCCCATCGCCTTGAGCCCTTCCATGTACGCCAACGCTGCGCTCGCCATGGTGTCGTACTTTCGGCTCTCTGCTTCAAATTCGGCAACGTGCAGGCTCTGGCGCGATGCCCGCCACTTCTGAATCAGACTCATACTGAAGAGATTTTGGGACCCGCTCGCCCGTGCATCGAAGATACTGAATGGGTCGGTCCGTGTGGGCGAAAGGCCGAACTTCCCGAGAAAATTGACTTGTCGGCTTTGCTGGACGTTCGACTCCAGATTGGGCAGAAGGGCGCCCAATTGTGTTCGTGCCTGCGCTTCGGCGGCTGCAATGCGCTCTCTGTACAATTGCACGTCGGGATTGTTGTCGACCGCCGCCGCCAAGGCTCCGCGAAGGCTCAGCGTCAGGGGAGGCAGCGGCGAGGGCTTCTCGGAAACTGTCCCCTTATCCGTGACCCCACTGGCTGAATCGGCCCATTGCGCCAACACAACCAACAGGAGGATGCAACACCATCGTCCTTTATTGATATTGCCGTACATGCAAATGAGCGGGTGTTATCGTTCCCGTAAGCTTTCTTTCACGGATTTCAGGAGCGGACTTAAGAGATACTCGATCAGGCGGCGCTTCCCCGTCTTGATTTCGACGGTCACCGCCATGCCCGGCGAGAGATTCACCTGCTTCCCTTCCACTTCGATCGTGGAGCGGTCCATGCTCACCCGCGTAGGATAGATCAGACCGACCTTTTCGATCGGGGCAGCATCGTCGGACACCGACAGCACCTTGCCCGGAATCGTGCCGTACAGTGTGAACAGAAACGTTTCCACCTTGATTTCGACAGGCTGCCCCTCTCTGACAAAACCGACATCCTTATTCTCCACCTGGGCTTCGACTTCGACGGGATGATCCTGAGGCACGACAATCAACAACTGTTGAGCCGGTGTCACCACACCGCCGACCGTGTGCACCGCGAGCTGCTGCACGACCCCGTCAATCGGACTCTTCAGGCGTTGCAACTCCGCCTTCTGCCTTGCCTTGGTCACGTCCTGAACCAACGAGGCGGCTTTCGTCTCGATCGTGGAGAGCTCCGCTTGTTTGGCCTGCTGAAACTCGGTCACCGTGACTCGATAGTTTTTTTCTGCTTCCGACAGAGCCGCGGCATCCTGCACGAGTTTCTTCCGCTGGCCGGCCAATTCTTGCGTCTTGTCGATGCGCTGTTGCTCGGCCTGCAGAAAATCGAGCTTCGTCGCGGCATCGTGTTGAAGCAGTTTCTTGTACGCGTCCGCACGCTCCGCTTCCATCGGCACCGTGGCCTCAAGCCGGCGAATGTTTTCTTTCGTCTGGTCCAATGCCGCCCTGCGCTGATCGATCAAGTGCTGTGCGGCACCGACGCGAGCCTGGTATTCGCGCAATTGG
>DASVBB010000012.1:0-17508 GCA_036376045.1 Nitrospira sp.
GTGACTTGAGCATCTTTCGAGACCATCATGCGCGCTTTCATCCAGTCATCGATCACCGTGCCGTCGAGCGCAGCCGGAATGCCCGGCCATGGGGTGGATTTGGGAACCGGTCCGAACTGCTGGTCCTTGTTGAGCGAGAGGCCATGGATATGAACCTCAGGTAGTTCGATGATGTCTTCCTGGTGGTCGCTTTCGTGCGTCGCCTCATCCCCTGCCGTGGCGTACGCTGATATTGGCACCGAGCCGATACCGAGCGGAATGAATGAGATCAGGAAAGCGATATGCAACCACAAAGAAGACATCGTCCGATCCTTGACAGATGCCCAACAAGGTCATTCAGCAAGGCCGCAAGGAGCTTCGAACCGCGAGACGTACTCCCCGTCGTACGTCGAGCGGTTCAAGCGACTGAGAACGCAGCTGGTGACCTTGTTCGGCATCTGACTAGAAGAACCATTGTGCCCGGAAGAAGTAGGACCTCGGCATCCCGGCATGCGCAATGCCAAGACCGATGCTGCCCTCGCCCCGGTTGATGAAATACTGTTGATCGAACAGGTTGATTACGTCGAAGCCCAGCAGCATCTTCTGTCCGTGCCACGGAAGTGGAATCGTATGCGTGATCGACGCATTGTAAACGGTATAGGAGTTCTCATGGGAAGAATTTGTCTTCGCGCCAGGCTCCGCTGTCCGCAGACCGGAGCCATACAGCATCTGGCCGGTGAAGGCCGTGCGCTCCCATAAGCGATACGACACGACCGCCGAGCTCGTCATCAATTGCGAATGATCGCAAAAGACACCCCCCGGTGACGAAATGTCGTTGATCTCGGCCTGATCCAGCAGGTATTGGCCGGACTGCAGGCCATATCCCTTACACTGTCCCCAGGCGACGTTGCCGCGGCCGGTGAGGTTGTCGGTGAATTGCACCTTCAATGCGCCATCGATCCCCCGCTGCCATCCACGCTCAAACGCGAAAAAATTCAAGAGCGGTGTGCTGCCGAACTGTCCCGCATCGGAAAGGTAGTGCGACAGTTTGTAATAGGCGGTCAGCTCCAGAGTCGCCTTCCGGTGCAAAGCATGATAGCTCCCCACCTCGAAGTAATGAGATCGTTCGGCGCGCGGCCGGAAGCCGGTCGGATCGTCCGGCGCCGCCGTCGTATTCTGGGTATTGAGCTGTGTCGCAGCCACCTGCTCGACGTTCGGGGGAGTAAAGAGCCGTCCGTAGTACGCGTGGAAGACGTTCGATTGATTGTGCTTGTAGGTGACGCCGGCCCGAGGGCTGACTTGCCCTTCGTTATAAAACCCTTGGATGGCGTCGCCGCGGACGCCGAGATTGAACGTCCAATGCTCATTGAGACTCCACTGGTCCTGGATCCAGAACTCCTGTCTCGTTTGAATCGTTTGATTCGAGGCCTCCCGGGTGAGCACCGGTCCGGCGGGAACTCCGCTGCTCGTATCGAAGGCAAAAATCTGCGATTGGTTGTTCGCCCGCGTGTAATCCAACTGCATCCCGGTCTTGACGAGGTGATGGCTGTCCGGGATCCAGGTGTAGTCAAACCGCATGCCGCCGCTGTAGGCGACGCGTTGTTGACTGGCCGTCTGGGCGGTATTCACGTCCTCGGCATAGGCCAGCGCATTCAGCGGATCCGTGGTGAAGTCGGCGACACCCCGGCGGAAATACAGCCCCAGCCCGAAGTAGTTGCTGGCATTGACGTCGTGCCTCCAGACCAGTTGTGAATACTGGCTGTTTTCCTTCTGGAACTGATCGACGGACTGTGAGGCATTCGGGGTGAAGCCTGGGAGCAGGGCCAACACATCGGGATTCGCTCCGAGGTTGGGAATGGTCGGGATCTGGTACTTTGCCACTGAACTGAGAAAAATCCAACTGAAGTTGTTGTGATTGTCATGCTGATAATCGCCGCGCAGGTAGGTATTGTTCTTTTCGCTCTGATTGTGGTCGTTGGTCTTGCCGAGCGTCGGTGGTTCGAGTCCACGATTGGTCGTCACATAACTATTCAACAGATAAAAGCGGACCTTCTCCCCGATGGTTCCTCCATACTCAAACGACGGATTCACCGTTTGATTGGAGCCGCCGAAGACCTGTGCTGACCCGGATCCCGGTGACGTCCCGCTCTTGCTGGTAATGTCCAGCACGAGCGCCGTTTTGTTTCCATACTGGGCTTCCATGCCGCCAAGAATGATGTCCGCCCGTTCCCACGCGCGGGGCGGTACGATGTCTGCAAAAGCTCCGGTCACGGTGTCGGGAATCGGGATGCCGTCGATCCGGAATTGCTGGTTGGCGTGATCCTGCCGGATGTGGGTTTGCTTGAGGGCGCCGTAGACGACGCTCGGGACCGTGAGCAGCACGTCGTAGACGTCGTTGTTGTTCCCTCTGGGCAATGCCTCAATCTCCTTGCGGTTCAACTGATAGGTCTCGCTCGAGGCTTTATATTGGATCGCCGGAAGTGGCGACACGATCTCCAGGGCGATTTCTCTTGTGATCGCGAGCGTGAGCGAGACGGGCGGCGGCGGCACGGCGCCAATCTTGATCACCACATATTCGCTCCGGTACGTGTCCTGAACCGCACTGATCGAGTAGGTGCCGGATTCCGGCACCAGGAGGCGAAATTCGCCTGCCGGATTTGTCACGCTCTGGGCCACCAGGTTACCCTCTTGATCCCGCACGTGCACGATGGCTTGATCGACCCGCCGAAGATCCTGATGTTGCACCGTGCCTGTGACCTGGAACAGATCGTTGTCCGCCGCATAGGTGGACGAAGGCTCGCCGTCCAGTAACCAGACGTTCCCCGCCAACAGCACGACACCTATGGCCCGCGATAACGCTGCCCGCCGCATTCCCTCCGCCTCCGCACTCATCGGCCGATGACGACCGGATAAACAAGGTCATAGCTGGGCCAGATGGGCCCGCTCAACGACCACGGCGATTTCTGATGTTGTCAGGAATGCGGAGGCGCGCGGGAGGGTCCGATTGAAGGGAATTCGACCGAAAGCAGTGGTGCCGGTGCAGGAAATTCATACGCCCCGACGATCTCGAACGTCGAACATGGCGGACCGCCGAGATCGACCGAACCCGACGTGTGATGTTGCACCCACTGACAGAGGTCGGTGTCAGAGTGTTCGTGCCCGTCCGTATCAGCCGCAGCGAGTTCATGGTGGACATCCTGAGCGACGGCGAACGGAGCGAGGGCGAGCAGAACAAGAATCAGGCTCAGCGAGAATCCCCGAAGACACAATGATGAGAGGCGAGTTCCCATAGCGGTGTGCCTTCGTATCATATGAGCGTCAAGGCTGTCGAGCCTCACGGCTGTCAACATGAGAGATAGAGGGATGTAAATCCTTATATTCCAGCATGTTACGCATGATCATGTAGACTTTTCATGGGTATTTCGCTATGCTGCGCCCCTTCTACCGATGAAAGGCCAGTCATGAATCGACCGATTGACAATCAACACGTCATAGAAATCAAGGCATTGCCGTCTCCCCGGGCCATCAAGACCAAGCTGCCGATCACCGATGACGCCGCCGCGCTTGTCGTGGAAACGCGCGAAGCCATCCGCCGAATCCTTCACGGACAAGACCGCGAGCGGTTGCTGGTCATCGTCGGCCCCTGTTCCATCCACGACCCTGAGGCCGCCTATGAGTATGCGGCGCAGCTCAAGCCGGTGGCCGATGCCCTTCGCGACCGTTTGCTCATCGTCATGCGTACTTACTTCGAGAAACCGAGGACGACGGTCGGGTGGAAAGGGCTCATCAACGATCCCCATCTCGACGGCACCTGCGACATTGCAACCGGCATGGAACTCGCCAGAACCATTCTATTGAAGCTCAACCAGTCCGGGATGCCTTGCGCGACGGAACTGTTGGATCCGATTAGCCCGCAGTACATCGCCGACCTCATCAGCTGGACCGCCATCGGAGCCCGGACGACCGAAAGCCAAACCCATAGGGAGATGGCCAGCGGGGTCTCCATGCCGGTCGGGTTCAAGAACGGGACAGAAGGCAGTCTGCATGTCGCCGTGAATGCCATGACTTCTGCCCGCACACCCCACCACTTCGTCGGAATCAACGCCGACGGGCAAACCTCCATCATCAAAACCATGGGGAATCCGGACCGCCACATCGTCCTGCGAGGCGGCGGGGGAAAGACGAACTATGATGCGGAGCACGTCGCCAAAACCGAATCCGCCGTGTCCGGCGAAGGCATCGCCAGGCCGATCATGATCGATTGCTCCCACGACAATTCCAACAAGGATCACACACGTCAAGGGCTTGTGGCGCGGGAAGTGCTCCGGCAATTCCGTGAAGGCCGCCAATCCATCATGGGCCTGATGCTGGAAAGCAATCTCAATCCAGGCAAACAGACCTGGAAGCAAGGTGTCGCGCTGGCCCATGGCGTCTCCATCACCGACGCCTGCCTCGGCTGGAATGAGACGGCCACGCTTCTGAACGAACTGGCCGAAAGCATCGTGACCAGACCCGCCTGATCGGTTCGACGGCCCCATCCGGGCCGGCTCAAGCGATCCGCATGCTCATCGATACGCACACGCACCTGGACGACCCCCGCTACGACGCGGACCGCGACACCACGATCGAGCGTGCACGCCAGGCCGGTGTGGGTGCGTTCGTGACGATCGGCTGTGATCTTGCGACCAGCCGCTCCGCTGTCACGCTTGCCGATCACCATCCGGACATCTACGCGTCCATCGGCGTCCACCCCCATGAAGTCAAGCATATCGCTGATGGGTGGTACGACGAGCTGCGCCGTCTCGCGCAGAATCAAAAAGTCGTGGCCTACGGCGAGATCGGTCTCGACTACCACTACAATCACTCGGCGCCGAAAGAGCAGCGCGAGCGGTTCCGGGAACAAGTTCAACTCGCGCGAGAACTGCGTTTGCCGGTGATCATTCACACGAGAGAGGCGCAGGAGGATACGATCAGCATTTTGAAGGAGGAAAAGGCTGCAGAGGTCGGCGGGGTGTTTCACTGCTTTTCCGGAGACGCCTGGCTGGCCAAGGACGCGCTGGATTTGGGATTTTATCTTTCTTTTTCCGGGATTCTCACGTTCCAAAACGCGTCGATGTTGCGGGATATCGCCAAGCAGACGCCGCTGGACCGCGTGCTGATCGAAACCGATTGTCCGTATCTGACGCCTGTGCCGCACCGAGGGAAGCGCAACGAACCGGCCTTTGTCTCTCACGTCGCTCAGCAACTCGCTGAGATTCATCCGGAGCTCTCCCTCGACCAGATCTCACAGGCGACGACCGAAAACGCGAAACGGCTGTTCACGAAGTTGCGCTAGACAGGATTGGTTTCCGGCACGGCCGGTGCGTCAAAAACGCTTGAGCTGGCGGTTCCGCTGACGTAGCGCCTTGGGAAGTTTTCGAGGATTCCCCTTCTTCTCCGGTCCACGCCGTGGCAACGCGTCCTCGTCCACGGCAAGTTCTTTGTACGGCATCGCCTGTCCGGAGACGGAGGGTGCCAGCAGCTTCTGGGCAAACTCCGGCGCTCTCATGATCAATGCTCCCTGTGCCTGCACGGCACGGATCACCTCCTGGTCTGACGTGACCACGGCGCACTCCGCTCCGTACTCGTGCGCGAGCCGCTCGATGACCTGGTCTGCCCGCTCGCCGCGCTTCGAGTAGATCACCTGAACTCCGGCGCGATGTTCACGGCCTTCAATCGGTTGTCCTCGCTGCCACCCGTCAAACACTACCGTCAGCGCGTGTCCTTTCCGGTGGCGATAGCCCGCCAGCAGCCGTAACAACGATTCACGCGCCGCTTCAGAGTGCGGCTCACCCGTCCGGGCCAAGAGGGCCGACAAATTATAGCCGTCGATGATCACATGCATCGTCGTGAAAAACCTACGCGCCGACCGTCAGTACTGTCAACCGCACCGCCTAAAACGCCGTTCCCCTTGACAACCTCCGGAACATCTGAGACATAGATGTATCTTCTGCCGTCCCCCTGGAAACCCATGCCCTCTGCTCTCTGGCGCGCAATCGTTTCGGTGCTGTTGCTGGGACTCTTCGGTCTCAACGGCGTCTTCTGGCCGGACGCGCTTCAGGCCGCCTCGCAGGATCAACGACGGGACCAGCCGTCCAAGCGCTCGCACCAATCGAAGGTCGGTCTCGCTCCCAATACCCTTCCGCTGGCGACGATCCAGAATCTCAGAACGACCTTCTCGCCGGACTTGCTCCGTTTGGTGCTCGATCTCGACCGCAAGACACGGGTGAAAAAGCACCTGCCGTCTCAAGAGGACGGACTGATCGTTGAAATCCCTCACGCGGCATTGAGCAAATCGGCGCACATCAAGATTGATCAGGGAAAACTCGACGGCCGGTTCATCGTCCGGCAGACACGGAACGACTCGGTGACCGTCACGCTGCCGAACGGGTCCTTCCAGACCTATGCCTTGTTTTCGCTGACCAACCCTCCTCGACTCGTGGTCGACGTCATCCCCGCCTCCGCACAGGCTGCGACACCATCGCTGGATGTCGCTGAACCTCCCGCACTCCCCGTCGCACCGCCGCAACCGCTTCCGCCGCCGGTCAAGGGCTTCACGACGGTCGTGATCGATCCCGGACATGGCGGGAGAGATCCCGGGGCGCATGGGCAGCGCGGCACCGAGGAGAAAGACATTACGCTGAAGGTCGGGTTGAAGCTGCGCGATCTTCTGAAGAAAAACCCTGGCGTGCGCGTCCTGATGACCAGGGAGCGGGACGTGTTCGTCGAACTCGAGGACCGTGCGCGGTTCGCCAACGGCAACGAAGCCGACCTGTTTGTCTCGATTCACGTCAACTCGCATCCCCAGCGCTCCGTGCGCGGCATTGAGATTTACCATTTCGGAGAGGCCAAAGATCAGCGGGCGTTGGAACTGGCCGCCCGCGAAAACGGCACGCCGCTTGGGAGCACGGGCGTCGGATGGGAATATCTGGTCGCCGATCTGTTGACCACCAAAAAAATCGAGGCGTCGCTGGAACTCGCCTGGACCACTAAGGAGGCCATGATCTCGCACTTGAACGGGCACTACGCGCTGGTCGACCATGGCGTCAAGACCGCGCCGTTCTATGTGCTCCGCTTCACCAGCATGCCGAGCATACTTGCGGAAATCGCCTACATCTCGAACACGACAGAGGAAGATCTGTTGCGGACGAGTCTCTTTACCACACGTGTTGCCGAATCGCTGCATGAGGGAGTGACTGCCTTCTTGGCCGCCTCAAAATCAACGGCGCGATAATGCGCCGGACCACCCTGCTCGCCCCGCCGCTATGCCGACCGTGAGGCTGACGCTGGAATACGACGGTTCACGCTATGCCGGCTGGCAGCGCCAACCGGATCAGCCCACCATTCAGGAAGCCGTCGAAACCGCGCTGTTCCAACTGACTCAGGAAACCGTGCCGGTGATCGGCGCAGGACGCACCGATTCCGGCGTGCATGCGCTCGGCCAGGTCGCCAGCTTCCGCATCGAGCGGCAGTGGACGGCCCGGGAATGGCTTCGAGGATTCAACGCAAGGCTTCCAGAAGATATCGCTGTCCGGTCGGCAGCGCTCGTGCCAGACGATTTCCACGCCCGATATGCCGCTCGAGGAAAGCTGTACGAATACCGCATTCTGAATCGTGGTGAACGGCCGGCACTCGACCGTGCCTATTGCTGGCATGTCCATAAGCCGCTTGATCACGCTGTCATGGAACAGGCTGCGACCTATCTCGTCGGCTCCCACGATTTTTCCTCGTTCGAAGGGACCTTGACCGACAATGAGGATCCGATCTGCGACCTACAGCAACTTTCGCTTTCGAGGGAGGGCGACCTCGTCAGAATTCGTGCGTATGCCGACCGCTTCCTCAAACACATGGTGCGTGCGATCGTCGGAACCCTCGTCGAGGTGGGCCATGCCAAACGAGCGCCGGAGGCCCTGCGGACCATTCTGGCTGCGAAGGATCGTACGGCCGCAGGCAGGACCGCCCCTCCGCACGGCCTCTTCCTCGTGCGTGTCGATTACGACAGTAACGATACTCTGGGCCGTGAGGGAAGAGAAATTCTTAGGAAGTAGGAAACGTCAGCGGGAGGAGGGCAGGTCTCGGTTTTCGAGCTTCTTACGAAGCTCGATCAGTTCCTGCTCAAGGGCCAGAAAGCGGTCGCTGATAGGGTCCGGCAGGTTGATATGGTCCATCGTGGCATCGGGAAGCCGCTCGCCCTGCGTTTTGATGACCCGGGCGGGCACACCGATGACGGTCGAGTTGGCTGACACGTTCTTAAGTACCACGGAATTCGCGCCGATCTTGACGTTGTCTCCGATCGTGATGCCGCCGAGAATTTTGGCTCCGGCGCCGACCACGACATGGTTGCCGAGCGTGGGATGCCGCTTGCCGCGCTCCTTTCCTGTTCCCCCGAGCGTCACCCCCTGAAAGAGCGTGACATAATCACCGACCTCAGCCGTCTCGCCGATCACGACCCCCATGCCATGATCGATGAAGAAGCCGGTCCCGATGCGGGCAGAGGGATGAATTTCGATCCCCGTCAGCCAACGGGCGGCCTGCGAAATGGCGCGCGGCACGAAGGGGACACCGGCGGATTTCAGCCAATGAGCGAGGCGGTAGGCCATCAGGGCATGAAACCCGGCATACGTGAAAATGACCTCGAGCGTGCTGGTCGCCGCCGGGTCGCGGTCGAACACGGCCTTGAGATCTTGTCGAATCGCCTTCAGCATGTCGCTATTCTACGATGCTCAGACGGGTTCAATCAAACAAACGGCGTGGGCAATCATCCCTTCCTCCCGACCCACCGCATCCAGTCCTTCGCCGCTCTTCACTTTCACGTTGACGCGATCAGGGTCGATCCCGGCGGTTTCGGCCATCGTCTTTTGCATCGCGGCCAGGTGCGGCGCCAACCGCGGCGCCTGCGCCACGATCACGGTGTCGATGTTGCCGACCCGGTAGCCCTTCGCCTTGAGCTTCCCGATCACGTCTTCCAGCAATTTGAGACTTGAGATCCCTTTATACCGCGCATCCGAGCTTGGATAATGGCGTCCGAGATCGCCTTCTCCCATGGCGCCGAGCAAGGCATCGCAGACAGCGTGTACCAGGACATCGGAATCGGAATGTCCGAGCAACCCTTTGCTGTGCGGGACCTCGACACCGCCCAGAATCAGCTTTCGACCCGGACCCAGCGGATGCACATCGTATCCATAACCAATTCGCATACATGCCCCTTTGATCTCAGCCGGAACCGGACGCTACGGTCTCCGGTCCGTCCGTGACGCCAAAATCGCCTCACCGATGACAAGATCCTCAGGCCTCGTGACCTTGATATTTTCGCCGCTGCCTTCGATTACCCGCACCGGACGCCCCATCCATTCCAAGAGATAGGCATCATCCGTGGCGGCCATTCCCTCGGCCTGTGCTTTTCGATGCGCCTCCTCGAGCCAGTCTCGCCGGAACGCTTGAGGCGTCTGAGCCAGCCATAACGGTTTACGGTCGATCGTCCGCTCGATGATATGATCGCCACCCACCTGCTTCACCGTATCCCGCATAGGCAGCGCGATGATGGCCGCACCATCGGCCGCTGCCGCTTCCACAACCTGGCTTACCATAGTCTCCGTGATACAAGGCCGCACGGCATCGTGGATGACGACGAGATCGACACGTTCGTCCACCACAGCCAGTGCATGGCGAACGGAGTCCTGCCGTTCCCGGCCGCCGGGAACGATGTGCGTCACCTTGGTAAAGCCATGGGCATCAACGATGTCGGTTTGACAATAGCGCAGCTCCGCCTCCGGGACGGCCAGAACCACCGCATCGATGACCGGGGAGGATTGAAATACGCGAAGGGAATACACCAGGAGCGGCAGCCCTCCAAGCGGGCGAAACTGCTTGCGGACGGCGCCGCCCATCCGGAGGCCCAAGCCTGCAGCCGGAACGATGGCCACGGTATGGAGCCGCTCACGTCCCATGCGAGGCCCGCGCGACACTATCGGGACAGCCGCAGGGCTGAATCGACGAAACAGCTATCCACGCGCGACCTGCAGCTCCTCTCGCTCGGTTTCTTCCTTCAGACGGGTAAAGATCATGCGGCCCGCGGTCGTCTGGAGGACGCTGGTCACGATCACATCCACATTTTTGCCGATATACCGCCTGGCATTATCGACCACGATCATGGTGCCATCGTCGAGATAGGCGACACCCTGCCCGGCTTCCTTGCCTTCCTTCAAGACGAATACGCGAATGGCCTCGCCTGGCAGCACGACCGGGCGCAACGCATTGCAGAGCTCGTTGATGTTCAGCACGCGAATGCCCTGCAGCTCCGCCACCTTATTGAGGTTGAGATCGTTGGTGACGATCTTGGCGTTCATTTTTTTGGCTAACACGATGAGTTTTGCGTCGACTTCTTTGACGTGCGGGAAGTCTTCGTCGATGATCCGGACGTCGACATCGCCCATCTTTTGAATTTTATTGAGAATATCGAGGCCGCGGCGCCCCCGCGCCCGCTTCAAGGAGTCGGAGGAGTCGGCAATGTGTTGCAACTCGTCAAGGATGAAATGCGGCACGAGGAACGTGCCCTCGAGAAATCGCGTTTCGCAGAGGTCGGCGACCCGGCCGTCGATGATGACGCTGGTGTCGAGCACTTTGGGACACACCGTATTGCCGTCCAATTCGAAAAATTTTTGCTGAGGACTCGGCAGCTTTTCCTTGCCAAACCTGGCGCCCAGCACGAGGCCCAGGTAGGGAAATCCGAGCAGAAAAACCAGGCCGCCGATGTGAAACAGGAAGGTCTGGACGTCAAAAATCTCGCCACCGACCCATTCGACCAGGCCCGTCAAAATCAGACCTGCTGCCAGTCCCGCCGTACCTCCAACGATGATGCCGAATGACAGGTTGTGTAAGGCATATTCTCCGGCGAGGATCAATCCGCCGGTGACTGCCCCAATGCCGAACCCATACAGCCAATACGATGCGCTCGCGCCATCGGCTTTGATAAATAAGGCCATTCCCGCCAATGCGCTGAGAAGGACAAATATGGCTCGCGATACCATACCTTCTCTCCTCTCGTTAAGGACGCAATGTTAAATAAATCGTCTGGCCTTTACGTTTCAACAGGAGCAGCACTGCCTGATCCTTCGAAAGGCCGGACACGGCTCTCTCATAGGACTTGATCGAATTCACCTGCTTGCGATTCACCTCCAGCACAATATCCCCTTCACGGACACCCATCTCTTCCGCCGTACTTCCGGACCTCACCCGCACGATGACGACGCCCCGCTCGCTTGGCTTGATGCCGTATCGAGCCGCCAACTCCTCATTCAGCTCGCGGACGTCGAGATCCGACAGCACTCCGGCCGGCGCCGTCGATTCCCCG
This sequence comes from Nitrospira sp., assembly GCA_036376045.1. GTDB lineage: Bacteria > Nitrospirota > Nitrospiria > Nitrospirales > Nitrospiraceae > Nitrospira_C. Next base: position 11,369 of record DASVBB010000012.1, read on the forward strand.
TTCTCCTCCGAACCGGCCTGTCCCAGAGACTTCGGCTGCTCCACAATGGTGACATCGATCGTCTTGGGCTTTTTGTCCCGGATGACCTTGATCGGGACCTTGCGGCCGATCGGCGTCTGCGCCACCGCATTACGTAAATGCGTTGGTGAGTCCATGGGCTTGCCGTCGTATTCCGTAATCACGTCCGCGCGCTCGAAGCCCGCTTTCTTGGCAGGGCTGTCGTCCATCACATCGCTCACCAATACGCCCTTCGTCTCGGCCAAACCGAATTGGGAAGCGAGTTCGGGAGTCAACTCTTGTATGGCGACCCCGAGCCAGCCGCGCACGACTTTGCCGGTCTTGACCAGCTGGTCCATGATGGAGCGGGCCAGATTACTCGGGACGGCAAAGCCGATGCCCATATTGCCGCCGCTCTGGCTGAAAATCGCCGTATTGATGCCGACCAATTCACCCCGTACGTTTACCAGGGCCCCTCCGGAGTTGCCGGGGTTGATGGCGGCATCGGTTTGTATGAAATCCTCATATTCCGCGATGCCCATGCTCGCACGCCCCACGGCGCTGACGATGCCCATGGTCACGCTCTGGGTCAGCCCGAACGGGCTGCCCACTGCGAGCACGAACTCTCCCACTTCGAGTTGATCGGAATCGGCGAAAGGGATCGTCGACAACCCCGTCGCTTCGATTTTGACGATGGCAACGTCGGTCTTCGTATCGGTGCCAATCAGTTTCCCCTTGAACTCCCGCTTATCGGACAGGATTACCCGGATGTCGTCGGCCTTGTTCACGACGTGATTGTTCGTGATGATCAAGCCGTTCGAATCCACGATGACGCCGGACCCCTGGCCGCGCTCCTTCCGTTCACGATGCGGCTGCTCGCGCTTGAAAAATTCATCGCCGAAAAATTTGCGAAAAAATGGGTCGTCAAACGGGGAGCTTTGCGGCCCGTCGCCGGCCTTACCCGACCGGCTGGCAGCGATGTTGACGACGGCCGGCTTCACCGTTTTGGCGATGTCCACAAAGCTCTTGGCAGGCCCGCCCGTCAACGGTTGCTGGGGGACGGTGGCGACCGGACGGACCGTGGCGGTCGTCGGCAATTCTGGTCCGGCCGTGCCCCGCGGCATCCAACCGAGCTCTGACGCCATCACGACGCCGATCACAACACCCAAGACAAGCAGCAAATAGGACAGCGCTCGTGAACGGCCAAGTGTCATTGATGATCCTTATTGGATTTCACCGGCATAGATGCCCATGATCGTCTGGAGAAACCTCACGGCGTCCGCCTTCGGACGCTGGAACGAATTCCGCCCAATAATGCTGCCGAATCCTCCGCCTTCCCGAATCGCACGGGCCTCCTCGAAGACGTTCTTGTCTTCGCTTTTTGCGCCGCCGGAGAAAATGACGATTCGGCGTCCGTTGAACGAGCTTTGCACGACATGTTTGACGCGCTCGGCCAGCGTCTTGATCTGAATTTGGGCGGACTCATAGACTTTCTTTGCCGCCGCCTGCTCCAGATGGGCGGTCGGCAGCTTGACCTTGATGACATGTGCGCCCAGCTGCGCCGCGATTTGCGCCGCGTACGCCACGACGTCGATGGCCGTTTCCCCTTCTTTGCTGAGCGCTGAACCGCGGGGATACGACCACACGACGACAGCCAGCCCGCTGTCCTTGGCGTCTTCGGCAATCGCGCGCAGCTGCTCGTACATCTCGCTGCAATGGGCGGACCCGGGATAGATGGTGAACCCGACGGCGACACAACCCAGGCGGAGCGCGTCCTTGACGCTGCCGGTGACCGACGGCAACGGATCCTTGTCGTCATGCAAGACATCGTGGTTGTTCAACTTTAAGATCAAGGGAATCTGTCCAGCGAATTGGCTCGCCCCGGCTTCCAGAAAACCCAGCGGCGCGGCGTAGGCATTGCATCCGGCGTCGATGGCCAGTTGGAAGTGATACAGCGGATCGTAGCCCGGCGGGTTGGGCGCGAAACTTCTCGCCGGCCCGTGCTCGAATCCCTGATCGACCGGCAGAATGACTAATTTCCCGGTCCCGGCGAGTTTTCCGCTCCGCAGCAGACGCGCGATGTTCGTTTTCGTTCCGGCATTGTCGCTGGTGTAATAATTCAGGATTTCTTGGACATGATCAGCCATCTGCTTCCTCCGCGCCTCGAAGCAATCGACTACGACAATCCGGTCTTTCCCTGGATGTAGGTTTCGGCATCGCGTACATCATCAGCGCTGCCGATGATCAATGGCACCCGTTGATGCAGCTTCTTCGGCTCGAGATCGAGAATGCGCGTCTCGCCGGTGCTTGCTTTCCCTCCGGCCTGCTCCACGACCATGGCCATCGGATTGGCCTCATAGAGTAGCCGCAGCTTTCCTTCAGGTTTATTCACCTCGCCCGGGTAGAGATAAATCCCCCCGCCGAGCAGGAGTCTGTGGACGTCGGCAACCAGGCAACCGGAATAGCGGCTGCTATAGGGACGACCCGCCGCCTTGTCGACCTTCTTGAGCGAGTCGATATAGCGCTTGGTGCCGTCAGGCCACTTCTCGTAGTTGCCCTCGTTCACGGCATAGACTTTCCCCCGCGAGGGCATCTTGATGCCGGGATGGGACAATTGATACTCCCCGACGTTGGGATCGAGCGTGAACCCGTAGACGCCCTTGCCGGTCGTAAAGACGAGCATGGTGCTCGGCCCGAACAGAAAATAGCCGGCCGCCAGCTGATGGATGCCTTTCCTGAGCAAATCGTCATCTCCCAGCGGCTGATCCGGGTGCTGGTGCTCGACGATAGAAAAGATCGATCCCAGCGGCATATTCACATCGGTGTTCGACGAGCCGTCCAAGGGATCAAAAAGCACCATGTAGGGTGCGGGCCTGCCCGGCGAGGCGACAAAGACCGGCTTTTCCATTTCTTCCGAGGCCAAGGCGCCGGCCACGCCGTCCCGCTGCAAGACTTCAATAAACGTATCATTAGCAATCTGATCCAGCTTTTTGACGGTTTCACCTTGGACGTTCGTCTCGCCGGTGGTTCCGAGCATGTTGAGTAGACCGGCAATCCGCATGTCGCGGGCGAGGGTCTTTCCCACCAGACCGATGGCGGAAAGCAGCGCGGTCAATGATCCGGCGCCCCCGAGCGAGGCAGGCGGATTGGCCATGAGGAACTGTTCAACGGTGAGCGGCTGCTGTGCCATGAACGGGGCAGGACCTTATAAAGCCAATAATCCCCACCCTCGCGCCCGCGCGAAGGTGAGTCTCAAACATGAAGATGATAGTGAGCGATTATAGCCCGTCTCGGGTGGACGGGCAATGAATCTCGGGTGCGTTTACGAAGGGCCTTTGGAGGCTGGAAATCCATTGACCAGATCAGCGACGATCGCCCCGATAATCACTTTGGCCTTCATCCGAACCGGGATACGTCGCTCGTCGGTCGTGAACCAGACGCGGATATTGCCTTTATTGATGAATAGGCCTTTAAACGGCATGATCACAACGACTTGCGCGGTCTCCGTTTTCCCCCAGGCCCCCTCCAGCGTCTCAATATTCTCGACTCGGACTTCTACTTGCCGGTTCTTCTTGTCGTGATGCACGTTGAGCATGAGCGACGCTCCCGGCGTCAACGGCAGCTGGTTCCGGACGTAGTAGAGGCAGGAGATCAAGTCCTGTGTGCCGGCCGGGATGGGAAGCGTTTCCGTCGTGCCCTGCCGGACCGCAGTGACGGTTCCTTCGGCATGGTGGAAGGTGTATTCGATATCTTCCTTATTTTTTCCCTCCCGACGATGGAAGATCATGTGCTGTGGAAGTTGTGTCTGGAGATCGAACTCCGATTCCACCCGGTTATCGACCGGAAAAAACTTGCTGATGGCTGGCCGGGATTGCGCGGTCGTGACGAATTTCGCTCGCGACTTGTCGCCGGCCGCTCCATCCGGCTGCACCTCCATCACCGCCGTGCCCGCCAGGATGTTCAGCCAGGAGATATCGTAGGTCAGCCGCTCCCCGGTCTGAACCGCTTGGACCGACGTCTCCGCGGCGGCGGCTGCCGTGCACGGCATCCCTCCCACAAAGAGACAGATGGCCAGAGATACACAACCCAGGCGAATCATGATGACCGGTGTGCTCGTGAGGAGGGGAGTTAGGGCAGCATCGTCTGCTTGACGGCCGCCAATTCACCTTCGACCGCGGCCCGGATGGCCGTGAGGCGTTCGGGCGATGAGGCTTCGAATCGCAACACCAACGCCGGCTGCGTATTCGATGCGCGAATCAAACCCCATCCGTCCTTAAAGATCGCCCGCACGCCGTCGATCGTCACGACTTCACGGACCACGTCCTGGCTCGGGCCAATCGGTTGGCGCGATCGGGCATAGCCGGCCAGACGATCCTGCACGAGCTTGACCAGTTCGAATTTGATCGTGTCTGGAGTATCGACCCGGATCTCCGGCGTCACGGCGGTAGCGGGAAGATCGGCAACCAGCGAAGACAGCGACTTCCCGGTCTTGGCAAGGATCTCCAGCAGGCGGCAGGAGGCATAGATGGCATCGTCGTAGCCGAAATACCGGTCGGCAAAAAACATGTGCCCCGACATTTCCCCCGCCAGGACCGCCTGTTCGCTTTTCATCTTGGCTTTGATCAGCGAATGCCCGGTTTTCCACATGATCGGCCGGCCGCCCTGCTTGGCGATATCGTCATACAGGCACTGAGACGCCTTCACCTCGGAAATAATGGTACTGCCCGGCTTGGCCGACAGGATGTCGCGCGCATAGACGACCATGAGGCGGTCACCCCACAAGACCTGACCCTGCTCGTCGATCGCGCCAATCCGGTCGGCATCGCCGTCATAGCCGATTCCGACGTCCGCCTTGTGTTGCCGGACGGCCTTCATCAAGTCCTCGAGATTTTCCAGCACGGTCGGATCGGGATGATGGTTCGGGAACCGTCCGTCCAAATCACAATACAGGCCGGTCACGCGACAACCGAGAAGTTCCAACGCGTCCTTCGCCACCAAGGCGGCAGCGCCGTTGCCGCAATCGATCACCACGTGCAGGTGCTTGGCATCGACACCGGAGAAACTCTTCTTGATGTAGGCGAGATAGTCGGGGACGATCGGATGCTCAGATCTCGTCCCTCGGCCGGACGTAAAGACGCCGGCCTCCATGACACGACGCAATTCCTGGATGGCCTCCCCGTGAATAGCCTCCTTGCCGATACAGACCTTGAATCCGTTGTACTCCGCCGCATTATGACTGCCGGTGATCATGATGCCGCCGTCCACCGGCAGCTGAAACAGCGAGAAGTAGACTAGTGGGGATGGACAGATGCCGACGTCGACCACGTTCAAACCGCCCGCGAGCAGGCCGTTGACTAGCGCGTCGAACAGACCAGGCGAGCTCAGCCGACCATCCCGACCGACGGCAATGGTCTTGACATTGCGGTCTTTGACATAAGTGCAATAGGCCCGACCCACCTGCTCCGCAATCGATTCCGTCAATTCCTTGCCGACAATACCGCGTAGGTCGTATTCCCGAAAAAGTCCCATGGATATTCCTCAACCTATGTTGCAGCCGTACGCCCATAATCGTCCTTGAAACGGACGATATCGTCTTCTCCGAGATACGGACCATTCTGCACCTCGATGATATGGAGCGTGTCCCGTCCCGGATTTTCCAGACGGTGCTTCGTCTCCACCGGAATCGCCGTGCTTTGCCCAACCTGCAAGTCAAAAATCTCTTCTCCTCGCGTGACCCTGGCAGTACCGGCGATGACGACCCAGTGTTCGCTCCGCTGGTGGTGCAACTGTAATGACAGACGCCCGCCCGCCGTGACGGTCACTCGCTTCACCTTGTAGCCGGGCCCCTCTTCGAGCACCGTGTAGGACCCCCAGGGACGATGCACGGTCAAATGCTCGAGATGCTCAGGGGCTCCCTGCTGTTTGAGGATATCGACGATCCGCTTCACGTCCTGAGCACGGGACTTCGGGCATACGAGCGTAGCATCCGGCGTATCCACCACCACCATATCGGTCAGACCGATCGTGGCGACAACCCGCCGGTCTCCATATACCACGGACCGCTGACTATCGATGTCGACGACCCGGCCGCCCACGACGTTCCCGGCTTTGTCCTTTGGGGCGACTTCGTCCAAACTGCCCCA
>DASVBB010000019.1:0-7704 GCA_036376045.1 Nitrospira sp.
CCTGGACGTTTGTGTTTTTTGTGTTACTGCAATTTCATGTGGGCGTCCGCTTGACCCCCATCACCGAGGCGAGAACGGGGTTCTTCGATCCGGTGAAGGCCATGATCGCCATTCGACGGGGCGCAGCGATGACGGTTGACCTCAACAATGGATGGGAGTATTGGCCGGTGATGGGCGAGCAGGTCGACGAGTTGAGAAAGCGATACAACATCCTACCCATCGAAGCATTTCTCCCGGCCAACAAACCGCATCAAATGACAGGAAGCGTCGCAACACCACTTACCTGACGCTGCCGATCCTTCGGCACCTGCCGATTAGGCGGCTGGTGGTCCTCGGCACCACCTCTAATCATCGTGGCCGCTCACCGAATTCGTAAGCGTTATTCAATGCTTAGAAGAACGGTAGTTGTTCCGCAATCTGGAACGAACGTTGCTGTTCTTGGTTGCAAAGGGTGAGAGCCACGTCAGACGAGCGCGGAGGTCTTTCATGAAGCGTTGGTACCATTGGGTCGGTTCGGTTGTACTCCCGTTAATGGTAGTCGTGATGGGCGTCGGTCTTGCGGCCTGGAAGTATGATGCCATCCAAGAGGGCCAGGCGGCATCGGCAAAGCAGCCGGAACCTATGGAGACGGTGACGGTCGCTGTCGCGAAAGAAATCGAGCATCGCCAGAGCACGACATCGATCGGGACGGTCCTGGCACTGCGCTCGATCACCCTAAAAAACGAACTTGCCGGCACGGTGCGTGAAGTGCGCCTCATGCCGGGACAAATCGTCGAAGGTGGGATGGTGCTGGTGGCGCTCGATGTCTCCGTCGAAGAGGCCGAACTGAAAGCTCAGGAGGCGCAAGCTGCCCTCGCGAAGACGGTGCTCGACCGCCGACAGAATTTGAACCACGAAATGGCTACCACACAAGAAGAAGTCGATCGGGCACGGGCCGATCTGGACGTCGCCCGGGCACAAATCGCCCGCACCAAGGCGATCATCGCCCGCAAGACGATTCGTTCTCCGTTTCGTGCGCGGGTCGGCATCGCCGACGTTCATCCAGGTCAATATCTGAACGAAGGGACCTTGTTGACGACGCTTCAGGGGATCGACGATGCAGCACACGTGGACTTTACCGTGGCGCAGCAGGTCGCGGCAGATTTACGAGAAGGTGAACTGGTCGAGGTCTCCGCGGGTACGTCGGCTCCTGTCGCCGCCAAGATCGTGGCGCTCGACTCGCGCATAGACCCCGCGACGAGGAATGCGGTCGTGCGGGCGAGAATCGAAGGCGCAGCTCATGCGCCCTCTCCTGGTTCTTCGGTGCGCGTGCGCGTGCCGATCGGCACACCACGCAAGGGGGTTGCCGTGCCGGTGAGTGCGTTGCGCAAAGGCCCGCAGGGAGATCAAGTCTTCGTCATCACTCAGGACAAGGACGGCCGCGCCAGGGCGCACGTCCAGCAGGTCGAGAGCGGCGCGATGTTCGGAGACGAGATTGTGATTCATGCAGGGCTGACGGCAGGTGAGCAGGTCGCGGCATCGGGATCTTTCAAGCTGCGCGAGGCGGCGCTCGTGTCCATTGCCGGCGCCGGAACCGCCGAGGACGAGCGGCGGCAGGCGGTCAGTGTCCACTGAATCGATGATCAGAGGGACGGGAAACACCATGCAGATGCGTTCATTCACCGACATCTTCATCAAGCATCCGGTGCTGGCGATCGTCGTGAATCTGATGATCGTGCTGGCCGGCTGGCGGGCGCTGACGACGCTGCCTGTGCAGCAGTATCCCAAGATCGAGAGCTCGTCGGTCGTCATTACCACCGTGTACTACGGCGCGGGCGCAGAGACCGTCCGCGGGTTTCTGAGCACGCCCATCGAACGTGTGGTCTCGGCCATCGGCGGAGTCGATTATGTGGAGTCCACCAGCCGAGCCGGCGTGAGCACGGTCACGGTGCACTTGAAATTGAACCACAGCAGCACGGCGGCGTTGGCTGAGGTGACGGCGCGGCTCCAACAGGTGCGCTCGGAACTGCCGGCGGAAGCCGAGCCGCCGGTGGTCGAAGTGCAGCGTGCCGACCGTCCCTATGCCTCCTTCTATCTGAGCTTCACCTCCAGCGAGCGGACCGTTCCCGCCGTGACAGACTGGCTGCTGCGCACGCTGCAGCCGCAGCTCGCCACGCTGTCCGGGGTCCAACGGGTGACCATCGAGGGTGGCCGGCAGATCGCAATGCGCATCTGGATCGATCCCGACCGGCTGGCGTCCTTTAATCTTTCGCCAGGCGACGTCCAGGGCGCACTCCGTCGGAACAACTATTTGGCGGCAGTCGGCCGGACCAAGGGCAATCTCGTGCAGGTCAATTTGCTCGCCAATACCGACCTCCGTTCTGCCGAAGAGTTCGAAGATCTGATCGTTGCCGACCGCGGTGGCGCCATCGTGCGGCTAAAAGACATTGCCAAGGTCGAGCGTGAGGCCGAAGAGGCGGACATGGTCGCGAAGTACAACAGCACGGAAGGCGTCTATCTGGGCATCTGGCCCGTCCCCGGCGCGAACGAAATCGACGTCGCCAAGCGGCTGCGGAACGAAATGGAGCGCATCAGGCCGACTCTGCCGAAGGACATCGATATGCGGCTCGTCTGGGACGGCACGATGTTCATGCGGAACGCGCTGACCGAAATCACCAAGACCTTGTCGGAAACGATTCTGATCGTCGCGCTGGTCGTCTTTCTCTTCATGGGCTCCATACGCACGGCGCTCGTGCCTTTGGTGGCGATGCCGGTGTCACTGATCGGGGCGGCGCTCTTTATGTTCGCGTTCGGCTTCAGCCTGAATCTCCTGACGCTGCTCGCCATTGTGTTGTCGGTCGGTCTGGTGGTCGATGATGCGATCGTGGTCGTCGAGAACGTCGAGCGGCACGTGCGGCAGGGGAAGTCGCGGATCGAAGCGGCTCTGGCGGGGGCGCGCGAACTGATTGGTCCCATTATTGCCATGACGATTACCCTGGCGACGGTCTATACGCCGATTGGATTCCAGGGCGGCTTGACCGGCTCGCTATTTCTGGAATTTGCCATGACGCTCGCGGTGGCCGTGGTGTTGTCCGGCGTGGTGGCCGTGACGCTCTCGCCGGTGATGAGTTCGCGGTTCGTCCACCCGCAGGGCAAGGAGGGCCGGATGGCGTCAGTCGTCAACCGGACCTTCGATCTGGTGCGTCGCGGATATGCACGCCTGCTGGACGGCGCGCTCGAAATGCGCTGGGGCATTGTGGCGGCCGCCGTACTGATCATGATCGCCGCCTGGCCGTTGTATCTGTTCTCCCGTCAAGAGCTGGCTCCAGTCGAGGACCAGAGTCATATCAGCCTGTTTTTTGAGGCGTCACCCGATTCCACAGTGGCGGCCACGAATAGACAGCATTTACAAATCGTCAATGCCGTCACGTCCTTTCCCGAGACCCAATTCACCTGGTCGCTGACGACGGCATGGGGGGGGTTCGGTGGACTCGTAGCCAAGGACTGGCATGAACGGGCCCGCTCGACCGAACAGATGTATGGACAGGTGTATGGCGCGGTATCGCAAGTACCCGGGCTGCGCGTGTATCCTCGACTGGATCCTCCGCTTCCCACCCCCGGGCAGTATGACGTTGAGCTGGTGCTGCAAAGCGATGTTCCGGCCGAGCAGATGCTGGAGACGGTCGGGACGGTCCTCGCGGCGGGATGGCAGAGCGGAAAATTTCTGTATGTGGATACGGATCTGAAAATTGATCTGCCCGAAGCCAGGGTCGTCCTCGACCGCGAGCGCCTGGCCGATTTGGGTCTCGATCTGGCCGGCGTGGGCCGGGAACTCGGCACGCTTCTGGGCGGGGCCTATGTGAATCGCTTCAACTATTTTGACCGGAGCTACAAGGTCATTCCGCAGATCGGCGACAAGGATCGTGCGACCGTGGAGCCTCTGCTCGACCTCAAGATCAAAACACCTTCCGGTCAGCTCGTGCCGGTCTCGACCTTCACGCACATCGAAACGAGCACCGCGCCTCGCACGTTGAATCGGTTCCAACAACGCAACGCCGTGCGCATCTTCGGCGGCGTGAAACCCGGCGTCACGAAGGCCGAAGGTCTCCGGGTGCTCGAGGCTGCGGCGGCGACAGCCGGCGGCCCACCGGTCGTCCTTGATTATGCCGGCGAGTCCCGGCAGATCCGTCAGGAAGGTGGTGCGCTCACTGTCACGCTCGGCTTTGCGGTCGTGCTTATCTATTTGGTGCTGGCGGCGCAGTTTCAAAGTTTTCGAGATCCGCTGATCGTCCTTCTCGGCTCCGTTCCTCTTGCGATCTCCGGTGCACTGGTATTCAGCTTCCTCGATCTGACGACGATCAATATCTATTCACAGGTCGGCCTGATCACTCTGGTCGGGTTAATCGCTAAGAACGGCATTCTGATCGTCGAATTTGCCAATCAGCTTCAAGCCAGAGGGATGGCGCGGGTTGCGGCGGTGCGTGAGGCAGCGTTGACCCGCCTGCGCCCGGTGCTCATGACCTCGGCGGCGACGGTCTTCGGCCATCTTCCCCTCGTGTTGGCAACGGGACCCGGCGCGGCCGCGCGCAACAGCATCGGCATGGTGCTGGTGACGGGCATGACCGTGGGAACAGTGTTTACCCTGTTTGTCGTTCCGGTGTTTTATGCGCTGATTGCCGCGCAGCATCAGCCGGATGCTGTGCACGACAGCGAGGAGAGGCTCGTCGAGGATGACGAGCTGTTGGTTGCAGGCGCGAAGGCCTGAAGTCACGAAACCGTGCACAAAGGAGAGAATTCACACCATGTTGAAGATCACCACCCACACGTCCGACGATGCGACGAGAATTACTCTCGAAGGTCGCCTGGTGGGTCCCTGGATTGGAGAGCTCGAACGATGCTGGCGGGATTCGGAACACTCTGCCGCCGGCCGGCGGTTGATCGTCGATCTGATCGGCGTCACGTTTGTCGAACAAGACGGCAAGGCGCTGTTGACGAGAATGCACCAGGCCGGGGCCGAACTGCTGGCCACAGGATGCTGTATGAGGTCCATCGTCGAGGATGCAAAAAAGCAGGTCCGGTGAGCTTCAGGAACGTCGCGCCGAGAGTTTCCTTGCTAAGGGAGTCCCGGGCCACTAAGATGCCACGATAGAGAACACGGTGATGCGAAAGACGCTTCTTATGTTGCCATTCATCGATCTGACATCAGCGCGGCTGGTAGCGGCCCTGATTGGCCCACTCGCAGTCGTGGCAGGCCTGGCCGGTTGCAAACAAGACGCAGGGTCGGCTCCGGCCCCTCCCGTTCCTCAAGTTGAGGTAGTCACTGCGGCCACGACGACGGTTCCCGACGAGCCAGAATTCATCGGGCAGGCGGAGGCCTCGCGACCGGTAGAGATCCGTTCGCAAGTCACCGGCTTGATCAAAGCCGTATTGTACAAGGAAGGCCGTGACGTCAAGAAGGGCGACCGTCTCTATCAGATTGACCCTGTCCCGTTCCAAGCTGCCGTGGCCAGCGCGAAAGCCAGGATTGCTCAGGCCGAAGCGAAAGTCGTGCAGGCCAGGCAGGATTTGGCCCGCGTCCAACCGCTGCTCGCCGAGCAGGCGGTCAGTCAAAAGGACGTGGACGACGCCGTGGCCGAAGACCTCTCGTCCAAAGCAGCCTTGCAGGGCGCCAAGGCAGACCTCATGAAAGCGCAATTTGACATGGACAACACGCTGATCGTCGCGCCGATCGAGGGATTGATCGAACGCACCCGCTATTACGAAGGCCGGCTCGTGTCGGCTCAAACGGATTTGCTCACGATGGTGCATCGGGTCGATCCCATGTACGTGGTGGTGAGTATCCCCGAGACGTTTATCTTAAGGCGCCGGCGCGACATCGAAGAGAAAAGAATCACCCATCCCGGGGTATACCAGCTTCGTGGCGAAATGATGCTGCTGGACGGCACCACCTATCCACATGAAGGGGTGTTGGATTTAATGGAGCCCGGCCTGCGCACGGAAACCGGCGCACGTATCGTGCGGATCACGATTCCTAACCCGAAACGGGAGCTGCTGCCTGGGCAATTCGTGAAAGTGAAATTCAAGGGAGATACCAAACCCAATGTCGTGTTGATCCCGCAACGCGCCGTACTCCAGGGGCCGCAGGGCCCCTTCGTCTACGTCGTGGGCCCCGACGAGCACGTGCAGATGCGCCCGGTTCAGGCCTCGACCTGGCAAGGCGATCAGTGGCTCATCGACGGGGGGATTCAAGCGGGCGACCGTGTCGTCGTCAATGGGTTGATGAAGATCGGTCCCGGTGCCTTGGTCAAGGCCGTCCCTGTCGGAGAGGCGCCGCCGGCCACCGCGTCTCCTTCCGGGTCGCCGAAGCAAGGGTGATCCGTGACCTCACACGTCTTCATCGATCGGCCGATTATGGCCTCGGTCGTGTCCCTCGTGATCGTGGTCATGGGCCTGCTGTCCGTCCAGTTCTTGCCCGTCGCACAGTTTCCTGAAATCACTCCGCCGGTCGTCCAAATCGATGCAGATTACCCTGGCGCCAGCGCCGAGGTGGTGGCCGAATCGGTCGCTCGCGCCATCGAAGTTCAGCTGCCGGGCATTGACAACCTCGTCTACTTCGATAGCACGAGCAGCAACGACGGCCATGTCACCATCAAGCTGACCTTTGAAATCGGAACCGACCCGGACATTGCCCAGGTCCAAACCCAGAACCGCGAAAAGCTCGCCGAGCCCCAGCTGCCGCCGGAAGTCATCAGGCAAGGGGTGAGCGTGAAGAAAATGTCCCCCGATCTCGTGGGGGTCATTGCCCTGAAATCCACCGATCCAAACCACGATGCCGTCTTCCTCTCGAACTACGCCATTCTGCGACTGGTCGACAACGTCCGCCGAGTAAAAGGTGTCGGCGATGCAATGGTGTTCGGCCAGCAGAACTACAGCATGCGGATCATACTGAATCCGTTGATGATGGCACGGTTGAGCCTGACGCCCAACGACATCGCCGCGATCATCCGGGAGCAGAACCGCGATTATCCGGCAGGTTTGATCGGTCGGGAACCGGCCATGAAAGGCACTGAACTGACCATTCCGGTCATTACCAAGGGACGGCTCACGGATGTGAAGGATTTTGAGGAGCTGATCGTCCGTGCACTGCCGGACGGCTCCCTTGTGCGGTTGAAAGACGTGGCCCGTATTGAACTCGGTGCTCAATCCTATGCGCTGGAAGGACGATGGAACAGCAGGCCGACGACGTTCATCGTGACGTTTCTCGCGCCTGGGGCAAATGCCTTGGACACGGTTCGCGGGACCCGCGCCATCATGGATAAGCTTGCCAAAGACTTCCCTCCAGGCGTGTCCTACGACATTCCCTATGACACGACCCGGTTTATCGAAGTGTCCATCAAAGAAGTCGTCAAGACGCTCATGGAGGCGATGGTCCTGGTTATTCTCGTCGTCTACCTCTTCCTTCAGAGCTGGCGGACGACAATTATTCCGACGGTGGCCGTGCCAGTGTCCTTGATCGGAACGTTCGCCGGCCTCTACGCGCTCGGCTTTTCCATCAACACGATTACCTTGTTTGGAATGGTGCTCGCGATCGGCATTGTCGTGGACGACGCCATCGTGGTGGTCGAAAACGTCGAGCGGCACATGCGGGAGGATCGCGTCTCCGCCAAAGAGGCCTCCAAACGTGCCATGTCCGAAGTCACCGCTCCGGTGATCGCGATCGTGCTG
>DASVBB010000029.1:0-5582 GCA_036376045.1 Nitrospira sp.
GTCCCGCTTCGCATTCTGAAAAACCTGCTCGCAGTCGGACTCATCATGCTCGGCGCCATGATGTTCGTCACCCCCGGACCAGGAATCTTTCCAATCGTGCTGGGGATCTTTCTCGCAGATTTCCCTGGAAGGAACACTCTCCAGCAGTGGATCTTGTGCCGACCAAAAGTCATGAACAGTATGAATTGGGTGCGAAGGCAATTTCGACGCCCGCCCCTTCAATCCCCGTGTGCAGCAGGTTCGCGCTAGAAGCGGGAGCGGAACGAGGTTACGGACTCGGTTCGAGGGTTGTCGGCGGGCGCAGAGGCTTTCTCTGCTTCTCGCGGTCCTGGTCGATGAGCCTTAAGGCGTCCAGTTGAGATTCTAAGTCTTCGATTCGCTTGTCGCGCTCCTCGATGAGCTTATCTCGCTCTTGAAGTTGCCGTTGGAGAGATTGCACTTTGCCTCGATCGACCGCGGCATCGTTCTTAGGTGCCACCGTCGTGGAGTTTTGGCACGCAGTCACCGCGAAGGACAGGACTGCACCCATCAGGCCGCTTGTGAACGTGACGCGTAACAAACGCATGTTCGAACGTGTCCTCAACTCTCCCTCCGATAAGGGATTCTGACAGACTAGACCGCAAGGTGCCAGCAATCCCTTCGCTGCCGCCTGATGAGACATGGGAAACACCTCTCCTATTGCGGGCATCGTTCGCTCCTACTAGAATTCCCTGCCTTCGGTGCCGCACCCTTAGCAAAGGAGAGCTTCAATGAAGCGTTGGATGGCTCCCGCTGTAACCCTCGCTGTCATGATGTGTCTGTGGGGATGCCAATCAAGTCCCACGCCAAATTGGGCTGCCGAGAAAATTGGATTTACCCGAGCGCCCCACCTGGGAGGAACCGATCAGCTCTGGATCATGAACGGCGATGGATCTGGCCCATCGCAACTGAATGTCGGTGCAGACGGGAACAGTTCGATGACCTGGTCTCCCGACGGCGCCACTATCGCGTTTGAGTCCGTCCGGGACGGCAATCTCGAGATTTACACCGCACGGATCACCGACAACGGCGACGGCACCTATGCAACCAAGGACATTCAGCGAAGGACGACCGCCCCGGGGGACGATTCATCTCCGGCCTGGTCACACAACTGCGCATGGCTGGCCTTCTCGTCCAACCGAAACAGCCAGCAGTATTACAACATCTATCTCCTCGATGTGACCACCAATACCGTCACCCCGGTGACGAGCGGCAACTACGAAGATTTGTCCCCGTCATGGTCGCCTGACGGATCGAAAATCGCGTTCACGCGAAAGGTTGGTGAAACGTCTCGAGAGATCTACATGCACGTGATGAACTCCGGACAGGATGTTCGACTGACGAACAATACGGTGAACGACACCGATCCGTCATGGTCTCCTGCCGGTCGGATTATTTTTGCGAGGAATTCCGAGGACGGCAGCCGGGCGGCGCTCTTTGAAATGGATGCGGTGGACGCCGACGGCGATGGAAACGGCGACCATCTCACGCAGATCTCTACTCCAACCGCGAATCAATACGATCAGAAGCCCGAATATTTCCGGAGCGGAACGGCGATCGTCTTCTTCCGAAGTCAGGAGGCTGGCGGGGGAGGGCCGGGGGATGTATGGAAACTCCTCATCCAGGACGGAACCATCATGGACACCGTCCTGAACCTCACCCAGACCAAACCACAGCACGAGCATGGCGCCACGTGGATGCGAAATGGAGTCTGCGTGAGGACAGGGAAGTAGTCCATGGATTCAGCTCGCCCGGCAACAGGGAATGGCTTCACGGTGCTGCCGCTCGGAGATGCGGCAATCACTGTAGAGTTCGGCCGCACCATCTCTCCAGAGCTGAACGAGCGTGCACTCGCGTTCGCGCAAGCCGTGCGCCTCCGTCAGTGGAAAGGCGTGTTGGACGTTGTGCCGGCCTATGCGTCTGTCAGCATTCATGTCGATCCATTGGAATTGCCAATCTCCGCCCTGTCGGAACGACTCCGAAATGTCTCCTGGGATGTGAACACTCCCCGGTCCGGCCGGACACACCGCATCCCCGTGCTGTATGGGGGAGAGTCCGGTCCAGATCTTCATGATGTTGCCGCCTTCGCCAGGCGATCCATTGTCGACACAATCCGCCTGCATCATGAGACCCTGTACCGCGTCTATATGCTAGGGTTCAGTCCCGGATTTCCATACATGGGCCTGGTTGACGCTGCTATCGCCCTGCCGCGTCTGGCCACACCCCGTCCCGTCGTTCCGGCCGGCTCTGTCGGCGTTGCGGAATTGCAAACCGGCATCTACCCGACCGCAACTCCCGGCGGCTGGCGAATCATCGGACGAACACCCGTGAGTGTGTATCAGCCGCACTCCTCGCAACCGTTTCTGCTCAGTCCCGGCGACAACGTTCGGTTCTATCCGATCGACAAGGATGAGTTCGCCAGGTTGTCTCATGCTACGACGGCTTGACCTGAACAGCGACATGGGGGAGCGCGACAGTGCCGAAGGATTGGCCCTCGACGCCGCATTGATGCCGCTCGTCACCTCCATCAGTATCGCGTGTGGCGGTCATGCCGGATGCCCGGACCTGATTCGTCGAACGGCCTCGATCGCGCAGCAATACGGCGTGGGCATCGGCGCGCATCCCGGGTTGCCGGACCGTCAGACGTTCGGTCGCGCTGAACACCACCTCCCCCCCGCCGAGATCCAGGATCTCGTCGCCGAGCAGGTCATGACCTGTCACCGTGTGTTGCAGAGCGAGGGCCTTACCCTGCGGCATGTGAAGCCTCACGGGGCTCTCTATAATATGGCCGCCAGGGATGAGAACATCGCGGAAGCCATTGTGACGGCAGTGCAGGCCATCGACGGCTCGCTCTTGCTCTATGCCCTGGCCGGATCGGTGTTGGCGCGTGTGGGCGAAACCAGAGGATTGAGCGTCGTGCATGAAGGATTCGCCGATCGTGCCTATCGAGTCGATGGCCGCTTGGTGTCGAGAGGCGAAGAGGGAGCGGTTATTGAGCGGGAAGACCGCGTGCGGGAACAGCTTCGTCGGTTGATCAATGGCACCGTCATGACGGTCGAGCGGAGCGTGGTTCCGGTCTCCATCCACAGCCTGTGTCTGCATAGCGATACTCCTCAAGCACTCGTGCTGGCGCGCATGATTCGTGAAGAACTCGAACGGACCGGAATCGCAGTACTGGCAGCCAGTCATGTCGACCGCTGAAGCGACCAGGATCCGAGTGATCAAGCCCGGGTGGTGTACCACTGTACAAGATCTTGGCCGTCATGGCTGCCAACAGTACGGCGTCTCGGTCAGCGGAGCGATGGACCGGCTCGCGCTCGTCATCGCCAATCGCCTGGTCAATAATCACGACTCGGCCGCGGGCCTCGAGATCACCATCGTGGGGCCGGAGTTCCTGTTTGAGCACGACGCGGTCGTTGCAATCACCGGCGCCGACCTCTCACCTGCCGTCAACGGCCACAATGTCCCGCTTTGGAGCACGGTGGCCATTCCAGCCGGAGGCCGCCTGACATTTGGACGGCGACAGAGCGGTACCCGGTCGTATCTGGCTGTGGCGGGGGGATTTGATGTCCCTCTGCTGTGGGGCAGCCGATCCACCCACCTTTCAACCAGGACCGGTGGACACAATGGACGTCCGCTCGTCGCCGATGACGGGTTGCAAGTGTTTCCCGGTGCTCGTGGGAGCGATCGACCGCTTCTTGGAGCAGCGTTGGCCACCAGTGGCCGCCCGATCTACACCGATTCGCCGACCTTGCGCGTCCTCGCCGGCCCGCAACACGTGAGTGCCGAGGCGCTGTCCATTCTCACGGCGACGGCCTATCGGCTCACCAACCAGTCCGATCGAATGGGTTACCGTTTGGAAGGAGAGCCGATCCCGTACGTCCTAGCGCATCCCCTGATCTCCGATGGGGTCACGATGGGCGCATTGCAAATTCCACCGGACGGTCAACCGATTTTGTTGATGGCGGACCGGCCGACAACCGGCGGATATCCGAAGGTCGCTACAGTAATTTGTGCTGATCTGCCTCAAGCCGCCCAACTGCAACCGGGCGACACCGTGAACTTTCGCACCACAACCCTGCCGGAAGCCGAGGCGGCATTGGCAAACCAATGGCGTCAGATCAACGAGGCGTTCTCCTACCGGAAGCCTTGAGGAAGAGACAAGGAACCACATGTCAGAGCAAGTCTCATCGCTCGTAGGAATTCGTTAGCGCGCGAAAGGAACATTTTCTGTCTTCCATGATCGTTTTTTGGGTCTCTCCTGCTGCGCGGTGGGACGGCGCCGGGGAAATATTCTCTAAACCATTGAATTTGCATTAGGGAGATCGACGTATTCACCGGCCCAAGGATTGCTTCTTCCCGCCGCGGCTCAGCATAGACCAGGTGAAAGGAGGTTAAGTGGTCATCGTGGGTTAGGCACATGAGCATGCGGATGGAGTGGGCTGAAGTTTCACGCCTCGCTCTCTACCTAGATTCCGACTTTTTCCAATCAATCAACGATAAACATTTTTTACCCAGCAGGGAGGGAATCGAATGAGTGTGATTTCGATGGCGGGTCGAAGACTGTGGACGACAACAGTGGCAATGGGTCTTGTCATCGCGCTTGGGTACACAGTCTCGCAGGGCGCCACAGCGAGACCGGCGAAGGATGTTGCGGAGCAAAGCAGGGCCGTCACAGCCTCTGCACAGTATCTGCAAGGAAACGGCTTTACCGATCCCATGGTCTCTGCCGAGAACATCGACAACCGGCTGCTGACGGTGACTGTGGATAACAAGGGATGGACTCGAATGAGCAAGGCTCAGAAGGTGGAATTTCTTGAGAGAGTCAATGGCTCAGCCTTAAGCGCCAATGGCGGCATCGCCATCGACATTCATGTGTCCATGAGCGGAGCGAAGGTGGCAACGTCCACGTTTGCTGCAGGACAACAATCCTTCCGGCTGCTCGAGTAGTACCGACTCAGCGGCTCCCCGCCTCATGTTGGAGGGGGGCCGCCTCCCACACAATTTTCCCTCGTATCTTGGCCGTTGACACACCCTATCTCCCGGAGCCATCATACCTGTGCCGTTCCCCACACTGAAGGAGTGGTCGTGCGCGCGAGAAAGGCCGTGGCCGTCCTATCGCGGTTCCTTCTGATTGGATGGGCGAGTGTGTGGATTGCGGCACTCCCCCTGTTCCACACCCACTTACCCAGCATTTTCCAGCAGCCTGTCGGCATCCCTCACACAGTCTTCTCTCCAGATTTGCCCGGCGAGTACTTGGCCTTCAGCCATACCACGGTGCCGGACGAATCCGAGCTGTCAGTCCTGGGTTCACATTCCCCCGAACTCGGGTTTGTCGCGTCAGCGGCATCGGAAGATGAAGACGGCAAGAGGAAGCCTCAATCGGATCGGAGCGTCTCTCTCGTTCCTGCCCTGATCGCTCCAATGCCCGCATTCCAACGGGTCCATGACCTGCCTCCCCTCAATCCGCATACCCAGTGGTCACCTGACAGCCACGGGACTCGTGGCCCGCCGGCTCCCGTCTCCTTATAGCGGACGTTCAGCGCTGCGACCCACATTTCTCG
>DASVBB010000031.1:0-9345 GCA_036376045.1 Nitrospira sp.
TGCGGTGGCCACTGCCCGGTTCCTTCCGCGATTAGATTCATTCCTGATCGGCCTGTTGTCATACCAAACATCGGTGGGCGGAGATCCGTCCCGAAAGGATGTGTCCTTGTTCAACATCACCGCACAAGTCAATTCGTTTTGGGGACAGCGCTGGTGGACCATCGTTCAGTCGGTGTGGAATGTCGATTTCGAGCGAAGCGGCAAAAGCAGCATGGTCATGGAATTCGAAGGCGGAAGGAACCTGGTCGGGCGGTTCGGAGCCTACATTCGGCCGGGGGTGGGGATCTATGGACGTGATGTGATCGGCGCGTATGTCTGGAACATCGAGGTCGGTGTCCGGTATATGTTCGCGAGTTTCTGAGCCGTTTATTTCAAGGCTTCGGCGCCGCCGACGATGTCCATGAGTTCTTTGGTGATCGCGGCCTGACGGGTCTTGTTGTAGTAGATCGTCAATTTCTTGATGAGCTCGCCGGCGTTTCTTGTGGCGCCATCCATCGCCGTCATGCGGGCGCCCTGTTCAGCCGCCGATGACTCGAGGAGCATGCGGTAGGCCTGAACATGGAAATTGCGGTGTAGGAGCTCGCGCAGCACCTCGCTTTCATCCGGCTCATACAGATAGCCGCCGGCCATCTGTTCAGTCGCTTGCTCCGTGTCCTTGACGTCGGCGATTTCGACGACCCAATCGATCGGCAGCAGCCGTTCGACCACCACGCGCTGCTGAATGGCGGATTTGAACTCGTTGTAGATGGCATACACGGCGTCGATGCGGCCGGCCACGTAGTCATCAATGGCTTGAAGCTCGCTCCCGAGGAGCATGCCGTGTTCGAAGGAGAGCTTGTCGAAGATGTCGACGACCTCCCGCCGGACTTTCCAGCTGCGTCTTCGAAAAAAGTCGCGGCCTTTGCGTCCGATGACGGCGGCTTCGACCTCGCACCCTTTGGATTCGAATTCTTTCAGTGCGGCGGCGGCCGTGCGAAGAATGTTCGCATTGAAGGCCCCGCACAATCCACGGTCGCTGGTGACCACGGCCACGACGATGCGATGCTCGTCCCGTTTCTTGAGCAGCGGATGCGCGTCCCGATTCACGCGCCGGCTGAGCGCGCGAATCGTGTCCCGCATCTTCAGTGCGTATGGCCGTGCCGCGAGAATGCGGTCCTGCGTGCGCTTCAGCTTGGCCGCCGCGACCATCTTCATCGCTTTCGTGATCTTTTGAGTTTTTTTGACGGAATCGATTTTCCGTCTGACGGATTGGAGGCTTGGCATACGTTAGGCGAATGGAAAGCCGAAGGCTATCATTTGCTGCAAAGCGAGGTCAAGGCGACAAACGTCACCGTTGCGAATGACCGGACCGGTGTTGTAGCGTCGGAGGCGCGAGGAGGTGCGGCATGCTCGACCATGAATTGCGGCGGGAGGAGGGGCTCCTTGTCATTCGACCACGAGGCCCGCTCCAAGCCGACGATTTTACCGCCCTTGCCACTGTGGTTGACCCGTATATCGAGGCCCACGGCAAGTTGCGCGGGATTATGCTCGAAGCCTCGTCGTTCCCCGGCTGGGACAGCTTTGCCGCGCTGGCCTCACATCTTCGATTCGTCCGCGACCATCATCGTCTGGTCGGCAAGATCGCCGCGGTGTCCGATAGTCCGGTCCTCTCCATCGCGCCCCAGCTCGCCAGTCATTTCGTCAAGGCGGAGATCCGCCATTTCCCTGTGAAAGATCGCGACGCTGCACTGGCCTGGCTTCGAGAGTAGTTCCCCCAGTACCGCATGTCCGCGGACTCACTTCCTGGTTTACCGCTTCTCCTCGGGATGCTCCTAGGGCAGGCTTCCCGCTTTCGGGGGATCTGTCAAATTTGACAGTATGCCCGTCAAAGTCCGCGCTGTAGAGTGCTTCTCCGGCTGCAAAGCGGCGTCTTGACAACGATGACGACTGACGGGCAAGACAACACCGGAGAACTTCGTCAGGGACGACAGGAGACGAGAGTCAACGATCTCATCCACCACTTTATTCAGTTGGGGAAAGCACGATGAGCACTCACAGCGTTCACGACCAACAACAGCAACAGATGAAGACACATCCCGGTTTCATTGCCGCACTGGATCAGAGCGGCGGCAGCACGCCCAAGGCGCTGCATCAATACGGAATCAAGGAAGGGGCATGGTCCAACGACAATGAGATGTTTGCCGTCGTGCATCAGATGCGTACGCGCATCATCACCAGCCCGGGCTTTTCCGGCAAGCGGGTTCTTGCCGCCATCCTGTTCGAAGACACCATGAATAGGGATATCGCGGGGAAACCGACCGGGGACTATCTTTGGAGTGAGAAGCATGTGGTGCCGTTCCTCAAAGTGGACAAAGGTCTCGCCGCTGAACAGGATGGAGTCCAGCTGATGAAGCCCATACCCGGGCTTGCCGCGCTGCTCGACAGCGCCAAGAGGAAAGGCATGTTTGGCACCAAGATGCGCTCGGTCATCAAGGAAGCCAATGGAGCCGGCATTCAGAACATCGTGAAGCAGCAGTTCGAAATAGGCGAACAGATCATCTCCGCCGGCCTCGTGCCGATTCTCGAGCCGGAAGTCGACATCCACTGCCGGGAGAAGGCCAAGGCGGAGCTTCTGCTCAAAGAAAGCATCCTCAAGAAACTCAGCGCATTGCCTGCGAATCAATTGGTCATGCTCAAGCTCACCATTCCCGATCAAGACGACTTCTACCTTGATTGCATCCGACATCCCAAGGTGTTGAGGGTCGTCGCGCTGTCCGGCGGGTATACGCGGGAAGAGGCCAACGCTCGTTTACGCCGGAACCACGGCCTCATTGCGAGTTTCTCGCGGGCGCTGGTCGAAGGATTGTCGGCCCAGCAATCCGATGCTGAGTTCAATGCCATGCTGGATACATCCATCCAGAGCATCTTTGATGCGTCCAATACGTAGTGCACACAGTCTTCACCGCGCTGGCACGATGACTGACGTGGGATCGGCTCCGGCACAGCCGGTCCCTGTTTAGGTTCGGGAACGGAGAGCGTCGCCGAGGAAAAGGGCCACAATCCCCGACATGCAGGTGCTTGTGATCAACAGCGGCAGCTCATCGATCAAGTTCCGACTCGCAGAGGTCGTGGAGGAGAACGGCGCGCCGGCAACGCAACCGGCCCTTCTCGAAGGGTCTGTCAAAGGTATTGGTGGGATGGCAAGCCTCGATATAGGCGGACTTCAGCTTGGGCGTTCAACAGTGGCGGTAGAGGTTCGAGATCATACTCAGGCCATGCGTGTGATCTTGAATCGGCTCGGCGATGTGATGGGCAGCATCGACGCTGTGGGACATCGGGTCGTGCACGGCGGAGACCGGTACGTCGAGTCCACGGTGATTAGCGAGCAGGTTGAAGCAGGAATCGACGCGCTGTCCGAGTTGGCCCCGTTACACAATCCAGCCTGTCTGGCTGGAATCCGCGGGGCGAAAGCGGTCCTGGGATCACGCATTCCGATGGTCGCCGTCTTCGACACCGCCTTTCATCGAACGATGCCCGATGTCGCCAGACGCTACGCCATCCCAACCGATCTCGCCGACCGCCATCATATCCGCCGATACGGATTTCATGGCATCGCCCATGCGTCGCTGGCCAATGGCTATTCGGTGTCCCGTGGAACATCGTTGAAAGAGGTGCGCATCATTACGGTCCAGTTGGGCAACGGCTGTTCTGTCGCGGCGATTGCAGCAGGGCAATCGGTTGAGACCTCGATGGGGTTCACGCCGTTGGAAGGCTTGGTCATGGGGACTCGCTCGGGGGATGTGGATGCCTCGCTCGTCGGATTTCTCGCTGAGCGGGAAAAAGTCGAGCCGAGAGAGGTGGAACGATGGCTCAATGAGCGTTCCGGACTCCTCGGGCTTTCCGGACGATCGAACGACATGCGGGAATTGCTGCGCGCAGCCGAACAGGAGGGGGACCGGCGAGCAGAGCTGGCCATCGATCTGTTCTGCTATCGGGTACGCAAGTATCTCGGCGGGTACCTGGCCGTATTGGGTGGCGCGCAGGCGATCGTCTTCGGGGGTGGGATCGGGGAAAACGCACCGGAAGTGCGGAGGCGAATCTGCAGCAACATGGACTGGTGCGGAATCCGCCTCGACGCGGATCGCAATCGAGCGGCGGTCGGTCTCAAGCCAGGGTCCGCGGCGAAGATCAGCACGGATGACTCGGCGCTGGCGGTCTACGTGGTGGCGGCGGACGAAGAAACATGGATCGCACAGGAGACGGCTCGCTGTCTGCGGGCCATCAGTTGAACATTCTGTAAGCCCCATCCGTTCAGTACAGGTGGCGGCAGGGGAGGAGTGGTCATGGGAAATGCGTTGTCGGACAAAGAACTGAAGCTCATCGATGCCTATTGGCGGGCGGCGAATTATCTCTCCGTCGGGCAGATCTACTTATTTGATAATCCGATGCTGAAACAACCGCTGAAGAAAGAGCACATCAAACCGCGCCTGCTCGGCCACTGGGGCACGACGCCCGGACTGAATTTTCTCTATGCGCATTTGAATCGGGTGATCAGGCAGCGGGACCTGAATATGATCTACGTCATCGGTCCAGGGCATGGCGGCCCCGCCATTGTCGCCAATGCGTACATGGAAGGGACGTACTCAGAAGTGTATCCCAACATGTCTCAGGATGAAGAAGGCATGAAGCGCTTGTTCAAGCAATTCTCATTTCCTGGCGGCATTCCGAGTCACGTGGCGCCGGAGACTCCCGGTTCCATCCATGAGGGAGGCGAATTGGGCTATGCCGTATCGCATGCCTATGGAGCGGCGTACGACAACCCCGATCTGATCGTGGCCTGTGTCGTCGGAGACGGGGAGGCCGAAACCGGTCCTCTGGCCACGTCGTGGCACTCGAACAAGTTTCTCAATCCGCTCACCGACGGCGTCGTTCTTCCCATCCTGCATCTGAACGGCTACAAGATCGCCAATCCTTGCGTCCTGGCCCGCATCAGCCATGAAGAGCTGGATCAACTGTTCCGCGGGTACGGCTATACGCCGTACTTCGTGGAGGGAAGTGATCCGGAGAAGATGCATCAGACGATGGCGTCCACGCTCGACAACATCATCGAGGACATCCACCGTATCAAAACGGAAGCGAAGCGAACGGGCGCCAAAAAGCGGCCGCTCTGGCCGATGATCGTGTTGCGCTCGCCCAAAGGATGGACCTGCCCGAAAGAGATCGACGGCAAGCGGACGGAAGACTACTGGCGGAGCCATCAAGTCCCGATGGGAGAAATGCACGAGAAGGCGGAGCACGTCAAGATCCTTGAAAAATGGATGAAGAGTTACAAACCGGAAGAGCTCTTCGACAAGACCGGCCGCCTGAAACCCGAGCTGGCGGAACTGCCACCCAAGGGCGACCGACGCATGAGTGCCAATCCTCATGCCAACGGCGGATTGCTGCTCAGGGATCTACGTCTGCCGGATTATCAGGACTATGCGGTCGAGGTCACCAAGCCCGGGGCGACGACGGCGGAATCCACCCGACACATGGGAAAGTTTTTGCGCGACACGATGAAGCTGAACATGGAGAGCCGGAATTTCCGTCTGTTCAGCCCCGACGAGAACAACTCAAATCGCTGGCAGGACGTCCTGGAAGTGACCAACCGGGCCTGGATGGGGGAGAGTTTCCCTTATGATGATCACCTCGCGCCGGACGGCCGGGTGATGGAAATGCTCAGCGAGCACCAGTGCCAGGGATGGCTGGAGGGTTATCTGTTGACCGGACGGCACGGGTTCTTTTCCTGCTACGAGGCGTTCATCCACATCATCGACTCGATGTTCAATCAGCATGCGAAATGGCTGAAAGTCTGCAACGAGATCCCCTGGCGGCGATCGATCGCCTCGCTCAACTATTTGCTGAGCTCTCATGTGTGGCGGCAGGACCATAATGGATTCAGCCATCAAGATCCGGGATTCATCGATCACGTCGTCAACAAGAAAGCCGACGTCGTGCGGGTCTACTTGCCGCCTGACGCCAATACCCTCTTGTCCGTGACCGATCATTGTTTGCGAAGCCGGAATTACGTCAACGTCATCGTGGCCGGCAAGCAGCCGGCCCCGCAATGGCTGACCATGGACCAGGCGATCAAACATTGCGCGGCGGGCATCGGCATCTGGGAATGGGCGAGCAACGACAAAGGCTCGGATCCCGACGTCGTGATGGCCTGCTGCGGGGACGTGCCCACGCTCGAAACATTGGCCGCCGTGGATATCATCCGGCAACACGTTCCTGCCTTGAAGATCAGAGTCGTCAATGTGGTCAACCTCATGAAGTTGCAGCCGCCGAGCGAGCATCCGCACGGACTCTCGGATTTCGATTTCGATGCGCTCTTTACCAAGGACAAGCCCGTCGTCTTCGCCTTCCACGGCTATCCCTGGTTGATCCATCGGCTGACCTATCGAAGGACCAATCACAAGAACCTGCACGTCCGGGGGTACAAGGAGGAAGGCACGACCAGCACGCCCTTCGACATGGTGGTGATGAACGACCTCGACCGGTTCCATCTCGTCGGCGACGTCGTCGATCGCTTGCCGCAGCTTGGCTCCCGGGCGGCCTACGCCAAACAGGCGATCCAGGAGAAGCTGGTCGAACACAAGCGCTACATCTCCACGTACGGCGAGGACATGCCGGAGATCACCGATTGGCAGTGGGGACAGGCGAGTGGCAAGGCGAAACGCAAGAGTTCAACCGAAGGCGACAACGTCTAGTCAAATCTTCTCCTCACGGAGAGAGGCGTGTATGACACAGGAACAGCTCAAAGAGTTGCTTCAACAATACGGCGTAGGACCAGTTCAATTTTCGGGAAGCAGCGACGCGTTGTATGAGCGGCACTTGACCTTCGATACCATCGTCGATCTCAAGAAGGCCACCCCGCGAGAACAGTTTGAGGCGGCGGCCCGTGCGGTCCGTGACATCGTCTCACAGCGCTGGCTGCTGACGGAAAACACCTACCTCCAGAAGAACCCCAAACGGATCTATTACCTGTCGATGGAGTATCTGCTCGGAAGGTCGTTTGCGAACAACGTCACGAATGCCCTGCTAGGCCCTTTGGCCATGCAACGCCAAAAGCAGTTAGGTCTCGATCCGGTGGTGCTGGCTGATATGGAGCCCGACGCCGGATTGGGAAACGGCGGTCTTGGGAGATTGGCGGCCTGTTTCATCGATTCGATGGCGACGATGGAGATACCAGGCATGGGGTACGGCCTACGTTACGAGTACGGCATCTTCAAGCAAAGCATTCGAGATGGCTGGCAATGTGAGCAGCCGGATAACTGGTTGCGCCGTCCCGATCCTTGGGAAGTCGCACGGCTGGATGAAGCGGTGGAGGTAAAACTGAATGCGACGTTCGAAATGCGGGAAGGCCTGCTGCGTCCGGTCATCGGACGGCCTTCGGTGCTCCTCGGCATCCCGTTTGACCGCCCGGTGATCGGGTATGGGGGGAAAACGATCAATACGCTTCGGCTCTGGGCGGCGGCCACTCCGGATCATTTTGACTTCCAGCTGTTCAGTCGAGGGTTCTTCGTGGGGGCATTCGCTGAGTCCCTTGCAGCGGAATCAATGACCCGTGTGCTGTACCCCGACGATTCGACCTCCAGAGGACAGGGGTTGCGATTTTTGCAGGAATATTTCCTCGTGGCCTGCTCGCTGGGCGATCTCGTGCGGCGTTTCCGGCGGAGCAACTCAGACTGGAATCTCCTGCCGGAGAAAATCGCCATTCAAATGAACGACACACATCCGACCATGGCCGTTCCTGAACTGATGCGTATCTTGCTGGACGAGGCGCACCTGGGTTGGGATCAGGCCTGGGATCTGACCCAACGAACGCTGGCCTATACGAACCATACGCTCTTGCCGGAGGCCTTGGAAACCTGGCCGCTCGAATGGTTCGACCATATGCTGCCCCGGCATCTTGAAATCATTCTCGAAATCAATCGCCGTCTGGTCGAGGTCGTTCGGAACCGCTATCGGGGGGACGAGGGGCGGGTGGAACGTATCAGCCTTGTTGAAGAAGGGACCAGGCGCAAAATCCGGATGGCCAATTTGGCCATTGTCGGATCCCACAGCACGAACGGGGTGGCGGCCATTCATTCCAAATTGCTTCGGACGATGACCGTAAAAGATTTGGCAGAACTCTATCCCGAGCGGTTCAATAACAAGACCAACGGGGTCACCCCGCGCCGCTGGTTGCTACTGGCGAACCCGTCGCTCTCGCATGTGATTACCGAGGCCATCGGCGAAGGTTGGATCACCGATCTCGATCACCTCGGCAAGCTGAAGGCACTCGCCGGCGATCCGGCGTTTCGCGAGGCGTTCCTGCATGCCAAGCGAAAAGCGAAAGGGAAATTTGCTCAGTGGCTCGAATCGACCTCGGGACAGCGCATCGATCCCGACAGCATCTTCGATTGCCAGGTGAAACGCATTCACGAATATAAGCGGCAGCTCCTGAACGCCTTGCGCATCGTGGTGCTCTACAACCGGTTGCGCGAGAATCCCGACCAGACCATGGCGCCGAGGACGTTCTTTTTTGCCGGCAAAGCGGCGCCGGCCTATCACCTGGCCAAGGTCATCATCAAATTCGTGAACAACCTCGCCGGTACCATCGACGGCGATCCGCTGGTGCGCGGAAGGATCAAAGTCGTCTTTCTGCCCGAATACTGCGTGTCACTCGCGGAGCGATTGATCCCGGCCGCCGATGTCTCCAATCAAATATCAACGGCCGGATATGAAGCCAGCGGAACCAGCAATATGAAATTCATGATGAATGGCGCGCTCACGATTGGCACGCGCGACGGCGCCACCATTGAAATGGCGGAGGAAGCCGGGGAAGAGAACTTCTTCCTGTTCGGGTTGACGGCTGACCAGGTCGCCGGCAGCCGGAACTGGTATAACCCCCGCTGGCACTATGATCACGAGCCGGAAACCCGGGCGGCGCTCGACCTGATCTTTTCGAATTACTTCAGCCGCAATGAGCCGGGAGTCTTTGCGGCGCTGGAGCAAGCGGTGCTGACGGGCGGCGACCACTATATGCATCTGGCGGATCTCACCTCGTACATGCTTGCGGATCGGGAGCTGTGCGACCTGTACAGTGACTCAAAGGGATGGGCGCACAAGGCGATCCTCAACATCGCCGGCTCAGGAAAATTCTCCAGCGACCGGACGATCGCCGAATATGCCGCCGGCATTTGGAATGTGAAACCCTGTCCCGTCGTATGAGGCGCGAGGGCGATCATGGTGGAGGATCTTCCGATCGTACATGTGGCCAGGCACGGAGAGACGGCCTGGACCATCTCAGGCCAGCATACGGGTCTCACCGATCTTCCA
>DASVBB010000034.1:0-12882 GCA_036376045.1 Nitrospira sp.
GGAGAAACCCCGGAATCACGCGGACAGGGGTTCAACATGACAGCCCTCGTCATGCGGCTATCAGCGCACGTCAACGGCGTGAGCCGTGAACATGGGCGCGTCAGCCGTGAGATGTGGCAGCATTTCTGGCCCGGATTGCCGGTGGAGTCAGTGCCGATCCGTCATGTGACCAACGGCATACACGCCCCGACATGGATTGCGCAGGACCTGCATCGCCTGTATAGCAAATCGTTGCATCCGGCCTGGTCCGAGCATTGCGACGATCCCGCCATGTGGCAGCGGGTGCTCGACATCCCTGACGATGAACTCTGGGCTGTTCGTCAAACGATGAAACGCAAACTGATGGGTTTCATCCGGGAACGAGCTCGTACCGGCTGGATGCAGGGAAATCTTCAGCCTGCACAGGTGCTGAGCAGAGGCACGCTGCTCGATCCGGAGGCCTTGACGATTGGCTTTGCCCGGCGCTTTGCCACCTATAAGCGTGCCACGCTCCTGTTCCAGGATCTTGAGCGGCTGAAGCGGCTCTTGCAGGATAAATGGCGCCCGGTTCAGCTCGTCTTTGCCGGGAAAGCTCATCCTGCCGATGAACCGGGTCGGTATTTCATCCATGAAGTCATGAATTTTTGCAACGATCACAAGCTCGGTGGACACGTGGCGTTTCTCGAAGATTACGAAATGCACATGGCCAAATTTCTCGTCCAGGGCGTGGATATTTGGCTGAACACGCCACGGTTTCCCATGGAAGCGAGCGGGACCAGCGGGATGAAAGCAGCCTTGAATGGTGCGCTCCATTTCAGCACGCTCGACGGCTGGTGGCAGGAAGGGTACAACGGGGCGAACGGCTGGGGTCTTCAGCCGTTGGAGGGCAACCCCGACGTGCAGGCACAAGATGCTCATGATGCCGAGCAGCTTTACCGACAGCTGGAACAGGAAGCCGTGCCCTTGTTCTACCAACGCGATCTGGATGGTATCCCGCGCGGCTGGCTGCAGATGGTCAAGGAAAGCATCCGAACGGTTGCTCCGCTGTTCTGCACCAAACGGATGGTCAAGGACTACGTCGAAATGCTGTACTGCCCTGCGATGACCCGCATTCCGACAACGTGGTAAGGACGAATCGCTGATCCCTCTCATCTGCATGCTGCTCGCCCTCGCGGTTCCGCCCTCTGCGATTGCCGCTACGGCGGCTTCCTTGGAACGACAAGCGACCGACGCCTACAACCGCGCCGACTACGGTGAGGTCCTTCGCCTCCTCCCTTCGGAATCTTCAGGCGTCACCGCCTCGAAGACGCTCCTTCG
This sequence comes from Nitrospira sp., assembly GCA_036376045.1. Lineage (GTDB taxonomy): Bacteria > Nitrospirota > Nitrospiria > Nitrospirales > Nitrospiraceae > Nitrospira_C. Next base: position 1,297 of record DASVBB010000034.1, read on the forward strand.
ACTGGCCGTAAAAAGCGCAACACAGATCGGTCGTCCGGAGGAGGGCCTCGACATCTATGAACGCCTTGTCAGCGGGGGCCAGGCGGATGACGCTGACCTGTTGCGTCAACTGGGCATCGGTTTTCTGAATGCGTACGTGCGGGACGGTCAGGAGCATCTTCGCATCGCGGCCTACAGCGCGCTCGCCGAATTACACCTGCCGGATCAACAGGCCATCATGGAAGATGGCCTCCTGGACAGTTCACCAATCGTGCGGGTACGCGCCGTCGAAGCACTCGGCCACTCGGGCCTTGCCGCCAAGTCCCAACTCTTACGACGTGCGCTTCACGACGACATGGTCTCCGTCCGTATTGCCGCGATGAATGTGCTGAGCGAGGCCCAGGTGACCGACATCCTGCCGGGATTGATGGAGGTGGCCCGAACCGAGGACGGGCCCGAAGGCGTCTTTGCCTACGCCGCCCTGTACCGACTCGGCAAGCAGGATATGCTGGCCGATCTTACGGGTGCAGCCACCTTACCGGATCCTGAGACGCGGATGGCTGCGCTCGGAGCCTTGGGCCGATTGAAGCGTCCATCAAGCCTTAACGTGCTGAGCCAAGGGGTGTACGATCCTGAACCCGCCGTTCGCGCATTCGCCGCTGGAGCGTTGGGCGAATTTGGTCAACCCGGTGGGGTTGCCCCGTTGACGCATGCCCTTGGAGATGAACATGCTCGGGTGAGAGCCGTCGCAGCCGCCAGCCTGGGCCGCGTCGGCACCAAAGACTCTCGTCCCCTGCTCCAGGGGTTGACGCACGATGCATCCATGCAGGTGAGGGCAAGCGCGGTGGAAGGGCTATTGCGCTTGGGCGACCACAACGCGGTCTTAGTGGCCACTGATCTTGCCAGACATCCGGACCCGTCCGTGCGGGCATCGGTTGCCCAAGCGCTGGGCGCCGCAACCGACAAGCAGGCACTGGCAATCCTTCAAACACTCCTCCAGGATCAGCAGCCGCAACCGCGTCTGTTTTCCGCCAAAGCTTTGGGGAGGGTCAGTCTGCCCGCCATCCCCTTGATCAAGAAAGCCCTTCACGACTCAGATGCAGCGGTCCGCATCACCGGAGCGGGAAGTCTGCTGCGTCATGTGAATTCCACCGCAAAGTCCTCGTCCCGTGGAGGACGGAAAGGATAGCCATGTGGAAATTCATCGGCGCTTTGGTGCTTGCCCTAGGCGCATTTGCAGTCGGTTACTATTTCGGGCAGCGCCCAGTCGGAACCTTGCAACAGACGATCGGCGATCTTCAACTTTCGTTGAAAGATATGTCCAGAAACGTCGTCGATACGACCATGGGAATTGAGCGAGATCTCAGGAGACGGCAGGCGCTGCTCGATACGAAGTCACGGGTGGTGCAAGCGAAAGCCGAGCTGGTGGACAAGAATTACGGGGAGGCAGCTAAACAACTCGCGGAAGGAGTGGATGCGTTGGAAAGCGCCGTGAAAGGCGCCAAGCCAAGCGATCAAACGCAGGCGATCCGCGGGTTCGTTGGGACGCTACAGGAGATACGGCTGGAATTGACGATGGGAAAACCGGTGCCGATTCGAAGACTGACGGAGCTGCAGCAGAACCTCGATAAGGAACTGAACCGGTAACCGGTTAGTTCATTGAGACAGAACCCGCCGGCTGTTTCTTCCACTTCGCCAGGATACGTTCAACTCGCATACGGACGACCATATCGGGATCTTTGGTCAAGGGCTTGATGGCATCCCGCCCGCGCGGATCGCCAATCGCCTCGAGCGCGGCCGCGGCGGTCAGACGGGTGAACCAATCAGAGTCACCAAGCATTTCGATCAATGGATCCACAGCGCCACCGTGCTTGATCCGGCCTAGAGCCAGAACGGCCTGCTTCCGCACCGCCTCGTCTTTATCTTTCAGCGCCTTGACGAGCCGATCAAGGGCCGGCTCTCCAAGCTCGACCAACGCATTCGTCGCATCGTCCCTGAATTCATCGCTCCGGAGCTGGACCATCAGCGGATCGAGGACGCGCTCATCCCGAATTTTGCCCAGCGCCATAATCACATACTTGCGCACATCCCAGTCCCGCACCAGCTTGATGAGCATCTCGACGGCCGGAGATCCGATCTGTCCCAACGCTTCGACCGCCACTTCACGAACCTGCCAATCACCGTCATAGAGTGCCTTGCACAGCGGTTCTACGCAACGCTCGTCGCCCATCTCACCCAAGGTGATGGCGGCTTCGCGGCGGACCACCCAATCCGGGTCCTTCAATAGATCGATTTGAATATCGATTTCGTCTTTGACTTTTTCTTCTTCGAGCATGACCGGTTCGGCCTGCTCGCCGGCAAGGTCCGAGGGGGGAGGCTGATCGCCCGTAAATTCAGCCGACACTTTATCGGCTAATTCATCACTGGCGATCTCGGCATCGTTCTGGGCCGACCGCTTGTCTTCGTGCTTCAGATCATCCATGTTGCGGAATTCCTTATCACTGCTGTCGATGAAGCGGAGGTGACAGCTTGTTACCCTGCCGCTGGGGCAGCCGCCTCGGCCGGCTTATTCCCACTGGCATGCTTTCGTCTTAAGGCCACGGCACGTCGTTTTCGCTGCTCACGCTTCAACCGCTTGCGCAACGAGCGCATGGCGCCATCGCCTTCAGGCTTGGAGTGATTGGCAAGTTTCTGTGCGATTTTCTGTTTCAATCTGGATTCATCGGATTCGGCAGTCTGCTTTTTCGCCATGCGTCCCTCTTCCTCGTCTGGTCAGTGGCCGGTTTGACCTGTTGGTGCCGGTCAAGAACAGACAGTCTAGAGGAGCACTTCGCGCAGTGTCAACCCGAGGCAGGCTCGGGCACGAACTCGCTACACTAACGCGAGCGTGGGCACTTCCGCATGAGCAATGTGGTTGGCGGCTAGGACAGCGGGGACGCGACGAATGCGGCGGGTGAGCCAAATGTCACTTGGAAGGACACGAAGCCAGGAGGTCATCAACGGCGTCTGACGCTCAGCCGCGCCGTTGCCATTGAAGAGGCGCGATGAAAGCCCTCCTGCGAATTGCAGGAACTCCGGGCGGCGATGCCCGACGATTTCGACCTGAACATGCGCCAGCCCCCCATGCTCCATGCCCAACTGCACGGCCGCCGCACGGGAGAGGTCAAGGATCCGCCCATTGACGTATGGCCCACGATCGGTGATGCGGACATGAAGATGCTTGCCATTCGCGAGGTTCACAACCCGGACAATGCTGCCGAGGGGCATCGTCCGGTGGGCTGCAGTCAGCGCGTCCATATCGAACAGTTCCCCATTGGCGGCTTGCCTGCCATGAAACTGTTCGCCGTACCAGGAGGCAATCCCACGGTCCTTGATCCCGACGTCAAATTGGGCATCGCCCTTCGGAATCCAGGAACAAGCGCCCAACAGCATGCCCACGACGGTAATGGTGGACAACAAGGTCTGGGTCGATCGCGAAGTATGGTACGTCATCGTCAACACCTGTAATGCTCGGTTGATCTGACAGGGCCAAGGACACCTCGCTGATGAGGTTCACGGTAAGCCCGAACCGAACATTGAACAATACCGCGCCCGTAGACTTTGCCCCTACCTTGGTATGGAGTGATTAACCTGCGTACCGGCGGCGGGAAATCGACCTATTGGACAGCAGAGCGTGTTCTCATATATCTGCCCATACAGGTCCCAGTCAATAGAGGGACGGTTTAAGCTGCGACCCGGATGACCTCAGCAAGCACCCCTCCAGGCGCCTTGACATAGGTCAGCCAGACAACCTCCCCCTCGCGAATCGTATTGAGGGCAATCCGTTTGTTTCCTCTAATAATTTTCGTTTGGGCGGTCACGGTAGCCCCAACCGTCATATGATTCTTGGGTCCCAAGGGGGTTTTCACGATAATCAATGGCGGGGTCTGAGTAAGGGTGATCGCGATCACGGTTCCTTGAACTTTATAGGTGCTGCCGGTCCTTGCCTCTACAGAGACGGCCGACAGGCAGGAGAATAAGGAAACAGACCAGAGGGTAAACCACGACAAGAACTTCATGATATCGATGGAGTCTGGGATGTTTCGGCGTGAATGGCCGGGACTCTAACAGGACCGAGTCACTCCTGTAAAGCCGCAGTGAGCGTGCAGAGACGGTTGACTGCCTCCCCTCCCATGAGTAAGATGCCGAAGAAGTCCGCGTAAAGAAAAGGTGCATAGACGCCCGCCGCCGGACCCCCCAACCCTGTTCATACTCAGCGAATCATCGATCCGTTCGTATGTATGATTGACGTTCAACAAATCACCAAACGCTACGGCCAACACACCGCAATCGACCGCGTGACCTTCTCCGTCGCCAAGGGCGAAGTCCTGGCTTTTCTCGGCCCTAATGGGGCTGGAAAAACAACAACGATGCGCATTCTCACCTGTTTCATGCCGGCCACGGAAGGCCGAGCCACGGTGGCCGGTTATGACTGCCTTGAGCAACCACTTGAGGTCAAACGACGAATCGGCTATCTGCCGGAGACCCCCCCGGTGTATCAGGAACTGACTGTCGATGAATATCTTCGCTTTGTCGGCAGGCTCCGGGGATTGACCGGTGCCACGCTGACCTCCGCGATGTCGCGTGAAATCGAGCGACTGGGTCTCGGGTCCGTCCAGCACCGTCTGATCGGGAATCTCTCACGCGGTTACCGGCAGCGTGTCGGGCTGGCGCAAGCCCTCATCCACGACCCGCCCATCCTCATTCTCGACGAGCCGACCGTCGGGCTCGACCCCAAGCAGATTATCGAGATCAGGGAATTGATTAAGAGTCTGGCAGGATCGCATTCGGTCATCCTGAGCACGCACATACTCCCCGAGGCTACCGCGGTATGCCAGCGAGTGGTCATCATCAGCGGGGGCCGCATCGTCGCCGAGGATACGCCAGACCGATTGTCGACACGGCTTCGGCATTCCGAAAAGATCGCCCTCACGCTGACTCGACCATCCGGCGACGCCGAAGCCAGGCTCCGCCAAGTCGACGGAGTCCTTCATGTGCATGCCAATGGACCGACCGGGCATTTTCTGCTCGAAAGTCAATTGGGCAAGGACATCAGAGAAGAGATCGCGCGTCTGGCAGTGACCAGCAACTGGGGACTCGTCGAGCTCAAATTGATTTCAATGACCTTGGAAGACGTATTCCTGAAGCTGACGAGACATGAAGAGGGATTTCTCCACGGTTCGGACCAGGCGGTAAGTCCTGCCCACACGATAGAATCCGGGAAGGAGGGAGCCTCGGTATGACCCCCGTCAATACCCTCCTGGCCAAGGAGCTGCGGTCCTACTTTGTCTCACCGGTGGTGTATGTCGTCGGCGCGGTTTTCCTCTTGATCGTCGGCTTGCTCGCCTACATCTATATTGTGTTTACCGGCGTGCAGGCGATCCAGCTCATGCAGGTACAGGGACAGGCACAAATCAACCTCAACGACCTGGTATTTCGGAATCTCTTCAGCAGCATACGATTCGTCCTGTTGATCGTGCTGCCGATTCTCACTATGCGGCTCTTCGCAGAGGAGAAAAAACTGCGGACATTCGAATTTCTCATGACTTCGCCAATCAGCTTGAACGAAATCGTCGCCGGGAAATTTGTGAGTGTCTTCCTGTTGTTCCTCGGCCTGCTCGGCCTGACGGGGCTGATCCCTTTGACCCTTGCTCTGTTCAGCGATTTCGACTGGTATCCTGTTCTGACCGGGTATTTAGGTCTCCTATTGCTGGGAGCACTGTTTATTTCCGTGGGTGCGCTGGCCTCCGCGCTGACCGAAAATCAAATCGTCGCGGCGTTCGTCAGCTTCGGCCTGCTGCTTTTTTTCTGGTTACTGTCTGGAGTCGGCTCCCTGCTCGGCGATACCGCAGCAGGACAAGTCATATCCTACCTGTCGTTCATGGAGCATTATGATCACCTCGTCCGGGGACTCGTCGACACCCGGGATCTGGTCTATTTTGTCAGTGCTCTGACTCTCATGTTGTTTCTCACACACCGCGTCGTCGATTCGACGAGGTGGAAATGAACCTGCAAACGGTTCCCCTTGGCCTTATCGGTCTTTCGCTGGCGCTCGCCGGCATGATCGGATATCAGTTCGCTCCGGAGCACCTGTGGATCGTAACCGCGGTTGAGGGGCTCGCCCTGATCTGCCTGATCCTGTTTTTCGTCGCCCACGCAGATACCTTGAAGGCCGTGTCAACGAGGCGATCGACGAGAATGGGCGCCCACAGCCTCCTGATGGTGCTCTTGTTTATCGGTATCCTGTCGATTCTCAACTTTCTCGCCGCACGACACTCGATTCGCTGGGATCTTTCGGAAAATCAAAATTTCTCTCTGGCGCCGCAGACGCACCGGGTGATCCGTAGCCTGCCGCGAGAAGTCAAGATTACCGTTTTCACTCGTGAGAAGGATCCTGGCTATCAAACCTATAAGGAGCGACTGGACAGCTATCGGCAGGCCAGCGCGAAGATCGCCGTCGAATTCGTTGACCCAGAGCGCCAGCCGAAGGTGGCCCAAAGCTACGGCATTACCAGAAGCGATACCGCCGTCTTCGAAAGCGGCCCTCAAACCGTACGCGTGACAAACCCGTCAGAAACCGAACTGACGGCCGCCCTCATCCGCGTCGCAAAGGACGACAAGAAGCGCATCTTGTTCCTCGAAGGTCATGGGGAGGCAGGCACCGAGAATCGAGACCGCACGGGCTTTTCAATCGCCAAAGAACTTTTAGCCAAACAAGGCTATGAAGTCGGCACTCTGAGTCTGCTCGCCCAGACGGCGGTTCCGGACAACACCTCCCTACTCGCCATCGCTGGCCCGCGCAAACCGATGACCAGCGAGGAGTTGGATCGCATCAGGGCCTATGTCGACAAAGGCGGACATCTGTTGCTGATGAACGACCCCGACAGTCAGGCTGACTTCAATCCACTCTTGAAACATTGGGGTCTCGGATTGGGACCCGGCGTGCTCGTGGACTTTCAGGACCGCCTCGCTCAAGGTGAACCCACCGTTCTCCTCGTCCGCACCTTCACCGAGCATGAAATCACGCAGGACTTGAGCGCCGCCGTTCTATTTCCCCTTGCCCGTCATGTGACGTTCGATGAACACATCGGCAAAGACTGGGATTTTGTGCAACTCGCCCGCACGTCACCCAATAGCCGGGCGGTCATGAAGGCGACGGGTCGCATCATCGCCCTGAACGAGAAGGAAGACATCAAAGGGCCGCTCCCGATGGCCGCCGCTCTTGCGCCAAAGACCCCTCCGGCTGAAGGCCAACCCCGGCCCGCCATTGTCGTCATCGGCAACTCGACCTTCGCCAGCAATGCCTTCGTGAATTTCCCAGGCAACAGTGACTTCTTCCTTCATACCACCGCTTGGTTGGCCCAGGATCGGGACATGATCACCATCGGTCCTCGGGACCAGGCAGTGCGTCCGTTTGTACCGAACCCCGTTCAAGAACGCACGCTGCTGTATGTGCAGGTAATCTTTCTTCCTGCCGTGGTGCTGATCGCCGGTGTCAATGTGTGGCGCAAGCGCCGCCGCCTGTAGATGAAACGCTATTGGCCGACAGCCGTCATGGCCCTCATGCTCACCGCCCTGGGGCTCTATCTCTACCTCGTCGAATTTCCCACCCAGCAGTCGCAGGAACGGGAAGAATCCATCAAAAAGAAAGTCCTCCCTATGGAGGAGCAGGCGATCAGTTCGCTGATATTCAAGACCGACCGCGAGGAGCTGGTCTTTGAACGGAGTGCAGAGAAGGGGTGGGCGCTGATCAAGCCGATTCGCGCAGAGGCGGATACCCGCGAGTTGCAAAACCTCATCCGAGCGATCGTGTTGGGATCGATCCGTCGAGTAGTCGAGGAGAATCCCACCGAACTTGCGCCGTTTGGGTTGGACAAGCCGGTGGCCGTTGTCACGATCAAAAGCGGTATCTCGGAAGATCGCCTCCTCATCGGAGATACCGGCCCGATTTCCTCCACGCTGTATGTCCTGCGGACATCAGATCATGCCTTGTTGCTGACCGACCTGGCTCCAAAGGACTTCGTGAATAAGTCGCTGATGACGTTTCGCAAGAAGGATGTCTTGCGCATCACGTCCGGGGACATCGATCGCGTCCGGCTGACATATCCGACCACCGAGATCGTCCTGTATCGCATCAGTGACAAACCCAAGCCGAAATGGAAAATCCGGTACCCCGTGGAAGCGGAAGCGGACCTCAACGAGGTGCGAATGCTCTTGTTTCGCCTTGAAGATCTAAAGGCCTTGGGCATTGTCGATCCGGGTCCTGCACGGGACGGGCTGGCCGCAACTCTGAAGCAACCCAAAGTCCGAATCACGTTGCATGCCTCCGATGGCGATCAGACGGTGAAGTTGTATCAACCTGACCCGTCAAGTGGGGAAGCCTTTGCCGAAACAGCCCCCGACGCGCCGTTGTACCGGATCAACCCGACCTTCATCAGGGACTTCACCAAGGAACTTTATCACCTTCAAGACAAACGCCTCTTTGGCGCCGAGGAGAATGACGTCGCACTGCTCAACGTGAAAACACGTACCGACACCTATACGCTCATCAACCAGAGTGGCGACTGGGTGTTGGAAGACCGCCCAACGGAGAAGATCAATCAACAAGCGGTCAATCTCTTCGTCAACCGAGTCGTGAGCGTCCCCGCTGAGGAACGGGTGGTCAAACAGCCTGGGCCCCTCGCGCCCTACGGACTCGTGAATCCGGCAGCCGAGTTTGTGGCGACTGCAAAGGACGGGAAACCGGCAGGGAAACTTTCGATCGGCGATCAGGCCAACGGCTTGGCATTCGCCATGGGACATCGGCTTCCCGGCGTCTATCAGATCCGGGCCGATCTGCTGAAGCAGATTCCGACTCGCACCGAGTTGTTGTCTGCCGGCGGTGCGGAAGCTTCCTCCCGCTGAGGAACCGACCACACGCCTGACACTATTCGCGTTCCTGCTGGTCTCTGCGCTTCTCCCCGATCTGCTGATCCATACAGCGCGCCCGCTGCCGAAAATCGTCGGGCCAGTCTTTGGAGCACTGCGCGACCGCAGCCGAATAGTCTTTTAAGCTGATGCCTTTCGGAGGAGGCCCTTGCAGCTTTTGAAACGCCCGGACCTCCTGTTGCTGGCATTGAATCCGCATGCGGACATCGTCGGGCCAGTTCTTCGCACATCGTTCCTGAATCAGCGAAAGATCCTCTTGTTGGAGGCGCGGATCAAGCGGGGTTGAGCGAGATTTTTCGAGCACGCTCAATTGTTGCTCGATGCAAGCAGCCCGCATCCGCGAATTATGGGCCCAGTCGCGGGCGCAGGTCTCCTCAATCACTTTTTCGGGGTTATCGAGTGCCGAGGTCTCGTTCACCCAGCACAGGCAACACATGGCCATAAGAATGATCCAGCGTCGGGTCATGCACCGTGCATGGTTCATACAAGCACCTTACCCCAAACGTGCTGAGTGGACAATCTGGCCCACGGAGTTCCCTGGACAGCAGGAGCCGTTCTGCGTAAAATTCTGTTTACGCCCCCGTAGCTCAGTTGGATAGAGCAGCGGTTTCCTAAACCGCGGGTCGCACGTTCAATTCGTGTCGGGGGCACCAACTCTTCCCTTCGATCTTTCAGCTCCGAACTTCACCAGCGGATTCGACAGGGACAGCATAACAGACCTCCTCTGCTCACTCTCTCCGCATTCTCCCGACGCCTCATTGGATCGTTTGCACTCACTCGAACCAGGGTCTCGCCTAGTGGAGCGTCCTGAGAAGCGTGATACTCACTAGATATAGGTCGTGGGCCGCGGCATCTACCGCCAGGGTGATCACGGTGTCGGCACGAGGAGAGTCGCCATGCCACACAAACCAGGGGTCATCGCAGTCATAGCTTTCTGTATGGGATTTGCCGCTACATCCTGCACCCTCCAGCCCGCGTCCCCGACACCATTGGCCATCCAGAAAGACGTCATCCAGCCGGACATGTTGAGCGTGCCGGAAGGACAGGCAGGAAAGAAATTATCAGCTGTGGGCATGGAGTCGGATTGCATACTGACCACTGGCGATATCCATTTCTGGTGTAAGTGGATCGATCGATATTATTGAACATCCCCCCCGGCTGGAGATAAAGGAGGTGAGTCATGCCAAGGTTCCAAATTCTGTTGAGCAGCCTGGCCATGACTACGATAATGTTCATTCACCCGGCAGTCTCTGCCGCGCTGACTCCAACCGAAACAGTCAAAGAAACGCTCGCCACGGTCATGGACATTCTGAACGATCCGATCTACCAGGAACCGGGAATGGCCGATGCTCGCCGAGTGGCACTCGAGAACGTCGTGAGAAGTGCCGTGAGCTATCGGGAAATGGCGCGACGATCTCTCGGCATGACCTGGATGGTACTCAATGAATCGGAACGTGAGCGCTTCAGCGAGCTTTTCGTGCAGGTATTGCGCGACGCGGTTGCTTCCAGGGTCAACTTGTATACCATTACCAATGTCATCGTCGTATCTGAGCAGCGCGAAGGGAATTTTGCGGAAGTGCGCACCTTGTTCAAAGGGGACAAGAACGACACCGCCGTCGATCTGCGATTGGTGAATCAATCCGACAAGTGGCTGATGTATGATGCCGTCATCGACGGCGTCCGCCTGGTGGACAATTATCGTTCCCAATTCGTACATGTCATGAGGAGTGGGGCGTATGCGGGTCTGGTTGGCAGACTGGAAGCCATGCTGCTCATTCCAAAAGCATTCGAGCGCACGATGACACGCTGACATCCCCGGGACGAGGCTTGCCTGCTTCGCACGAGTATCGTCCCTCCATACGTATTCCGACCTGTCTATCCGTGAAGTCTCTGGCGATCTGCCTCTTTTGAGGTACCCCCTTCGGGTCTCAACAAGTCCATCCTCCCCGGCTAGGCTAGATGTGTACGCGAAACCAAAGGAGGACCCCATGACTTGCCGGAGATGCCAAGGGTGTATGGCGCGGGATCACTTCCTGGACCTCCAGGAAAGCGGCGGCGAATGGTGGCTTGAAGGCTGGCGCTGCATCAATTGCGGGCATGTCTTCGACCCGGTCGTCGAGAACAATCGCAGGCTGCATGCCGCAGCGCTCGCCGCTGCAGGCGCTCAAGCGCCTGTGACCCTCCAGGAGGAGCAGGAGGAAGAGGTGGAGCACTCGGACATCGCCGCTTAAAGCGGTGGCAGGCCCGGGCGCGCTGAGCGTCGATAAGTGCTGAATTTCGGCTGTTTTCTTGTCAGTGTCGAGCACGTGGGCTACACTTTGCCCACACCTATGGCACGCGCAAAATCTGATCGGGCGCGATCGAAGACGCTTGCGATCGACGACCTCACTCAAAGCATTGAACAGCTTCAGGCGTTTATCCCGAAACTCGAAGATTTGGGCCGGGAAGGATTCCCCTATCTCGAAGGGGCCCTAGCCCGTACCGAGCTACAACTCCGCGAGTGCATTAAGCGCGCCTTTGGCGACAAGTCCCCTGAATTTCATACGCACCGGCAGCTGAAACTCGCCCTCTCCTCCTCGACCGAGAAAAAGCAGACCCTCGCTCTCATTCGAAACCTGATTGCCTCGCTCGAGGATAAGA
>DASVBB010000037.1:0-15616 GCA_036376045.1 Nitrospira sp.
ACACTGCTGGCGGACATCCTGCAGCATCCGGCGTTTCACAAGCCTGAATTCGAGCGCATCCGCTCCCAAATTCTTGGCGAAATGGCCAGCGACAACGATGATCCCGGTCATGTCGCGATGAAAGCCTTCAATCAACTGGTCTTTCACGGCCATCCCTACCGCTGGCCCTTGAATGGCACGGAAGAATCGCTCAATAAAATCACCCATGCCGATGTGGTCGGCTTCTACGCGCGTGAGTACACGCCGAGCCAGGTGATTTTGACAATTGTAGGCGACGTTTCGGCGGAGCAAGTAACCGGACTGGTACAGACTCATTTCGGCGGATGGAAAAAGGCCTCACCACCAGCACGAAACTTGAAAAACGCCCAGCCGGTCGAGAAGAAAACGGTGCAGCTCATTGAAAAGGATTTGACGCAATCGAACGTGATTCTTGGCCATGGGGGCATCAGCCGGAACAATCCCGATTTTTATGCCGTCACCGTCATGAATTACATTCTTGGCGCCGGGGGTTTCTCCTCGCGGCTGATGGATTCCATCCGTGACAAACAGGGTCTGGTCTACGGCATCATGAGCCATTTCGACGCCCGGTTGATGCCCGGCTCGTTTTGGGTGAATTTTCAAACCCGCACCGAAGCGACGAATCAGGCGATTCAGGGGGTGTTGGCCGAGATCAAGAACATTCGCGAAGCGCCTGTGACCGACCAGGAGCTCTCGGAAGCCAAGTCGTTTCTCATCGGCAGTTTTCCTCTGCGGCTGGACTCCACCGCAAAGCTTACGTCCGTATTGGCCCAGGTTGAGTTTTACAACCTGGGATTCGAATACTTTTCTCAGTATCCCAGGTGGATCGATCGGGTCACGAAGGACGATGTCCAGCGTGTCGCCAAGCACTATCTCAACCCGCAGCGCTATGCGCTCGTGGTGGTCGGCAATGCGGCAAAGGCCAAGCTGAAGCAATAGTCGCCCATGGACACCGTTCTTTCAACGGAGAAACTCGACCGTCTTCGCCACATCGTCGCGGACATGCAATCCGTGCTGGTCGCGTTCTCAGGCGGCATCGACAGCGCGCTCGTGCTGAAGATCGCGCACGATGAACTAGGGTCACGAGCCGCCGGCGTCACGGCCGTATCGGCGACGTATCCGGCTGCCGAACTGGAAAGCGCCGTCCGCACCGCGCGAGAAATCGGCGCGCAGCACGAGATCGTCTCCACTGATCAGCTCGCCATTCCGTCGTTCGTGGAAAACGACGCGTCCCGCTGCTTTCACTGCAAGACCGATCTCTATCGTTTGATGGAGGGGCTGAGAGCCGCCCGGCCGATGCAGTGGATTCTTGACGGTACCAACCTGGACGACCTGAGTGATGACCGCCCCGGCATCAAGGCGGCGCGCGAATGGCACGTGCGGAGTCCACTTGTGGAAGCCGGATTTACGAAGGCCGAGGTGCGGGCAGCCGCTCAGCGGCTCGGTCTTTCCTCGTGGGACAAGCCGGCAGCCGCCTGTCTGTCCTCCCGGATTCCGCGTGGCGTGCCCATTACGATGGAGAAGCTGCGGCGGGTCGAACAGGCGGAGGCGATTTTATCGTCCGAAGGATTTCGTCAGGTCCGCGTTCGCGATCACGGCGACATCGCGAGGATTGAGGTGGCCGCTGAGGAGTTCGCCCGGCTGAACCAGCCGGGCCTTCGCTCGTCGATCAGTACCCGCCTGCGGCAGGCGGGGTTTCGGTTCATTTGCGTGGATCTTGAGGGCTATCGGCCCGGCGGAGTCGGCTGAGGCTCCACGTTGCCGGTCGGGTGGCACCGGCTATCGTGAGGGCTTGGAGAGCGCATCGAGCGCCTCGTCTGCCAGGCGCCGGTGATCAGCATCTGTGAGACTCCGCTGCACGACCTTCTCCGCCACCATCAACGCCAGGTCGGTCGTCTGAGTGCGGATGTCCTGAATCGCCTTTCTCCGCTCGTGGTCGATTTCACGGGTCGCATCGCCTTTGATGCGTTCGGCCTCGGCTGTCAACCGCTGCTCGTTTTCCTCCATGAGACGCTGGGCCCGTTCCCTCGCCGCGGACAGAATCCCTTCGGCTTCTTGTGAGACCGCGGCAAGCTTGGCCTCATAATCCTTGAGCTTGCGCTCAGCGTCAGAACGGTGCCGTTCGGCCTGGTCCAGACTGTCCTTGATCTTCTTCTCGCGCTCCTCCAGGACGCTCAAGATCCCCGGGAACGCAAACTTGTAGAGGACAAAGAGCAGAATCCCGAAAGACACCACTTCCCAGAAGATCAGGGAAGAGAAAAAATGTGATTCAAACTGCGGCATACTGCACCTTCGGTAAATTGTGACCTACGAGGTCCGAGACTGTGCCTCTCACCCGGCTATTTGCGCAGTCCCATGATGATGAACGCGATGACCAATCCGTAGAGGGCAATGGCCTCGACCAACGCGAATCCGATCCACATATATTTGCCGACACGTCCCTCGGCTTCCGGCTGACGCGCCACCGCTTCAATCATCTTCCCGAAGATGTACCCGATACCCACGCCTGCTCCGGCAAACCCGGCGGCGGCGAGGCCCATGCCCAACAGTGCTGCGGCTGCAGAATCCATCGTATCCCACTCCTCTCTGGCTAAAAGAAAACCCTCATTGCAAACTGAGGCCGGCCGCTTCTTCCCGCGGCAGCGTCACCTGTCGCTAGTGCGCATGTTCGTCGTGTCCATGCAAATGGAACGCATCGCCCAGATAGACGCATGTCAAGACGGTGAAGATGTACGCTTGGATGAAGGCGATGCCGACTTCCAATCCATTCATTGCAATCGTGAACGCGAACGGCAGCCACCCGATCAGGAGCCCTCCGCTGACCGCCAACCCGAACAACACGCCCAGGATCACATGCCCGGCCGTCATGTTGGCAAACAACCGCACGGCAAGTGAAATGGGACGGGCGAGCTGACTGATCAATTCGATCGGGATCATCAACGGCAACAGCCAACCCGGCGTTCCGGGCGGGACCAGAATACCGAGAAATTTCCCGCCATGTAAGACGAAGCCCATGACGAGGCTGAGCCCATAGACGGTACAGGCAAACACCGCCGTGACGACGATCTGGCTGGTGACGGTATAGGAACCGGGAATCAATCCGATGAGATTGCAGAACAAGATGAACAGAAAAAGCGTGGCAATCAACGGGAAAAACTTCATGCCGCCTTTCCCCATGGTGTCCAGGATGATGCCGCGGATAAAATCGACCATCATTTCCGCGAGGCTTTGCAGTTTGCCCGGCACCAACCGGCGGGCGGAGCCCGCCACGATCATCAGGATCGAGATCAGCCCGACGACCACCCACATCATGACGACGGCTTTGTTGATGGAAATATCAAGGCCGCCGAGGTTGATCGGAATGTAATTGTGGAGTTCAAACGGATGCAGGGGACTTTCTTCCATGGAGCCTTTCGCAACCTATCAATCGATTATTTCGGCCACCGCTGCGCCATCCGATAGGCATTTCGCACACCGGCCGCCGCACCCAACACCAACCCGAGAACCAAGATCCACGGCCCCGTCTCCAACAGATAGGTATCGATGGCCCATCCGAGCCCACCACCGACAATCAGCGCGGCCAGCAGTTCCGTTCCGATCCGAACAGCTTGGCCGAGCCCCGCATAAAACGGATCCTGTGGCTGGGGCATGGTCCGTGACCCACTGAGGCGAGTACCTGCGTCAGGACTCTCCCGAAGGGCGGGCGCGCAATTCAAGCAGAATGCCTGTGAAGTTGTCAAGTTTGAACGGCTGGGAAATCACCGAATTGGTGGAGTATAGTGAGCGCTCCCTTGAGTCGAGCCGACGCACGACATGACCCGATTCTCGCAACCCTCCTTCCTTCGCGGCGCACCCCGACCGCTGGTGCTTTCCGTACAGAGCCAGGGGGAGCAGCCACTCGATCTGTACGAAAAAATTGCGTCTCCCTCCCAGCCTTCCTTCCTGCTGGAAAGCGGTAAAGGGCATCTGGTCGACACAGGCTATTCCTTTCTCGGCAGCGGCCCCGTATCGGTCATCTCAGTCCCGACACGATCGGTCGGAACGCCCGATGAGGACCCGTTCGCTTCGATACGTCAGGCGATCGGGAGGCCGGGGTTTGAACAGTCCTCTGACCTACCGCCGTTCTTTGGCGGCGGAGTCGGATACTTGAGCTATGACTTCGCACGCCGGCTCGAAACACTACCTTCGCTCGCAATCGACGATCTGGCGATTCCTCATCTGCAATTTGCGCTCTACGACCTCGTGACGGCGATGGACCACCGGGCCAACCGCCTGCAGATCATGTTCTGCCCGCCGATGGAGCGGTTTCTCGGCGAAGACCGTGAAAAACTCTATCGGGAGGGGCTGGACCGGCTGGCGGAATGCGAAGCCCGCCTCACAGCGCCGGCGCCGACAGAGGAACGGTTGACCATCGAATCGTTGTCATTCACCGCCGAACAGACCAGAGAGTCCTATCTCGATCGCGTCCGACGCGCACAAGCCTACATTGCCGCCGGAGATATTTATCAAGCCAACCTGTCCCATCGATTCGCCGCCGACCTTCCCCACGGGTATGGGTCCGGGCCGGCACGGCTGCGCTATGAGGAGGCGCTCTACCGGCAGCTTCGCAGCATTAATCCCTCGCCCTATTCGGGACTACTCCGATTCGACGGATACTCGCTGATCAGTTCCTCGCCCGAGCGGCTCATACGTCTTAGAGATCGGCGTGCGGAAACGCGGCCGATCGCCGGCACGAGACCGCGAGGGGCCGACGCAGACGACGACCAGCGTCTCGTGGGGGAACTGCTGGCCAGCGCAAAGGAACGGGCGGAGCACGTCATGCTCGTGGACCTGGAACGAAATGATCTTGGTCGCGTCTGTGAGTTCGGCAGCGTGCGAGTCGATGAGTTCATGGCCGTTGAACAGTATTCGCACGTCAGCCACATTGTCTCGAACGTGTGCGGCCTCCTGAAACCAAATGCCACGCCGTTTGATCTTATCAGAGCAACATTTCCGGGGGGCACGATCACGGGCGTTCCGAAGATCCGTTGCATGGAGATCATCGAGGAGCTTGAGCCCGTGCGTCGGGGTCCTTATACCGGCTCGTTCGGGTACATCGGCTGGAACGGGGATCTGGACCTGAACATCGTGATCCGGACGCTTGTGCTGTCCGGGTCGAAGGCCTATTTGCAGGTGGGGGCCGGGATCGTAGCCGATTCCGATCCCGCGAGGGAATATGAAGAGACGCTTTACAAAGCCCAGGCGTTCTTCAGTTCGTTCAGGCGGTCGTAACGGTGTGGATCTACCTGAATGACCGGTTCGTACGGGAGGAGGAGGCATTTGTCTCCGTGTTTGACCACGGCTTTCTCTACGGTGATGGCGTCTATGAAACCATCCGGTCGTACGGGAACAGCATCTTCATGCGCGACCAACACCTGGCGCGTCTTCGACGTTCCGCGGAGGCCATCGGCCTGGTGATTCCCGAACGCGACTGGCCCTCGTTACTGCATGAAGCCATGGAACGTAACGGCGTGGGCAACGATCGCACGGACGCTTACATTCGCATCACTATTTCACGCGGGAAGGGGGGCATCGGCCTGGATCCCGCCCTTTGTCCGCTGCCTACGGTCGTGATCATGACACAAGCGCTCAAGGGGCCTCCGGCCGATCGCTATCGGATGGGAGTGAGCCTTGTCGTGGCCAAGACGAGGCGCAATCTTCCCAGTGCGCTCGATCCGCAGATCAAGGCCACGAATTTTCTGAACAATATTCAAGCCAAACGGGAAGCGATTGCCGCTGGGGCGTTCGACAGTGTCTTGCTGAATTGGGAAGGGCACTTGACCGAGTGCACGGTCAGCAATCTTTTCTTCGTGCGGTCCGGCACGCTCTGCACGCCCGCCCTGTCCTGCGGGATTCTTGACGGCATTACGCGGGGGGTCGTTCTCGCGTTAGCACGAGAAGCCCACATTCCCGTCCGTGAAGGACAGTTTACTGTCGACGCGCTCATAGCCGCGGACGAATGTTTTCTCAGCAACACGACGATGGAGGTCATGCCGGTGACGCGGATCAACGACCGCCCTGTCGGCAGCGGCACACCTGGGCCCCTGACCCGGCAGCTTCACCAAATTTTTGTCGCTCAGCGCCACAAATTCTACGAATCGTAACCACGCGCCTTTTCGATCCTCTTGTTCTTCCACGGTATTTTTCTGATGGCATGCGGCATGGGATCTGCATTTTCTTGACAGGCTGGGACAGGCTGCTATCGTTGGGACCATGCGTATGACCAGAAAGTTGAACACGTGCCATATGCGAGCCGCTCGAACGGCTACCATTGCCCTAGCTTTCGGTCTGCTGCCCGTCGTAAATCCTGCGGAACTACGGGCGGAGATCTACCAATATATAAGTCCCAACGGGACCATCTCGCTGACCAATGTGCCCTCCGATGGCCGGTATCGGAAAATAGAGGTCGAATCGGCGAGGTTCCATGCGGTCCTCTCGGAGCGTGAACTCGAACCGCTCATCAGACGGCACTCGTCCCAACAACAGTTGCATCCGGCATTGATCCGCGCGGTCATCAAAGCTGAATCGAATTTTGACCCCCGTGCGGTGTCCCGAGCCGGTGCCATCGGGCTGATGCAGTTAATGCCGCAGACCGCCGTGCGTCTCGATGTACGGGATATGTTCGATCCGGATGAGAATGTGGGGGGTGGAACAAAGTATCTAAGGCAGTTGCTCGACCGGTTCCATGGCAATCTGCCGCTGGCGTTGGCGGCCTATAACGCCGGCGAAAACATCGTCGACCGGTACCAGTCGTTACCGCCGATCGACGAAACGAGACAGTACGTGCGCAAGGTGCTGCGCTACTACCGGACCTTCCTCGTGCGTGACGGCGTGATTACCGAGCGGCCCGTGTCCCGTCTCGACTCTTCAGCGCCAGCAGAAGCCCCCGGGATTTCCGCTCCGGGGCTCCGCTGAGCCCATCGCCCATCGACAACCGACTGTGCTGCTGCCATCCCGGCCGTTTGGCCTGCGGAAAGTCTGACCGGTAATGTGCGCCGATGCTGTTTTCCCTCCAGAGTGCCGCTTCCGCGACGCATTGCGACACCTGCACCATGTTTTTGACTTCCAGCGCGGCGCGCAGTGAAAAAGGTTGGGACACCAGCTGCGACCAGCGTGACAGCTGCGCGCAGGCCCGTATCAGCGACTCGCCCGACCGGATGACACCGACCTGTCCCCACATCGTTCGGCGCAGCGAGCTGCGTAATTTTTCCGCGTCGTCCAACGAGCCATACTGTTCATGCTTCAACGCCGCTTCATGAGCGGTCACGGACGGGATCTCATGTCGGCCGGCATACGCAACCGCCGCCGCCGCCGCCCTGGCGCCGAAGACCAGTCCCTCCAACAAAGAATTGCTCGCCAGGCGATTGGCGCCATGCACCCCGCTGCAGGCCACCTCGCCTGCGGCAAACAGGCCGGGAACCGTCGTTGCTCCGTTCAAGTCGGTCCACACGCCGCCCATCATATAGTGGGCACTGGGAGAGACAGGGATCCACTCTTCGGTGATGTCAATGTCGTACCGCAGACAGGTCGCGTAGATGGTCGGAAATCGCCGCTTGACGAATTCCGCACCCAAATGCGTGACGTCGAGAAAGACGTGTCGCGATCTGGTCGCCGCCATCTCGGCCCAGATGGCCCGTGAGACGATGTCACGAGGAGCGAGGGCTCCCATCGGATGATACCGGTGCATGAAGACTTCGCCCTTGTTGTTTCGCAATTGAGCTCCATCCCCGCGCATGGCCTCGGAGAGCAGAAAGGGCGGGCTCGATGGAAGATACAGGGCCGTCGGATGGAACTGCACGAACTCCATGTCCTGCAGGACGGCCCCGGCTCGAAGCGCCATGGCGATCCCGTCGCCGGTGGCATTCCCCGGATTGGTCGTCCGGGCGTAGATCTGTCCCGCTCCGCCGGTCGTCAGGACGACGGCCCGAGCCGGAAGGAGAAATCGACGCCCCGAGTGTTCGTCGAGCACCACGGCTCCCGCACAGCGCCCCTCTTCCACGATCAGGTCGACGGTGAAGTGATAGTCCATCCGCTGGATGCGCTTTTGCCGCATCGCTTCGCTGATCAACACACGCACCATTTCGTTTCCAGTGGCATCGCCGCGCGCCCGCAAAATCCGGCTGCGGCTATGGGCGGCCTCACGGGCGAACGCGAATTTTCCGCCGGTCTTGTCGAACCGGGCGCCCCATCGAATGAGCTCTTGAATCCGCGCCGGCCCCTCCTCGACCAGCACGCGTACGGCCTCCTTACGGCAGAGCCCGTGACCGGCCTTGAGCGTGTCGGTGAGGTGGATCGCGACGTCGTCCTCCTCGCTCAACGCGACCGCCACGCCGCCTTGGGCGTGAATCGAGCTGCTTTGAAGCGGATGACCTTTGGTGAGCACGAGGACGCGGCCGCTACGACTGAGTTCGATCGCCGCGCGGAGACCGGCAACACCGCTGCCGATCACCAGAAAGTCGGCCGAGGGTGGAGGGAGTACCCTACGCGCGCTCATGGGCTACTTCCGGGTCGGACCAGGAGACTGACTGGTCAAAGACTGGCGACCCTTCGCCCCGAACGGGACATCGCCCTGCATCCCCACGAGAAGAATGGATGTGGTTCCCACCCACTGGAAGCGGGAATGGCCTCGATAGCGCATGCCCGGATCCTCTGGGTCTTTTTTCCACGCCCCAGACCAATGTACGTATACGTCGATGTCGTCGTTGTCGATCATGATCCGTTCAACGCGGAATTCCATGATGATGTCATGGAAATTTTCGAAATCCGTCTCGGCGTCCTGCTGCAATCGGTCCGTCGCATCCACCGGCACCATGAGTGCGGCCAAACCGGAGGCGTCTTTGCCCACGTACGCCTTGCGGAGCAACTCCACGGCTTTGTCGATCCGGAGGTATCGTTCGTGGTCTTCCGGATATTGAACCGTCTTGCCGCTGCATCCCGTGCCTGCAAGCCAGAGCAGGCCGATGATCACCAGCAGAGTACTGAGACGGTTCGACAAGTGCATCATGAACGCAGTATAGGAATGGCTCATCTGTGAGGTCAAGCGCGCGAAAACTTGCGCACACACGTCGCGCGATCGCGCCGTTGTCTTGCAATTTCGCCGGAAAACTTCTAGACTCGGGCTCGTAAGGGAGACACCGTATGGCCAGCGTGCTCAAAAAACGCCGCAAGAAAATGCGCAAGCATAAGTATAAGAAGTTGCGCCGGCGTCAAAAATTCCTTCGTCGTAAAAGCTAGATTCCTACCGGTTCCGGGAGGAGGGGTCCGTGCCAGAAGGCAAGAAGGTTCGCATTCGCGTCCGCACGGTCAACTGCGTCTACGTCGGGGATTTTCTGATTCCGCCGATGCGAAACCGTGTCTCGGATGCCATCAACGAAGAACAGCGCCTGTTCATCAGTCTCACCGATGTCATCGTCAACGACAAGGACCGCTCGGATTTCGTGGCCGTGAACAAGAACCTCATCGAATCCATCGCCCAAATCTGACATCCCCGCCTTCCCGGCTGGTTTTTTCAGCCCGCCTCCTCTAACATTCTCCCGTGGCCATATCGACCTTTGCACGCTTCCGCCCGTTTCTAAAGCCTTATCTCCCCCGCATGGCATTGGCCGGCCTGCTCGTGATGGCTGTCGCCGCCATCAACCTGGCCTTGCTGAAGCTCGCCGGACTGCTCTGGGATGTCATCACCGTTCAACGCGATGCCGGACGGATGAACGAGCTGATCGCCCTGTTTCTCGGTTTGGTCGTTGTCCAAGGGCTGTGTTCGATGGGACACAGCTATCTGACCGCCTGGGTCTCCCAACACATCGTGGCCGACTTTCGCCGGCATCTCTTCGGGCACCTGCAAACGCTTTCCGTGGGCTTCTTCGCGCGGCGGCGCACGGGAGAACTGCTGTCGCGTCTCATGAACGACGTCACGATCATTCAATCGGTCGTGACCGAAACGCCGATTGACGGTGCGAAGCAGCTCGTCACGTTTGTCGGAGGCATCGCCTTCCTCCTCGCCATGAACTGGCGTCTGTGTCTGTTGATCCTGGTGCTCTTGCCGCTGCTCGTCATCGTGGCGAAATTTTTCGGCCGCCGGCTCAAGTCGCTGTCGACTTCAATCCAGGATCAGACTGCCGCCCTCAGCACCTTGATCGAGGAGGTCATTGCCGGCATCCGCATCGTCAAGTCCTTCGTCCAGACCGGGCGTGAGGAGGGACGCTTTGCGGCCCAAGTCGATCGGACCGTCTCGCTGACCATGCGGCGGGCCGGCATCATGGCGGTGTTCATTCCGGTCATTAGTCTTCTCACCTTTGCCGCCGCCGCCGCCGTTTTGTGGTATGGAGGGCGTCAGGTCATCGAGGGCGCCGTGTCGCCGGGCGAGTTGTTCGCCTTCGTGCTGTTCGCCGGCATCCTCATCGGGCCGTTCAGTTCCGCGGCCAGGGTCTTCGCCCAGATTCGTGAAGCGCAAGGGGCTACCGCGCGCGTATTTGAAATCCTCGATACGCAGTCCGACATTCGCGACAACCCTCACGCGGCGGTGCTGCCGCCGGTTTCAGGAGCAATCACAGTCGAGCACATCAATTTTTTCTACGACTCGCGACAACCCGTGTTGACGGACGTGTCGTTCGAGGCAAAGCCCGGAGAAATGGTGGCCATTGTCGGTCCGACCGGCGCGGGCAAGACAACGGTCATGAATCTCCTCCATCGGTTTTATGATCCGACGGAGGGACGGATTACTGTCGATGGGATGGATCTACGCCAGGTCACGCTGGACTCCTGGTATCGGCAGATCGCCCTCGTGCCTCAAGAAACGATCCTCTTTGGCGGAACCATTCTCGACAATATCCGCTACGGGAATCACGACGCCACAGAAGCGGCCGTCAAAGAGGCGAGCCGCGCCGCTCACGCCCACGACTTTATTCTGAGTTTTCCCGATCAATATCAGACGGTTGTCGGTGAAAAAGGCGTCAACCTTTCAGGCGGACAACGACAGCGGATTGCGATCGCGCGGGCCGTTCTGAAAAACCCTCGCATCCTGCTTCTGGATGAAGCCACCTCGGCGCTGGACACCGAATCCGAACGGCTGGTCCAGGAAGCGCTCGAGCAGTTGATGAAGGGACGGACGACCTTCGTCATCGCGCATCGCTTGACGACGGTGCAAGGGGCCGACCGGATTCTGGTGCTGGACAAGGGGCACCTGGTGGAGACCGGAACGCACAACGAGTTGATGGTACGGCAGGGACTGTATCATTACTTGTACAGCATGCGACTGACGGAAACTCCGTAAGCGGGTCACGTCGTCACTCCGAACCGCCCACGATCCGCTGCAACCTGCGGACACGCGGCAAGAACACCCACAACACGAGGAACAGGCCGCCTAACAGGACTGTTCCAAGCAGGCTGAGTGGACCGCTGTCCAAAATCAGGCTGCCTATGAGATAGAAATCCAACAGAATGGCGCTCATGAGCGGATACATCGACCAGAACAACAACCGTGTCGACATGCTCAGAAAGCGTTTGGAAACCGTCATCGGCGCTGCCTGGCGGTGGACGGCCGCGGGCGTCATCACCAATGCAACTGAACAAGCAATCAGACCGAGCGCCGCATAATGGATCAGTTGTTCGACTCGATCCAGCTTGGTCCAGAATGTCGAGTTGAAGACCGCGATCAATTGAAAACCGAATAACGCCTGAATGCCTGGCAACACCATCCGGCATTCCTCAAGCAGATGTGTCACGCTTTCGGACAATGACTCCGCTGCGTTGTCTTCATGGTGTCTCTTCATGGGCGGAGCAGGCATCGATGTCCGACGGGCTATTCCACGAGAGAAAGCAATGGCCTAGGGATTCCGCGAGGACCCGAGGGAAAATTCGGTCCAGGAGCCCTTCGTTTTCGGGGAAGCCGTGAGAATGGCTTTCAGCGCTCCGTCATCGTCTTCATCGTAAATTTCACCCACCACCTCTTCCAAAATGTCCTCGAGCGTGACGATCCCTAGCCGGGTCTGTTGCGAAGACACAATGCCCATGTGCACACGCCGATCCTGGAGCAGCTTGAGACTCGACAGCAGCGGCAGATGATCAGGCAGTTCGACGGCCGGACGGACGAGAGAGAGCCACTGTTCCGAGCCGGACGCGTGGAGCGCCAAAAATTCCTTCGCGTTCAAGATTCCAATCAGAACCTCCCTATCGAGCACCGGGACGCGCGTATGGCCGGAGGCGAGCAGGATTCCCTCCAATTCACGCGCGCTCATCCGGACATCCGCTTTGACGACCTGGGACCAGGGCAGGCAAATATCTTTCACGCGCTTCCGCTCAAGGTCGACGAGATTCATCACATACTGGCGGTGTTGGCTGGAGAGCAGCCCGAGTTCGACTGTCGCAGCCTGCCCCTCCTCCGGGCGCACGCTCTGTATCCCCGTGAAACGCAGGAGTGCCAGGAAGCGCCTCGTGGACCACTCAAAGACGGTCACAAGGGGTCCCAGGACGCGATCGAAGAACGACAACCACGGACCGGCGGCCATCCCGACGGCCAACGAGTGTCTCAATGCGAGCGTCTTTGGGATGAGTTCTCCGATGACGACCGTGAAATAGGTGAGCGGAATGACGACGACGCCAATCGCCAGCGTATCTGCCGTGCTCTCGCTGACCCCGAGCTTCTCGAATAACGGGCTCAATTGTTCCTCGGCTCCGGCTCCGCCAACGGCTCCGGCCAACGCGCCAACGAGGGTGATGCCGATTTGCATGACGGCGAGCGTCCGTTCGGGACGTTCCCTCAATCGAAGCAGGACCTCCGCCTTTTTCTGTCCCTGACGGACCAGTTCCCGAAGGCTGGGACGCGAGACGGCGACAAAGGCCATCTCGGCGCCGGCAATCAGCGCGTTCGTGAGCAAGCACAGGACGACGACCGCAAGTTCAATCATAGGAACCTCGTTCTATTTGTTCGCCGGTTCGGGATAGGCAGTACTAGGAAAACTGCTAGCAAGGCCTGGAATCATCACTGTCGTTCTCTTCGCGTTCTCTCGCTTGACTCCGCCTGGAGGCCCCGACTAGGCTGCCCCGTCCTTCTATTGTCGCCGGTGGCCTCATGTCCTGTCATCACGCATTTTAGGGATACGGATGGCTTCACGCCGAAAACGCGCTCCGACGTCGCCCCCCCCGCTCACGGCCGAAGCACAACGTCTGGAAGAGGATGCGCGCCGTGACATTCATTGGAAGCGCTGGGGCCCCTACCTGAGCGAACGCGCCTGGGGTACGGTCCGCGAAGACTACAGTCCCTCGGGGACGGCCTGGGAGTCATTTCCACATGAGCACGCGCGATCGCGCGCGTACCGCTGGAATGAGGACGGTCTTGCCGGCTTCAGCGATCGTCACCAATACATCTGCTTCGCGTTGGCCTTCTGGAACGGGCACGATCCGATATTGAAAGAGCGCCTGTTCGGCCTGACCGGCCACGAAGGCAATCACGGCGAGGACGTCAAAGAGTACTACTTCTATCTGGATTCTACGCCCACCCATTCGTACATGAAGTACCTCTATAAATACCCTCAGACGGCTTTTCCGTATGACCGGTTAGTCGAAGCAAATCGGCGCCGCAGCCGCCTGGAACCCGAATTCGAACTCATCCACACCGGGTGTTTCGACGAGCACCGCTACTTCGACGTCCTCGTCGAGTATGCCAAAGCCTCGCCCGAGGACATCTGCATCCGTATTCAGGTAACGAATCGAGGCCCGGACACCGCGGAACTGACCGTCCTGCCCACCATCTGGTACCGCAACACCTGGTCGTGGGGATCCGATATCAGACGGCCGCGCTTCCATAGGGGTGAGGCAGTCAACCAGGCCGCCGTCATCGAAAGCTTGCATGAATATTACGGATTGCGCCGCTTGCTTTGCGACAAGCAGCCAACGCTCCTGTTCACGGAAAACGAAACGAACTCGAGGCGCCTTTATGAGGACGATGAGGGACCTCTCTATGCGAAGGACGCCTTTCACGACTATGTGGTGAAGGGGCAAAAGGCGGCGGTCAATCCCGACCACATGGGCAGCAAGGCTGCGGCCCACTACGTGTTGACGCTCTCGGCCGGCGCCACCGCCAGTATCCGGTTGCGCTTCACCAATGAGACGCTTGCGAGTGCGTTTTCGCGGAAAACTTTCGACGGGGTCTTCGAGGCACGGATGCGCGAAGCCAACGAATTTTACGACACACTGGCTCCCCGCGATCTGTCCGAAGACGCGCGCCGCGTCCAACGACAAGCGTTTGCCGGGCTCCTGTTGAGCAAGCAGTTCTATCATTATGACGTGAGCCGGTGGCTCAAGGGGGACTCCGTCGGGCCGGAGCCCCCGCTCGAGCGACAACAGGGTCGCAATGCCGACTGGACGCATCTGTACAATGCGGACGTCATCTCAATGCCGGACACGTGGGAATATCCGTGGTATGCCGCGTGGGACCTCGCGTTCCACTGCATTCCTCTCGCGCTCGTCGACCCGACGTTCGCCAAGGAACAGCTCGTGCTGATGCTGCGGGAGTGGTACATGCACCCCAACGGGCAAATGCCGGCCTATGAGTGGGCCCTGAGCGACGTCAATCCACCGGTGCATGCCTGGGCGGCCTGGCGGGTCTACAAAATCGAACAAAAGCGCAAAGGCGTCGGCGACCGGGCATTTCTCGAACGGGTCTTTCACAAACTGCTGTTGAACTTTACGTGGTGGGTCAACCGGAAGGACGCGGAGGGGAAAAACATTTTTCAGGGCGGGTTTCTCGGCCTGGACAATATCGGCGTCTTCGATCGAAGCGCTCCCCTTCCCACCGGTGGTCGCCTCGAACAATCCGACGCCACGAGCTGGATGGGCATGTATTGCCTCAATATGCTTACGATCGCGCTGGAACTCGCGCGTGACAACCGAGCCTACGAAGACGTCGCCAGCAAGTTCTTCGAACATTTCGTGTACATCTGCCGGGCCGTGAACAACATGGGCGGGAAGCACATCGAATTGTGGGATCGCACCGACGGATTTTTCTACGACGTGCTGTATCTGCCGAATGGTGAGACCACGCACATGAAGGTGCGTTCCATGGTGGGATTGATTCCCCTGTTTGCGGTCGAAACCCTCGATTCGACGCTCATCGACCGGCTACCGCGATTCAAACACCGGATGCAGTGGTTTCTCGAAAACCGGCCGGAATTGTCCCAGCACGTGGAAACGCAGACCTATGATGGCGGTGTGCGGCGGTTTCTCTCGCTCGTCAATCGACATCGCCTTCGCTCCGTCATGCGGTATCTGCTCGACGAGAACGAGTTTCTGTCCCCCTATGGCATTCGCGCTCTCTCGCGGTACCACAAGGAGCACCCGTATATCTTGAATGTGATGGGGAACGCGCACCGCGTCGATTATGAGCCGGCGGAATCGAGCACCGCGCAGTTCGGCGGCAACTCGAACTGGCGCGGACCGATCTGGTTCCCTGTCAACTATCTGCTCATCGAGTCACTGCAGAAATTTCATTTTTTTCTCGGGGATCACTACAAGGTAGAGTATCCATTCGGGTCAGGACAAAATGTAAACCTCTGGGAGGTGGCCA
>DASVBB010000051.1:0-11242 GCA_036376045.1 Nitrospira sp.
CGGGTCCCTTGAAGAGCAGGCGATCGGTCCCATCCACAACCCCATTGAAATGGCGGAACTGCATGAGACCGTGGTCCCGAAGATCGCCAAGATTCCCGGCTATCAAAAGCAGTTTCAACTGGTTTTTGGCGGCGGAGCGAGCCTGCAACACATTGCGGAGGCGATTGCCGCTTTCGAGCGGACGATCGTGTCTCAAAACAGCGCCTTCGACAAGCACGTGATGGGGGAGGCTGGGGCGATGAATGACGCCGCGGTGCGCGGGCTGGAATTGTTTCGCGGCAAGGCGCGCTGCATTCTCTGTCACAACGGCCCGAATTTCACCGACAATCGGTTCCACAACCTCGGCGTGCCCCAGGTCGGCCCGCTGAAGGAGGATCAGGGCCGTTACCTGGTGACGAGGGCTCAGAAAGACAAAGGCGCGTTCAAAACGCCGACCTTGCGGAGCGTGGTAGAGACGGCTCCCTACATGCACGACGGAGTGTTCAAGACGCTCGAGGAAGTCATCGACTTTTTCGACTCAGGCGGTGGAAACAATCCTAACCTGAGTCCCTTGATGAAGCCGTTAGGCCTGTCGCCGGAGGAAAAAGCCGACCTGGTCGAATTGTTGAAGGCTCTGACCGGAGCGCCGATCAAAGTGAACGTGCCGAAATTGCCCAAATGACATTCATGAGCGGAAGTTCATGATTGAGTCGTCCTTCTGTTTTTTGCCTGGGGTTGGTCGGACGAGTGAACGGCGGCTCTGGCGCGAGGGGCTCGTCACGTGGATCGATTTTCTTTCAAGACCTTCGCTCGAGCGCATCAGTTCAGCCCGAAAGGCGCTCTATGATGAGCAGGTGGCGAAGGCCATGGCGGAGCATGCGAAACACAACTCCCGGTACTTCGGCGTCATCCTGCCTTCGCGGGAGCACTGGCGTCTGTACGATTGGCTGCGTTCCCGGGCTGTCTATCTCGACATCGAGACTGACTCTTTCGGTCAAATTACGGTAGTTGGACTTTATGGCCAAGGACGGATGATGTCGTTCGTCCGCGGGGAATCCCTGTCCGCCGGTCGGCTGGCCGAAGCGCTCCGTCAATACGATCTGCTCGTCACGTTTTGTGGAACGACGTTCGATCTCCCGATGTTGTTGCGCCAGTATCCCGATCTCCCGCTCGACCAACCACACCTGGACGTCGGTCTTCTTGGCCGTCGGCTGGGATACCACGGCGGGCTGAAAGCCATCGAGAGGCAGCTCGGCATCCATCGAGGGATGACACTGAACGGGATGAGTGGCGAGGATGCCGTTCGTTGCTGGAACCGGTGGCGACACTCGCGCGATGAAGAGGCCAGAGCGCTCCTCCTGCGGTACAACGAAGCGGACTGTGTCAATCTGGAGCCGTTGGCCGACGCCTTTTACCGGCTGATGGTTCAGTCGACCAGGCCTTCTTCGACGGCGTAACGGATCAGTTCAACCAGATTCCGCACGCCCAGCTTGTGCAGCAGTCTTGCGCGGTACGTGCTGACGGTTTTTTCGTTGATATTCAGTTCCTGCGAGATTTCTTTCCGACTCATCCCCCTGACGAAGAGGGCGAGCACCTGGACTTCACGGTCCGAGAGCACCGGTTGGGAGACCATGAGCTCTCGCGGCTTTTTGACCGCTCCGCCTTCGAGCGTCGTCTTCACCATGTCGATCAAGTCGCGCGGCGGGCGTTCCTTCGAGAGGTAGGCCACGGCTCCGGCACGTAGTGCACGCGCCGCATACTGTCGTTCCGAATAGAGGCTGAAGACGATGATGGGGATTTCGGGGCACCGGACCTTCGTCTTCTTGATGATATCAAGTCCGTTCTGGCCCGGCAGGTTGATGTCGAGCACGACGAACGCCCACGGGTAGCCGCAGACTTCTTCGAGCAATCCATCCTCGCCGGAAGAATCCTTGACGGTCACTGCGGGAAAAGCTCTCTGAAGCAATTCCTTGATGCCGTCGCGCACAATGGGGTGGTCGTCCACCACGAGCGCTTGTTTCATCACTCTCCACGTACCGGCACCGGCCTCTTCGAGTGAATATGTTTCGACATGGCCAACGCCAGTTGCACGATTAAGAGGTGATTCTCGACGAACATTTGCTCTTCCGTATTCAGCGTCGCCCCCTCTTTCAGACGCTGCGCCAGCGCAACACTGGCCTCCCCATACACCTTTAGAATGTTGCTCTTGTTGGGCACCAACCACCTAGGTTCTGAATTTCCCAGGCAAATATAGATTAAACGCTTAGTTTGTCTATCAGCAAGTGCTTACGGCATTGTACGATAATGGGAAGCGGCTTCCTTTGTCTGAGCGGTGCAGGAATGCAAGGCTATGTAATCATGTCACAATTCTGGTCTGCCTGGCCTCTGCCCGAATGTGTCATCGGTCGCTATTATCCGGTAACGCGTGGCAATCTAGCCTCACACGGACGGTGCGCCGCCAAAACGAGCGTTGGAGCGCTATGCGAGGACGCTCGAGGAACGGGGAAACCGACCCTTGCAGATCTTCCCCGCCAGCCTGGCCATCGGGATCGGCAGGACGTATCCGTCGACATAACCGGCCATTGATGATCGCCTTAGATATCGGAGGTGTGAAAGCGGAACCACGATGTTCCCGGAAGATAAACGATAGTAGTACGGAGGCCCCGGCGATGTCAGCAGAGGAAAGAGATAGGTTCCCGACTTCGCTAGCAAGATCAATGTCTTCGAGCTGCGGCCCACGAATTTGGGGCGAACCGGCCTCAGGCAGGGTTCTGCAGATTACGAATTTGATTGCGTAGGACGGCCTCCCATGACACACGTGTATAGAGGAGCAGCATGTCTAAGCCGTTCAAGGAGCGTCACGGTTTTACCCTGATTGAGCTAATGATCGTGGTCGCGATCATTGGAATCCTGGCAGCCATGGCGATTCCAAACTTCCTCGCCTATCAGGCCAAGTCGAAGCAGACGGAAGCGAAGGTGAATCTTGGAGCGATCTTCACGTCCGCCGTCGCGCTCCAAGGGGAATCACAAAATCCTCAGACGTATGCTCCGAGTACGCTCAGCCAGCTGGTTGGCTGGGTACCGGCGGGAGCCCCCCGATATTCCTTTTGGTATCAGGATGGGGTAAACGCACTTGGGGTCGGCACCACCGTGACCCGGTTCGACGGCAGTTCTCTGGCCACGAGCCCTTGCGATGTGACATTGCCACCTGCAAGCGGAGGGTTTCAGGTGTTGGCCACGCCAGCTGGATTCACCGCTGGAGCCAACGGCAATCTCGATGGAGATGCCACGTGTGATCACTGGTTCATCAATGACCAACGGAACATCCAGAATCCCATCAACGACGTGGATTCGTAACGCATCAGTCAGCCTGAGAGCATCCACTAGCTAACGCTCTAGGCAACGCCGTCAAACAGCCCCGGCCCATCGCGCAAGTCCGTCTCCGAGGTGCCCTTAATAGCGCTTGACTCCTTTGCCGAATGCGCTCAGTGTGTTCTATGACGTATAGCGCTCTGCTGACTGTCCTATCCTTCGCGCGTTTGCTTTCCTTCCTGCGCGATTGATTCCCTGGTCTTCGCCGCTTCCTACGCCAGAGTGTCTTCCCAGTACTCCGTCTGGCCTTTCTCGTGAATGGAGGCATCTGCGCCTCCCATGAAGAGAGATCTGTCGACGCGCGAGTCGATCGATTGCCGCTCGTCGTCCGCTAACGAGGAAACGACAATGGTGGTCCGCCTCGGGAGGACAATGGATTGGGTTCGTCACAGGGCGACGGACCTTTGGCTGGCACTCCTGGTGGTATCCGTCTCAGCAGTGCTTATCGTGGCACACATGATGTCCGAATAGACCACCATGTTGTCGCAATGGCGGTGACTCGTACACAAGCATCTCGAAAATGTAGGAGGTGAGATCATGGACAGTGTATCAATCATTGGAACGCAAAATAGAAAAGGCCAGGTTATCACCGACCCCCGCGTCATGATGAACGAGGCGCCTCGCACGGCGTCGTTCTACACCGGCAGCGAAGTCATCAAAGAAGCCGTCAGGCGCGCCAACGTTGATGTTATGGTGGCCTATCCCATCACACCCCAGAGCGAAGCGGCCGCTCTCTGCGGCGAACTCTTTGCCGAGGGCTATATCGGCGACTACTTCCGCGGGGAAAGCGAATTCGCCGTCATGTCGCAATGCGCCGGCTCCGCGTTCGGCGGGGCCCGTGTCTTCACGACGACCGCCGGGCCCGGCACGATGCGCGCGATGGAAAACTTCCCGATGTGGGCCGGGGCACGCTTGCCGATCCAATGCATTGTCACCTGCCGAGGCATCAATTCACCCCTCTCGATCCAGCCGGACACCATCGAGATCGCCTATCTGATGAACACCGGCATGCTGGTGTGGCACGCGGAGACGGCACAGGACTTTTATGATTGGATTCTCAAGGGCTATATGGTCTCGGAAGAGCCGGATGTGCATCTACCCTTGGCCCTCTGTTGCGATGGCTTCTTCGTGACCCATACGAAAGATACCGTCGATCTGACACCTGTCGACATGTGCCTGCCGCCCTATGATCCGTACCGATCGCCGGTCCCCTGCATGGACATGGAATGTCCGCCGGTCCGCATGATGCGCGATCCGTTCGTTATGAAAAGCAACTACATCAGCTACGCCACGCACGCGAGCTGGCAACAGGAAATCTGGGCTGCCGCGGAACGGTCCCGGAAACATACGATCGCCTGGCTGGATGGCCTGATCGACACCGAAAACATTGATGCCGAGGTGCTCATCGTGACGTCAGGAACCGCGGTCTCTCAAGGGCGTGAAGCCATCCGTCTGCTGGCCGATGAAGGCATCCGTGTGGGGCTGGTGAAGATCAAGACGCTCCGGCCTTGGCCGGAGGAAGAACTCCGGGAAGCTACCAAGCATGCCAAACACATCATCGTGCCGGAGTTCAATGTCATCGGGTGGATGGCACGCGAGATCAAAGCGACGATCCCTCGCCCCGAGCGAGTCATCGCCGGACCGCGCGTATGCGGGGGTATGACCATGCCGCCGGAAATCATCGTGGAAGAAATCAAGAGGGCGATCGGCGTCCGATCGGAAGTCCTGGCCGGACGCGGGAGTTGAGAGGCACGAATCGATAAAACGAAGACCATTGTCATCGGCGCACCTGCGCCAAGCCACAAGAGAGGACGGTGTCGAATGAGTCTCAATTATGTGAAGTTTTCACCGGGATTTGACGCGTTCATGCCGAAAGAATACCGCGACATGGTCGAGCATGGGCCATTCGGGAAGAAGACCACGGTGTCGCAGATGGGAAGTTTCAAGGAAATTCTCGAAGAGCATCCGATGTGCGCTGGCTGCGCCATGACCCTGTTCATCCGATTGGCCATCGTCGCCTTCCCGAATCCCGAAGACACGATCACGGTCGGGACGGCGGGATGCGGCCGGCTGGCGATTTCGCAGGCGGCTATTCCCTTCGTGTATGGCAACTATGGGGACCAAAACGGTGTCGCCAGCGGCTTGTCGCGGGGATTGCGCATCCGGTTCGGCGATCAGCCCAAGGATGTCGTCGTGATGGCGGGTGACGGGGGCACGGCCGACATTGGATTCCAGCAGGTGCTCCATTCCTGGTTCCGCAAGGAGCGGTTCACGACGATCATGTTGGATAACGAGGTGTACGGCAACACGGGCGGACAAGAAAGCGGCATGACGACCAGAGGCGCGGTCCTCAAGATGGCGCCGCTCGGCAAGAAGTTCGAGAAGATGGACATGGTGGCCATGGCCAAAATCGCCGGCTGCGCATATATCGCCACGGTCGTGCCCAACAATCCGCGGCGCGTGGAGAGTTGCATCAAGAAGGCGGTGCTGATCGCTCGAGAGGTCGGTCCGACCTACATTCAAGCCTACACGTCCTGCAATATCGAATACGCGATTCCGACCGACCAGGTGATGGCAGACGCCAAGACCGTCGAAGATGACCGGTACAAATTCGCGGAGTATGTCAGCGATGAGGCCAAGGAATATCTGGCGGCACGGTACGGGTACAAAGAGTTCGCCCAGAAACCGACAGCAGCGATTGGAACGACTTGAACCCGATCTTGAACCGACAAGGACCGCGTTCCCAGTTCCACCGGGAGATGGGGGGCTACACATGGCCTACAGCGAGAAGGTCGTGGACCATTTCAACAATCCGTGATCAAAATGACCTTGGCGGACTATGGGACGAAGTCTCCGCACCGCGATTTTTGACCACTGTTGGGTCCTCATCCACGACAGCCCCCCACCCGGTAGCACGGAGGAGCGGGTGTTAGATTTGCGGCCCTGGACGGAGGTGACCGTCGAGGCGATGGCGGAGACCATCCGCGTGGTGCTGATCGAGGCAGGCATCCACACGCTGGCGTGGGATCACGCCCCCAGGCAGGCGGCACACATCAGCACTTGTGTTCCAGAACATTTGAGAGGAGGCTGGGTAGAATCCATTCGATGACTTCGGGTCAGCGCAACTTTTCTTGCTGATCCCACTGCTCGGCCCACCTGATAAGGTCGTTCTTCTTCTCGGCGTATCGCTCCCGGACTAATCTGACATACTTAGCGCCATACCGTACCTGAAGCATGCCAATAACCTTCTCATAATTTCCTTCGATCTGCTTCTCGTCATTACCGATCAACTTGCCCCATTGTTTTTTTATCTCGCCTTTGCACTGCATCCATTTCCCTTTGAGTAGATCCGTCTTCATTCGTTTTCCGTATCGGATAGCGGTGGCAGGCGTTTGTCTATAGTGGCCTTTCGCAATCGTCGTTGCGGAACATAAGTATGCCTGGGAAGCAGCCTGCGGTCTGGTCAGAATTGCTCACTAGGCTCAACCCTAGTCATGGATGGTCGCGTTTAGGAGGGTGGAGCAGGGCTTGACTCCCTTGGGCACGATTGTGTAATCAGGGATCAGGAGCCCTTAGTGCGCGGTTCTCTGCGGTGATCATCCCCGTCCCGGCACAAAATTTGGGGCCAGGGCACTCAAGGGAGGCAGCCCATGGGACTCAAACGGATCAGGCCCTTTAATCCCCAGACATTCCTTAAACAAATCGACGGCGGGAAAACGATCCTGTCGGTCCGAAAGAAGCAGATTCTGTTTTCGCAAGGAGATCCGGCGGATTCCGTCTTCTATATCCAGGAGGGCCAGGTCAAGCTCACGGTGGTTTCTGCTCAAGGCAAAGAAGCCGTCGTTGCGGTTCTGGAGGATGGGGACTTTGTGGGTGAATCCTGCCTTGCCGGACAGCCTGTGCGCCTGGAGACCGCAAGCTCGCTGGCAAACTCCACGGTCGTCTGCATTGACAAAGCCACCATGATCCGCGTGCTGCACGACGAGCCCACCTTCGCCCAGCTGTTCATGACCCATCTCCTCGGTCGCAACGTGCGCATCCAGGCGGACTTGGTCGATCAACTCTTTAATTCAGCCGAGAAGCGACTGGCACGGGTGCTTCTGCTATTGGCCCACTTTGGGAAGGAAGGGAAGCCGGAGCCACTCATCGCCCAGGTGAGTCAGGAGACTCTAGCGGACATGATTGGCACCACGCGGTCCCGCGTCAGTTTCTTCATGAATAAGTTCCGCAAGCTGGGATTCATTCAGTATAACGGTGGGTTGCGCATTCACAGTTCCCTTCTCAATGTCGTCCTCCACGACTAGCCCCTCTTCTTTCTCCTGATCTTCGCGCAGGGTCCGGCCTCCTCCTTCATGAATTCTTCGATAGTGAGCAATTTTGACCAGACGGCCATCGGTCTAATTGGATATTTAAGATGAGGTTCAACACGGCGGTTTCACTCGACAAGGCGATCACCTGTTTGTGCCTTCTGAGCTGAGGAACCTCATCTGATCGTTCAGACCTCCATATTAGGGGTACTGCTTCTCTCGGTTTTTGGCATGCAAGGGTGCATGGCCGCTGTGTGGCTGGGCGTGGTCGGCATTGATATGGTCCGGAACAGCGACATTGAGTTTCACCCATTTGAAAACTCGTCGGTGCTCGTGCTGCAAGAGCGGCAGCACCTGGCAAGGGTGAAGAGCATCGCGGTCATACCATTCGTCGGAGATCCGGTGATGGCTGAGCGGTGGACTGCTGTCCTCCAACAACTAACCGAGCTTCGTGTGGTGAGCCCATCCAACGTGGCTCCGCAGGGGCACCTGAATGCGACTACTGAGTTTCCAAACAGGCTGACCAACCAGCAGATTAGGCTGGCTCAAGAGATGAGCGCAGAGTATCAGGTGGATTGTGTTCTGATCGGGAATGTGGCTGCTCGAGACCCGCAGAATAGTCTTGCCGGATTGAAGACGAGTTCCTCACGGAGGCTGTACCTCTATCTGGTGAGTCCAGAAGGGAGCCTCATGTGGAAGACTGAACTGCCCTTCACGCTTGCGAAGGGGGCCAAGGACTTGAATGAGGAAATGATGACACGCGCTCTCCTGGCCCATGTGCGGGCCCACGCCAGCGAGCTTGGGTTAGCTGACCTACAGGCGAGAAACCAGCAGACTGCGTCCCGCTCCTCCTCATGGGAGGCTAATCGGCCGGCAGTATGAGAAAAACAGGAGGTGAGGTTCTATCGACCACTCTTACAACGGTTCTGTTTATCGACGATAACGTCGAAGACCTGAGGTTTTGGTGTGGAGCTCTCAAGAACCATTCCTCTCACAACTATACGGTATTGGACGCGCCTAGCGGGGAGGCTGGTCTCGCTCTTTGCCGATCCCAAAGGATTGATTGTGTGGTCTTGGACCTCGATATGCCGGAGTCCGGCTTCTATGTCCTGTTTGACTTGATTCGTGATCGCACACGTCCACAGATTGCGGTGGTCATCCTCACGCATCTGCCGCAACCTTACCTGTTAGAGATGGCGCGGCATAATGGCGCCCAGGCGTGCTTGGTCAAAAAAACCACATCGGCTCAGGATTTGGAGAATGCAATTCGGAACGCTGTGGCTGTTGTCAGATCGAAGGACCTTACTCGTGCCCAGGTCCCTCCGCAGCGTGGTGCCCCATGACTGACCGACCCTAAACAATCCAAAGGAGAGTCGCTCTGCGCACGCTTCTGATCCACGTTCGCGATCCACAGTTTTACGCCCTCATGAAGGCGACCTTCGACTTTGCTGCGACATTACCGCTTGATACGTTTGGATTTAATCGGCTGTGTGTCTATCGCGGTACGCCATTATGGCAAGAGTATTTAAAGCGGGGGTTGGTCAATGAGGCGACTGGAGGTCTTGTCGCGGGCGGTCGAACATGCAGATATGAAAGATGCAGCAGCCCAGCTCACTCAATTGAATGACGACATTCTTCAACAGGTTCTGGCCACATCACGGAAGGAGCGCGCTCGTATCCAGCATGAGGCTGAACGGCCAGGCGAACGTCCGATGCTTCCAGTCAAATGACCCTGCGGTTTAAGTAGCTTGCTGCTCCTGCCTACATGTGGAGTTACAAATAAGTGGCAGCGGGCTGCTCACCGTTTGCCACCAGCAAGACGAACCAGCTGAAAATCATGGGGATGTATCTCGCGGCAGTCTGGCGTCCTCACATGCCCAAGTGTTTCTTGAGGATCGTGGAATCCTTGATGGCAGGATTCGCCGGGGCTAGTTCTGC
Source organism: Nitrospira sp. (assembly GCA_036376045.1). Classification (GTDB taxonomy): domain Bacteria; phylum Nitrospirota; class Nitrospiria; order Nitrospirales; family Nitrospiraceae; genus Nitrospira_C. The sequence continues at coordinate 9,597 of DASVBB010000051.1, forward strand.
CGCTTTTTTGAAGGCTGCGGTGGCATCCTCATGTTTCCCCATCCTATCGAGTGAGAGGGCCAGGTTATAGTGGGCCTCGGCAAGGTTCGCGTCGGCCTTGACGGCTTTTTTGAACCAATCTGTTGCGACATCCCAGTGACCCTGCTTGTAGTGGCCTACACCCTCGTCGTTGTCCGCCCGACCCGGTGAGGTGGCGGGAGACATGAGGGCAGTGTCAGCACCTGCGGACGTCGTCGCCGTCCCCGCAGGTTTCCCCGAATCACAAGCGACCACGGCGATGAGACACGCAAGAATCAAACTCAGTTCAAGAGATATCCGTTTCACAATGAACCTCCTCGGTGACATGGATCATAGAGTCATGATGTCTCAATCGAAGCCCGGTCCGATCAATAGTGGCGGACCCGAACTCTTCCAGGGAAATGGCGATGAGCCGCGAGTTGGTTTATTTGCGAGTCATCGAGACAGGAACGTGCCATCTCGAAAATGGAAACGTGTTGCTCCCAGGCTGAGTTTGTTTTGTCCGAAATAAGTCGACCGCCTTTCTCGTTCACAATCGCTGGCGGTCGGGCCTTCCTGGAGGCCGTCGAGCAGTTGTGTGTAGAGTGGGATGCGAATACTAGACGAGTGGACCAATAGCGGTCTGGTCAAAATTGCTCACTTTCGTTCCTCTCCAACTCTCTCACGTGATACTCCCGTTTTAGGATGTGTATCTCCTAAAACGGGAATACGCACCGTGTCTCAAGGCTGAGCAGGCGCTGCTTGAGACGCAGCTGGCGCCACCGACGCGGGCTGAGTAGGCAGTGGTTGAGCCGCCGCCGGCTGAGTCGACGCTGGCTGCATAGGAGCTGGCTTGGCAGGTGCTTTTGCCATCATCCCAGCTTCGTATTCACCCTCTGAAATTTCCTTAACCTCAGAAGACTGCAACGTCACCGTGCTGCCCGTTTTCGCATCCTTGATTTTGACTGCTCCGCCTTTGCCGGTGTCGCTGACCTTCGTCGTGTAATATGTATTTCCAGACGTCGGGTCGGTTACCCGGTAATGGCTGTCACTGCAGCCCGCAACTAACATGGTCAGTCCGCCGAGCATCAATGCCGTGCTCAGATGTTTCGTGATCAGCCGTTTACGCATGAGATCCTCCTATGTTTTGTGAGTGAGATATGAGCGGGGGTTTTCATCCTTGCAAACAAAGATCGGAGATGGTCCTGAACTTCCTTGGCAAAACGGGAAGATGAGAAATACACAAGGCGACCGCCTTTCGCACAAGATGTCGGCGGTCGGGCCTTCCAGGAGGCCGTCGAGCAGTTGTGTAGGTAGGTGTCAGAGCCTACGCTCTTTCGAATCTTGATTCAAGTTGCTTCAGTCATGGAACCAAGGCCAGGGCCGGTTTCCGGCCCGTCTACAGCTTGCCCGTCGATGCCTGCTAACGCTCGTTGTATCGCGCCATATAACTCATCCACCGCGTTCTTCTTATCCACGACCTCCGAAGCCCCCGCTTTTCTCATGGCATATGACGTATAGTCCTTCAGTTCGCGCGTGAGGCCTACGACGACAATCTGCGGATATTGGGTCTTGATGAGTCGGGTCGCTGCAATCCCGTCCATCTTTGGCATGACAATGTCCATCACGACGACTGTCGGCTGAAGCGT
>DASVBB010000059.1:0-19672 GCA_036376045.1 Nitrospira sp.
GAGGTGCTGATCAAGGATAATGAAGTGCATGTCATCCGCGCCAGGGAAAGTTATGATGATCTCGTCCGGGGCGAGACGATCCCCGGCTTCTTGAATTGACCGTCCTCAGGGCGGACCAGGACGATGTCGGTGCCAACGTGATGAGTCTTCAAGTCAGGGAGCGTTGATGTTTAGCGGATCAATAATTGCGATCGTCACACCGTTCCGCAATGGCAAGATCGATGAGCGTGCGTTCGCCGACCTGATCGAATGGCAGATCGCGAACGGCACGAGCGGGATCGTGCCGTGCGGCACCACGGGAGAGTCGGCTACGTTGACGCATGAGGAGCACCACCGCGTGGTGAAGCTCACGGTCGAAGTCGTCAATCGGCGAGTGCCGGTGATTGCAGGGACTGGTTCCAACAGTACAGCCGAAGCCATTTCGCTCACCCGACATGCCCGGGAAGCCGGTGCAGACGGGGCACTGCTCATTACGCCCTATTACAATAAGCCGACGCAGGAAGGCTTGTATCGCCACTACAAAGCCGTGGCCGAGGCAGTGGACATCCCGCAGGTGCTCTACAACATTCCCGGCCGCACGGGAGTGAACATGGTGCCGGCCACGGTGGCGCGTCTTGCCGTCATGAAAAACATCGTGGGAATCAAAGAAGGAAGCGGATCTGTCCAGCAGGCCTCCGACATCGCGCAGGCGTGCGGGGATCGACTGACCGTTCTGTCCGGTGATGATGCGTTGACGCTACCCATGATGGCCGTAGGGGCTAAAGGGGTGATCACCGTCACCGCCAACGTCATGCCGAAGGAGATGGCACAGCTAGTTGCCTCCTTCCTTGCCGGCCGCATCGACGAAGCCCGACGCATCCACTTTGCGCTTTCGTCGCTGTTTGCCGCCTTGTTCTATGAAACGAACCCCATCCCCATCAAGGAAGCGCTGGGCATGATGGGCAAGATCGATCCGGAACTGCGACTGCCGCTTTGCAGCATGGGCGCCGATAACCGCAATCAGTTGGCCCGCGTTATGAAAGAGCTGCGATTGATCTAACCGTCCGTCATCCTGAAAGCTCACATCGCATGATCAACGTCATTGTCGCCGGGGCCGCTGGCCGAATGGGAAGCCGGTTGATCGCCCTCATCAAGGAATCCACTGCCTTGACGCTGGCAGGCGCCCTGGAGGGAAAGGGCCATTCCGCGCTGGCAGCGGACGCCGGTGAGGCGGCCGGTGTCGGCAAGATGGGCGTGCCCGTCACCGACGATCTTCCTGCGCTGCTCAAACGGGGCGAGGTCGTGATCGATTTTTCAGCGCCCGAGGCGACGCTGGCGCATCTTCGGGCCGTCGCTCAGCAGAAGCGGGCCATGGTGATCGGCACGACCGGTTTTAACGCCGTTCAACAGGAGGAACTCAAATCCCTCGCCCGGCAGGTCCCCTGCGTGTGCTCTCCCAACATGAGCGTCGGGGTGAATCTGATCTACAAGGTGATCGGTGAAATGGCCAGGACGTTGGGGGAGGAGTACGATATCGAGGTCATCGAGGCTCATCATCGACTCAAGAAGGATGCTCCCAGCGGCACAGCGCTCAAGATTGCTGAAGTGTTGGCCCAGGCCGTGAATCGGGACCTCGAGCAGGTCGGCGTCTACGCCCGCAAAGGGTTGGTCGGGGAACGGAAGAAGCAGGAAATCGGCATCCAGACGATTCGCGCCGGCGACATTGTTGGCGACCACACAGTTCTTTTCGGAGGAATGGGTGAGCGAATCGAAGTGACCCACAGGGCCAGCAACCGAGACACCTTTGCCCGCGGAGCGTTGCGCGCGGCGCGCTGGGTGGTCAAGCAGCCTCCTGGCCTCTATGACATGATGGATGTGCTAAATCTCAAGTAGCACCAGAGGGGGAAGAACCGGCTGGAGAAAAGACACAGCTACGCCGGGCCGGCGTAGTGCTCGTCAGAAACGATCGGGAAAGAGGTCATCGTGTCAATGTCTAGCCGTAAGCGGACGAGGTTCCTGATCCGCTGCCTTTCGACGACCACAGTTCAAACATGCAAACACCATGATCGCCAGGCCAGCATCCAAGTCCACTGCCCGTTCCGGTAACATTGCTCCGCGACATTTGTCACAGGTCTTCATGAGGCTCACTGTACCATTCACCCCTCGAGATGCCTATCCATCGGAAGTACGGGGAAAGAGGGGATTTAGACCCTGGATAAGGGCGATGGGCTAGGCCCTTCGTGCTAATTCCATCCCTTCAACACGGTGTATTTCCACCAATTACCGGTGAGCAGGTCTTGTTGACAGAGTGACAACCGTCACATAGGATTGTGGCGCCACGGTCGCGCTCCCACTATGTATAGAATTATCTTCATCCTCATCCTCCTGATCATCCTGTATTTCCTTCTCCGGAGTGCCTTTCGGGAGTTCGGAGGCCGCCAGACCGAGCGTGCTTTGCCGAGGAGCAAAGACCAGATGGTGCAGGATCCGGTCTGCCGCGTCTTTGTTCCGCGAGGCTCAGCGGTGACGGAAGTCATCGGAGGACAGACGTATTGTTTTTGCAGCCAGGGCTGTGCAGCGACGTTTCAAAAACAGATGACGGGTTGAGCGAGCTTGGAAGGACTATCGCGAGCGGTCAACACCCGGAATAGCTGTAGTCGTCGAGTTTTTCTTCCTTGTCGAATTTGAGCGTGATCTCGCACTGATTGGGTTTGAAGTTAAAGAGAGGCGGGCCGGACTTTCCGCCGGCAATCCGGTAGTAGGTCCAGGTTTCACCGCCGAAAAAGCGGGGCGCCTTGCCGCTGGGTTCACCCCAGTTCTTGACGAACCAGGCCTTGTCCTTCCCCTGCAACTCGGCTGGTTTCAATGATTGTTCGAGGTATGGATTTCCTCCGCAGCCAGAGAGGAGCAGACATCCAGCCAGTACGCATGCCCACCGTGGCATCATGGGGATTTCTCCTGGATTCAAGCGCAATTTATCCGCGGGTGGATTCTAACCGCCGGTCCCACACGTGTCAAACAAAGAGCCGTTTGCATGAGCCGTTGGTTCTTCTTACAATGAGCGAGCGTAGCCATCCTTCACAAGTCGCAGCATGAAAGGACATCGCCATGAAATTCTTTCTTGATACTGCCAGCGTAAAAGAAATCCAGGAGGCCGCCAGTCTTGGATTGCTGGATGGAGTCACGACCAATCCCTCGCTGGTGGCAAAAGAAGGTCGGGTCTTCCGGGAAGTGCTCGTCGAGATTTGCAACATCGTCGACGGACCGATCAGCGCCGAAGTGGTGAGCATCGAAGCCGACGCGATGGTGAAAGAAGGACGCGAACTGGCCAAAATCCACAAAAATATCGTGGTGAAGGTCCCGTTGATTGCGGAAGGCCTCAAGGCGACGAAGCGGCTGACCGCCGAAGGCATCAAGGTCAACGTGACCTTGTGCTTCTCACCGACCCAAGCGCTGCTGGCCGCCAAGGCCGGCGCCTGGTGCGTGTCTCCTTTCATCGGTCGATTGGACGATATCAGCTCGAACGGGATGGAGTTGATCCGTCAGATCGTGACCATTTACAAGAACTACGATTTCAAAACGTACGTGCTCGTGGCGAGCGTGCGACATCCTCAACACGTGGTCGAAGCCGCTTTGGCCGGAGGTCACATCTGCACGATGCCGTTCGCGATCTTCCAGCAGATGGTCAAGCATCCGTTGACCGATATCGGCCTGAAGAAATTTCTCGCGGATTGGGATTCTCAAAACAAGAAATAGCCGCTCGGTCGATCGCGCAGGCCGGAAGCCTCCGGCCCTGCGCGGCACCGGGACGACAGTGCCTTAGCCGGTGCGGATGACGTCCCGAGCCTTGGCGAACACGGCATGAAACATCGGTCTGGTCAGTTTCCCGGTAAACGTGTTTTGTTGGCTGGGATGATAGGAGCTGATGAGCGTCACGCCCCAGGGGAGCCGGTAGGTCTGCCCGTGACCGAAGGTTGGCATGGGTGACGGAAGCCGGTGTCCCTCCTCCCGGCAGGCCTTGAGGTAGTGATCAAACGCAATCTTGCCCAGGCTCACGACGACCCTCACGCGATGCAGGAGCCGCAGTTCCTCCCTCACATACGGTCGACAGCGGTCGAACTCCTCGGGCATGGGTTTGTTCTCCGGCGGGGCGCAACGCACCGTCGCTCCGATATAGCAATCCGACAAAACCAAACCGTCGTCTCTATGCCGGGAGGTTGCCTGGTTCGCGAATCCATAGGCATGGAGGGCCTCATACAACCAGTCGCCGCTCCGATCCCCGGTGAAGATGCGCCCCGTCCGGTTGCCGCCGTGCGCCGCGGGGGCCAGGCCGAGGATGTAGAGGCGCGCGGCCGGATCGCCGAAACTCGGCACGGGACGGCCCCAGTAGATCCAGTCCCGATATTGACGTCGTTTCTCCTTTGCGACTGCCTGCCGGTAGGTCACCAGGCGCGGGCAGGCCGTGCAGGAGGCGATGCGTCGATTGAGCACGGTGAGCGATCGCATGGCGAAGGAGTCTAGCACGTTTCTGAAAGGCGATCCTGCTTGCCGGAGGCGGAGCTTGCTGCTAGATTGACCACCGTGAGGATGAACTCGACTCTTCATCAGGGAGGAAAGGTGTTCATGGACGAGCGTTGGTCGCGCGTGATGCTTGCCGTAGTGTTGGCACTGGTGCTTCCCGCATCTACGAAGGCCCAGCCCGAGACAGATCCCGCTTCAAAAGAGATTCCTGCTTCAGCCGGCGCCAACGGCGAATCGGACCGTGACCTCCTTCCCGATCCTCTGGACAACTCCAACGAATCGGAAGATCGCCTGGTCATTCTTCCGGAAATCAAGCGCGATGGTGAGCGGTTCTATCTCAGTTCCTTCAAGCTTCCGGACAAGCTCACCTTTGCAGGTCAGCCCGTCCCTATGGACAACTGGCAGGTTCGTGAACGCATCGAGTACGAGTTTTATCAATTCCTGGAGGATCAGGGCGAGAGCATCATTCTGGCCAAACGCACGGGCCGTTGCTTTCCCCCGGCGGAACGGCAATTGGCCGAGGCCGGGTTGCCCGACGACCTCAAGTACATGCTGTTGGTGGAGAGTAAATGCATCTCCGCCGCCTATTCCAAGGCCAAAGCGTCCGGCCCTTGGCAGTTCATTCCCTCGACCGGACGGCGATATCGTCTGAAAAGCGATGCGGTACGCGATGAGCGGCGGAACCTCGAGATGTCGACGGAAGCAGCCGTCAAGTACCTGAAGTATCTCAAGGATTTTCAGAGCAACGACTGGTTCATGGCCATGGCATCTTATAATGCCGGCGAAGAGCGCGTTCGCAAGCTGCTCAAGGAACAGAAGATCACCGATTATTGGAAAATGCACGGGCCGCGGGAGACCATGCGATATGTGCCGCGGATTATCGCGGCCAAGGAAATTTATTCCCAACCGGAAAAATATCTGGGGTTGAGCAAGAAGGATCTCTATATTCCGCTGGAGACAGAAACCGTCACCGTGACGGTCAAAGAGCCGCAGCGCGCGCTGACGTCTATCGCCGAGGAGTTCGGCACGTACTTTCTGGAACTCAAATTATTGAACCCGGAATTCAAGAAAGAATTCCTCCCGCACGGCACGTATCAAATCAAAGTGCCCCGTCAGACGTGTCCGTCCCGTTGCTTCAAGCAAGAGAAGTCTCCCTGAGCGTCGTGACCACGGCGGTCAGGGTTCCCTCGCGGCGTCCTCCCGTCCTCTAACCCCATTCACGATGCGCCTGCCTCCTTCCCCCGTTCGCCCGCTGTTGACCAAGATGGTGAAAGCGGCGCTGGATTCCGTTCATGCCGGTCAGGCCGTCCGGCGCAGTGTTCGCAGGGACGGCGATGAGCTGCTGATCGGGCGTCGCCGCTACGACCTTCGTCACTATGAGCGCGTCGTCGTCGTCGGAGCCGGAAAAGCCGCCGCTGCAATGGCTCGTGCCATCGAGTCGATCCTGGGGCGTCGTGTGGACGGCGGGGTGGTCATCGTCAAATACGGCCATGGAGCAGCGACCAAGCGCATCGCCGTGGCGGAGGCCGGCCATCCGCTCCCTGACCGTGCAGGTCTTGCGGCCGCCCGGAGGATCATCGCGCTCGTTGGAGGACTCACGGCTCGAGATTTGTTGGTGGTCCTCCTCTCCGGTGGCGCCTCGAGCCTGATGCCGGCGCCGGTATCCGGCCTGACACTCAGAGACAAGCAACACGTGAGCGACCTGTTGCTGCGGTGCGGCGCCGGCATCACCGACATCAACACCGTTCGCAAACATTTGTCGGATCTCAAAGGCGGCCGGCTGGCCGCGCTGAGCGAAGCCACCATTGTTACGCTCGTGCTGTCTGATGTGATGGGCGATGATGTGAGCGTGATCGGCTCGGGGCCGACAGCCCCTGATCCGACGACGTACCGCGATGCCATCCGCTGCTTGCGGCGGCACGGCCTCTGGTCAATGATTCCACAGAGCGTTCGAACGCACCTGACGCGGGGCGTCGAGGGTCGCCTGGCCGATACTCCCAAACCTGGGACGAGACGGGTTCGACGCGTTCAACACGAGATCATCGGCAACAATACCATGGCCCTCAAAGCCCTCACGGCAACGGCCCGGTCCGCGGGCTGGCGAACGCTCGTGTTGCCTCCTTACACGACGGAGGCCCGTCAGGCTGGTGCACAGATGGGCGCATTGGCAAGAAGCATCGTGTTGTGTCGACGCCCTCTGACAAGGCCTTGCTGCGTCATCGCCGGAGGAGAGACCATCGTGACCGTGACAGGAAACGGTACAGGAGGACGCGCGCAGGAGTTTGCAGTCGCTGCCGCCAAAGCTGTGGCCGGCCTCCCGCGCGTATACGTCGCCGCCATCGCCACCGACGGTACTGATGGTCCGACGGATGCCGCCGGAGCATTGGTCAGCGGCGCGACATGGAAACGGGCCGAACGAATGGGAATGGACCTCGACAAGGCGCTGACCCGCAACGACACCTATCGCGTGCTGAAGCGCCTCAACGGCCATATCATGACCGGTCCTACCGGCACGAACGTCAATGACCTTTACCTGCTCTTCGTCTTCTAGTTAGTATCCGGTGCGATGGCCCCTCCGTTCTTACTTCCCCTCGCTCAGTGCACGGATCCTTCGTTGGTCGGCGGCAAAGCCGCCGGGCTGGCACGTCTGCTTGCAGCCGGTTTCCCTGTCCCTGACGGCTGCTGTGTGACCACCAGCGCCTATGGACATTTCATGCAGGGCATCGGGCTTGTCCCTTCCGAGCGTTGGCACCGTGCGCTCAGGCGAAGCGGCGACGACCGGAAGCAGGAGCTGCAACACTGCCGGGACATGATCCGGCGGGTGGAATTGGCGACCCTTGTGGCGGAGGTATGGGAGGCATTGCCTCGGATGGCCGGCACGGAGGAGCGGCGGTGGGCGTTGCGGTCGTCGGCCACGAATGAAGACATGGAGCGGGCGAGCGCTGCGGGCTTGTATCGCACGGTCTTGGGTGTGGAACAGGCCCGGCTCGCAGACGCGATCACGGACATTTGGGCCTCAGCCTGGGACGAGCGGGTGTTGGACTACATGCTGGCATCGGGCAATGCCGATGTGGCTCCCGCCATGGCCATCGTCATCCAACCGCTCCTGAACGTTGCGGTCGCCGGGGTCGCAACCTCGATTCATCCGGTGACGGGCCGTGACAGGCATGTGACGATCAATGCCGTCCGCGGCCTTGGGCAGCTTCTGGTTGATGGCAGCGTCTCCCCTGATCAGTACGTGGTCGAGACGACAGCCGGCCAGCCCGCGCGGGTGATCAGACGCATTGTCGGACAACAACGCGAACGACTTGTCCTCACCGCCGGCGGGCTCGCCATGGAGCCGGTTCCAGCCGGTGAGCGAGACCGGCCGATGTTATCGGATCAGCAACTGGGTGAAGTCACTACACTGACCAAGCGCATCGAGCAAGCATTCCAACAGCCGATCGATGTCGAGTGGGCGATTGACCGGGAGGGCCTCTGGGCCTTGCAGGCTCGTCCAATGACTGCCGTTCGGGCGACGGTTGACCATTTGACGAACGAAGACTGCGAGTGGTCACGGGCGAATTTCAAGGAGACGATGCCGGACTTGCCGAGTCCCATGGGACTGTCGTTTTTGGAACGTTTCATGGACGCGTACATTCTTTCGCACTATCGCCGGTTGGGTTGCAGGATTCCCCCCGGGCTTTCCTCGGTGCGCCTCCATGCCGGGCGACCCTATTTGAATGTGACGCTCTTCCATGTACTCGTCGGTCAACTCGGCGGTGATCCCGGGCTGAATGCCGAACAGATGGGCGGTGATCAGATACGGTCGGCGCCTTCTGTGCACCCGCTCGGCTGGCCGGCATTGTTGCGCGCCGGCTGGCTGATGGCGCGTGAGCTGCGACGGGTCTTGAAATCCGGCACCGCATCGTTCGCGGAGATGAAAGATCTGGCCTCCCGTTACAGCCGTGAGAGGGTGAGACACCTGTCGCTGGAGGATGCCCGACGCTGCTTGGACGAGTTGGGCCGTTGGCTGGACTCCCGCGAGGTGACGTTTGGGATTGCCGCGGGTGCGGGGCAGTGCCTGCAGATCTTCAGCCGCCTCCTGCCGCGCTGGCTCGGGGCCGACTGGCGGCGCTTGCTCAACGAGTCGCTCCAGGGGCAGGGCACGGTCATCAGTGCGCAGCAGATTCTACGTATCGCCGACCTGGTTGAACTCGCCCGTCAAGACCACGCTGTGCGCGCCGTCTTCCGAAACGGATGGGACGTTGGCCGCTATCGACAGCGTCTGCAGGGGAGTGTGTTTCTGGCCGCATTCGACCGTTACCTCGGAGACTACGGGCATCGCGCCGTCGGTGAATCGGACATCATGTCTCCGCGTCTCGCCGATCAGCCAGAAGTGCTCCTTCAGGTGATCAAGACGCAGCTCGATGGAGCGCGCACAACGCCGGACGAACTCATCCGACGGCAGCGTGCAGTCAGGGCTCAGGCACTGGCGACGATCAGGACACGCCTCGGCTGGCGCATCGATCGCTGGCTGCTCTTTCAATGGTGGTACAGGCGCCTTTGCCGGTTCTTTGCGTTACGAGAAGCGAATCGTCACCATCTCATGTGGTATTCGCTTGCGGCCAGACATCTCCTGCTCCGCGTGGGCGAGTTGTTCGCCGATCGAGGCGTGTTCAGCCTGCCCGAGGATATCTTTTTCCTCAGGCTCCAAGAACTCGAAACAACTCTGGATCATGCGCCAACCGAGCAGTGGGCTGCGGTGATTCGTACGCGGCGCGCTGAACGCGAGCAGTGGAGCAGCATGCAGGCGCCCGATGCCATTTGCGGGTGGGAAGACCTGCATGAGCTGTCGCCTCAGCCATCGCCGGATGGATTGCTCCGGGGGATTCCCCTCAGTTCCGGCATTGTGAGCGGTCCGGTGCGATTCGTTCGAGCGACCGCGGATTGGAGCCACGTCCGAAGTGGGGACATCATTGTCGCGACGGTCATCGATCCGGGGATGGCGCCGCTGTTCGGCATCGCCGGCGGCTTGATCGTTGAAATGGGCGGCACGCTGTCCCACGGAGCGATCATTGCGCGCGAATACGGACTGCCCGCGATTGCAAACGTCTCTCGCGCCATGTCGCTCTTATCGGAAGACGAACATGTGACGATGGACGCCGCACAGGGCATTGTAAAGCGTCACAAGGCCTCCTCGGGATCCTAAATAGGTGTTTGCCGCCGGATCGCTGCGCTGGGCAACGTGGGGCTCCCCGCGATCGTTGCAGAGCCGCGGTGGGCAACAACCCTAAGGAATCCTTGCTGGGGAAGCGTTCTCACGCAATAGGGCCGAACGGCTCTGACACACTTGCTCCCTTGACGTTTCCGGTCAGTTTTCGTAACCTCCCGAAACTAAACGGACAACTGCCAGTCACGACATCCTTCACCGATATCAACGTTTCCTGCCCGTGAGAACGCGGAGCGCGATCTATGCTTGAGAGTACTGCCTTTATCTTGGGGTTGGCGGGCGGCCTGGTGGTCGGCGCATTGTCGGTCGGATTGTGGTGGTCGGCTCGTCTGCGGTCGCAATTCGAATCGCAAATTCTCGAGGCGGTCGAGCGCATGCATCGGGCTGAAACATTGGCAGACGAGCTGCGACATTGCGCGGCGGAAGATCGTGAGGAACTCGAGCACCTTCGCGGCGATCTTGCCGATGCGGCACGTGCCAGGGCGGTCGCGGAGACGCAAGCCGCCGAAACCGTCAAGCATGTGGAAGAACAGAAACTCCTATTGACCCAGTCGCGCCGTGAGCTGGCCGAGTCATTCCAGGCTCTCTCGGGTGAAGCCCTCAAGCAGAATAACGAAGCGTTTATCAGTCTCGCCAAGGCGACGTTTCAGACGTTGCACGCCGAATCGAAGGGCGATCTGGCCCAACGACAGCAGGCGATCGACGCATTGGTCAAACCATTATCAGAGTCTCTCCACCGGTATGACGAGCAACTTCGTCAATTGGAGCAATCACGGCAGGCCGCGTACGGAGGGCTCGATCAGCATTTGAAGTTGCTGGCCGAAACGCAGCAGCGGCTCCAACAGGAAACGGGCAATCTCGTGAACGCGCTGCGAGCGCCGGCCGTGCGAGGCCGCTGGGGGGAAATCACCCTCAAGCGCGTGGCCGAATTGGCGGGCATGGTCGCGCACTGTGATTTTTTCGAGCAGGAAACGGTCGTGTCAGACGACGGCCGTCTGCGTCCGGACATGATCGTTCAGTTGCCGGGCGGGCGTCAGATCATCGTGGATGCCAAAACGGTATTGTCCGGGTATCTGGACGCGCATGAAGCGCCTGACGACGAGCGTCGGGCGGAGGGACTTCGGCGCCATGCCGAGCAAGTACGCCTCCGCATCAACGATTTGAGCCTGAAAGCCTACTGGAATCAATTCGAGCAGGCGCCGGAATTCGTCGTGCTGTTTCTCCCGGGAGAGCAGTTTCTCGGCGCGGCCTTGGAGCAGGACCCGCAGTTAATCGAAACAGGATTTGCTCAGGGGGTCGTCCTGGCCACGCCGACCACATTGATGGCGCTCTTAAGAGCCGTTGCGTACGGGTGGCGGCAGGAGCGGCTGGCTGCGCATGCGGAAGAGGCCGGCCGGCTCGGGAAGGACCTTTACGAGCGCATGGCCATTTTGGCTGAGCATGTGAACGACGTGGGCCAGTCGCTGGGCAAGAGCGTGCTGGCCTACAACAAAGCCGTCGGGTCGCTGGAAACCCGTATTCTGCCGGCGGCGCGCCGCTTCAAGGAGCTGGGGGTGTCGTCGGAGAAGGAGATTGCCGCGTTAGAGCCGGTCGAAGTCGTGGCCCGAAAGGCGTTGCCCTATGACCAGGAATGAGCCTCCGGACATGCATCCGCAAGCGATGGTCGAGCAGTTTCATCGCCTCTTCGACATCGTCGTGCAGGAGCGGCCTGATCTCGTCGATGAGCGGACGCGGGTGCTGCGCGAGCGGTTGATCCAGGAGGAGTTCGACGAATTGAAAGAGGCGATGGGGAAGGCCGATCTCCCGGCCATCGCCAAAGAGCTGGCTGACCTTCTGTACGTCGTCTATGGGACGGCGGTGTCGTATGGAATTGATATGACACCTGTGTTCCGAGAGGTCCACCGGTCCAATATGAGCAAGATCGGCGGCTATAAACGCGAAGATGGCAAATGGGTCAAACCGCCGACCTACTCGCCGGCGACGATTGCGCCCATCTTGAAGGAGCAACAAGCGCCCCGTGAGCGAATGCTAGAATCTTCAGAACCCTGTGAAGAAGTCGAGCCGAGGGCATGAAGACACTCCATTGTCCCAATTGCGGGACCCCATTCGTTCGGGTGGCGCTTCAAACCGGCGTGATGGAACGTGTCCTGCAGCAGTTGCACATGTTTCCGTTCCGCTGCCAGCTCTGTATGAACAAGTTCCGTGCGTTCCACCGAGAGGCGGCTTCACAGGCGTTCGACCGCCGGCAATACAAGCGGCTCCCCACCTCGATTCAGGCGCAGTTTCTCGCCGACAACAGGATGCAGTCGACGAATCGCATCACCGACATTTCGATGGATGGGTGCACCTTGCAGACCACGGGTCTCCCGCGCGGAACGTTTCTCGGACTTGTCCTCAAGCCCGATCAGGAGAATGAGTCGATCCGGATTGAAACGGCGATGGTGTGCTCGGTCCGTCCAACTTCGGTCGGGCTGCGGTTTCTGGAGATCCCGCTTCCCGATCAACGCCGTTTGAGCCAGGTCGTTCTGGGCTTGTTGGTGAGTCAGGGGCAGCCCGTCACGAGCGCCTAGGTCCCTTCTTCCCCCGCGCCAGCACATTGTCAATCAGCCGGATAGATCCGAGGCGAATCGCGCCGAGGATGACCGTCTGACGATCGATCCGTTCGAGCGGCTCCAGCGTGTCGGGATCGCAGAGCGTGAGGTAGTCGATGCGGATCGCCGGCTCACCTCCAAGCACCTTGCGCATTACCGCCTGGACCGATTCGGCATCCGTCATTCCGGCCTCGATGGCACGGCGGCCGGCAAGCAAGGCATGGTAGAAGATCGGAGCGACCCGGCGCTCCTCGGTTGAGAGAAAGACATTGCGGGAACTCATGGCCAAGCCATCCCGTTCTCTGACCGTCGGTCGTACGATGAGGCGGATGTCAAAATTTAGGTCGTTGATGAGCTGCCTCACGACTGCGCACTGCTGGTAATCTTTCTGCCCGAACACGGCGAGATCCGGTTGGACGATCCCAAAGAGCTTGGCGACGACGGTCGCGACCCCGGCGAAATGATGAGGTCGCGATTCACCTTCCCAGCGGCGGGCGATGGACGGAACGGTGACGATCGTCTGGAACCCGCTCGGATACATCCCGGCGGCGGTTGGCTCGAAACAGACATCTACACCTTCCTGCCGGCACAGCGCCAGGTCGTGGGCGAGGCGGCGTGGATAGGTGGCCAGATCCTCGGTCGGGGCAAATTGTGTGGGATTCACGAAAAGACTGACCACCAGGGCGTCGCACCGGAGCCGCGCCGTATGGATCAGGCTCCGATGCCCCTCGTGCAGCGCCCCCATCGTGGGCACGAGGCCGATCACGACCCCTTCTCGCCGCATGCGGTGGCTCCATGCGGTCATGGCCAGGGGGGAGCGGATCGTCTTCATGAATCCAGGCGAGGACTACAGGCCGGCCGTGATCCGTATCGAGTCGAAGGTTGTGGAAACAGCAGGCGGACTTCGGAAGGATCGGAGGTTTCGGCGAGCATCTGGTTGACGGAACGACGTCGCGTGGGGTGGATCATGAGCGGCGCCAATTCGCTCAAGGGCATCAGTACGAATCGGCGCTGGTGCAACCGGGGATGCGGGACGGTCAGCCCTGGCTCGTTGATGACGCGATCTCCGTAGAACAGGATGTCGAGATCGATCGTCCTGGGTCCGGACTGGTGGTCATCGTCACGCCCCAGCGAGCGTTCGATTTCCCGCAACAGATCCAGGAGACTGCGTGGCGTGATGTCGGTCTCCAGTTGAACCACGCCGTTGAGAAACCAGTCTTCACCGGGGTCGACCTTGTCCTTCACCGGTTCGGTTTCGTACAACAGCGACACGCCCGTCACGAGCGAATGCGGCACCAGACTCAACAGCGTCACGGCTCGGTCGCAAAAATCGATGCGGTCTCCGACGTTTGAACCGAACCCGATATAGACCGTCTCGCGAGCCATTCCTGGAAGTCTCTTCCTACAAGGCCACTCCCATATACTACCAGCCGGCTTTCATAATCCGCTCGACCGCTTCCGCCAATCGCTCCTTCGACGTGCAGACGGTCATCCTGATATAGCCTTCACCCGGAGCGCCGAATCCATTGCCCGGGGTGGTGACGATGCCGGCCTTCTCGAGGAGGTGGGCGGTGAACGATGCCGAGGTATAGCCGTTCGGCACGGTGACCCAGACGTAGAAGGCAGCGGGAGGCGCCTCGACCTCCAGCCCCAATTTCTTCAATCCAGGAATCAAGGTGTCGCGCCGTTCCTGATAGGTCTTTCTGATCGCATCGGTCACGGCATCATCAAGTCCAAGTGCGGTGATGCCGGCGGCCTGGACCGCTTCAAACACGCCGGAATCCAGGTTGCTTTTCACCTTGCCGAGTCCGGCCAAGACGTCCTTGTTGCCGACGACAAACCCGAGCCGCCAGCCGGTCATGTTGTAGGTTTTTGACAGCGAGTGAAATTCCACTCCCACGTCTTTGGCCCCATCGACTTCCATAAAACTTGCCGGACGGTTGCCGTCGTAATAGATTTCCGAATAGGCCGCGTCATGGCAGACGATCACGTGGTGCTCCCTCGCAAACTCCACGACCCGCTTGAAATACGCCTTCGTCATCACGACCGAGGTCGGGTTATTCGGCGAATTCAACCACATGAGCTTGGCTTTTCGCGCCACGTCTTTGGGAATCGCCTCGAGATCCGGCAAGAATCCGTTCGCTTTGGTGAGCGGCATGATGTGCGACACGCCACCGCAGAAACTGGTGCCTACCGGGTAGACCGGATAACCCGGACTCGGTACGAGCACGATATCGCCGGGATCGACGAACGCCAGATGGATATGGCCGATGCCCTCTTTGGACCCGATGAGCGTCAGCACTTCGTCCGCAGGGTCCAGTGTCACGCCGAAGCGGCGGTGATACCAGTCGGCCACGGCTTTGCGGAACGACAGCATACCCTCGTACGACGGATACTGATGGTGTTTGGAATCCTTGGCGGCGCGCGCCAGACTCTCAACGATCGGTCCCGGGGTCGGCAAGTCTGGGTCGCCGATGCCCAGATTGATGATATCGACTCCACGGGCAATGGCCGCTTGTTTCATCTTGTCGATGGCGGCGAACAGATAGGGGGGCAATGTTTTGATGCGGGTTGCGACTTCGATGGGAAAACCGGCCATGATCGACACGTCTCCTTTCTGCCAAGCCAGGGATGTCCAGATTCAAGCCTTCTAGGCTACTTCAGTATTACACCGGTAATCAACGTGAGAAGCGGTAATGGCAGGGAGTCGCACAGCCATGGATCCCTGCCGTCCACGTTGACGGGCTGAATCAATCACACTATCCTCCACAGAGAACAATGCTGCCGTCATGTCCACCACCCTTCGAGCGATCCAGGCCGACATCACGACACTCAACGTCGATGCGATCGTGAACGCCGCCAACGAAGCGCTCCTTCCCGGCGGCGGTGTGTGCGGCGCCATTCACCGTGCGGCCGGTCCGGAACTGGCCGAGGCCTGCCGGTTGCTTGGGGGATGCCAGACCGGCGATGCAAAACTCACGAAGGGATACCGTCTCCGGGCCCGGTGCGTCATTCATACCGTGGGGCCGGTGTGGCATGGTGGCGGACAGCACGAACCAGAGCTCCTCGCTTCTTGCTATCGACGGGTCCTTGAACTGGCTCACGAACACGGCGTGACATCGGTGGCGTTCCCAAGCATCAGCACCGGCATTTATGGCTATCCGATTGAGCAGGCCGCACAGGTCGCGGTGGTCACCGTGCGCCACTCGCTCGAACAGTTCAGCGGGGTCAGTGAAGTGGTCTTTTGCTGTTTTGCTGCGGGCGACCTGGCGGTCTATCAACAGCATGTGGGTTGACACGGTGCACGCGTCGCATTAATCTGCGCCAGCCAGCGATGAATCAACGACATTCAACACAACCGATGTGGATCGTGATCTTGGTGTTCTGTCTGGCGGTTTCCGGTTGTGCAACGGAAAGCAAAGACGCGGCGAAGCGCGATGTTGCCGGACCGTACCAGACGTGGGACGACGTCATCAGCCGGTGGGTCGGGGGCCAGGCGACCGACCTCTACGTCGAACTCGGGCCGCCGAATCTTCATCCCCATATGATGGAGGACGGCACCATCCAGATGGTCTGGGATTTCAGCATTGACCGCATGCCGGGTCAGGCGGATGCATACAACCTGCTGCCCCTCTATGGCGGCGGTGTCAACTGCCAGATCCACTTTTTTGCGGACCAGACAGGCAAAATCCTCAGAGGTGAACGCGTCGGCTGTCAGTAACAGTTCTCCACTTGAATGCCGGACCAGGGACCCGAACCGGCACGAGTAGGGAGCTCATGTTGCTCTTCACCCTTACTCGTAGTAGGCATTTTCTGGGAAGCCTCGCTCCAGGCAAGATCGCTGCTGACGCACGCCCCTTAAAAAGGGACTAAGTAGAGTTCCTGTTCGCATGCGGTTAATCAGCCGCACCTCGCCCTCAGATCCCTTCGCACTAACGTAGGATGCCTCCCTCTTTTTCGGAGTCCTGACTAATTCCTTCGTGGGATAGGCAATCGGCCGGTCTCGACGTAGGTTTATTTCTATCGATAACAAATGTCGTGAGCGGACGCAAATTCAAGAACCGATTCAGGAGGATGTATGAAGTGTCGCATGAGTCAGTGGAGTGAGGCCGCCATCGTATGCATCATGGCCGTGCTGTTCGCTTCGTGCTCGGGTGGCTCAGAAAGCTCTCCAGCACCGACCATCGGCACAACGCCGACCACGGTGGTGAGCAGTAGCAACAACACCGATCAGGATGGCGACAGCCTACAGGATAGTACGGACCTTTGCCCCACAGTCCCGGGGCCCGTATCTAATGGCGGCTGCCCGGTCAATGTGAATGATGCCGATGGCGATGGTACGCCAAACTCCAGTGATCAGTGTCCTCTTGTCGTCGGACCGGCGACAAATGGCGGCTGTCCCATGACCGGAACCGATGCGGATGGGGATGGGACACCCGATACAACGGATCAGTGTGTGCTTCAGCCGGGGCCTATGAGCAATCAGGGTTGCCCAATGAGTGCCAACGATACCGATGGCGATGGCACGCCCGACTCGGCGGATAAGTGTCTCCTCGTTCCCGGCTCGCTCGCGAATGAGGGCTGTCCAGTCAGTCCCAACGATGCGGACGGCGATGGCGTATCGGATACGACGGATCACTGTCCGTATATCCCTGGCCCGGGAACCAGCGATGGATGTCCGACCGATACCGATAATGATGGGGTTCCCGATGACGATGACGCGTGTGATGCTGTTGCGGGGCCGGTCAGCAATCAAGGCTGCCCCGTACCTACAACCGACAGCGACGGTGACTCTGTCCCTGACTCTGACGATGAATGTCCGACTCAGGCGGGACCGGTAAGCAACAACGGTTGCCCCGTGAACAGCGAACAGTATCGGACGCCAAACGATACGATTGTGACGCTGACGACCGATGGGTCGGGCCACACGACATTTGTCATCACCGTGGGCTCGATTACTTATGCCGGTACATATACGACACTCAACTCTGGGTTTGACGAATTACGTTGCACGGGTACACCAGAGTGCCGAGGCTACGCCATCAAGATTACGGACAACGTCATCGTATTCTGGTGGACCGACCTCAATGATCCGCTCAAACCCGTATCTCTCCCTACGATGGCGATCGTGCAGGGGACCTGTCCGATTCAAGGCGCGAACTACAACTTCGTCCGGTTACCCTCGAACACCCAGAAGCAGGTGGGCTGGTATCCGGTGGATAATGGGTCCGGCCGCGACGATATGACCGTCGATGGCAGCAACATAGCCTTCAATCTGAGACACATCACCTTTGTGCCGAGCTTCAATGGTCCCACACTCGATGACAGGTATTCGTGCGCCAATGGGATCATCCATTCCGCGGCCGGGGTGAGCGTGAGCAATTCCTCGAGCGGGTTGCAGATTCGGGACGATGGAAATGGCAACGGCGGGTCCGTAGGTCTCTTGCGGCCTGAGCAGGCCTTGGCTCCAGCCAGCAACCCTGAATTTTTGCAATCACACCTCGGCAATCGATACTTCCTTGGCGTGCAATGGAACAGTACAACGGGAGAAGTGATGGCCCTTGATGGCAAGTATCTGAGCCATGGGGAATTGACGGTGGTCGATACTTTTACGGGAAACGACAATTATCAGTGCAAAAACACCTTGGGGTGCATCGTTTCGCAGGTAGTCAATCCATTCACCGGTGTGTCGAGAAAAACCCCGTTCAGCCGGTCCTTCTTGACCGAGTTTCATGATGACAATAGCCCGAATGTGAACTACTATGGCTTGTTCAACGTTACGGCCACGCATGGCACCGGGGCGGTCGCGATGAACACGGTGGGCCACGATGGCATGTATGTCCTACTCGAGGCCGTCAAGGGGACAGCCACTGGAAATCAGGCGGGCAATGCGTTCAACGCAGTCCATCTGGAATACCGGAAAAAGAAGTAACTCACGATCTAGGGGGCTGAGTCCTTCGTATGAGGGCTCAGTCCCCGCTCCGGAGGGCAATCTAGCTCGTAGCAGTGCTATAAAATCAGGTTGCGGGCTGACTGCTGACCCTGTCTGCCCGATCACCTTGACGGTCTCGCAACCATTCATAGCTTGGCTCGCCGCGGGCAAGCGATCAAGAGCAACTAGGTGATCAGGCCGATCCCTCTTAATTTGTGATCCCAGCCGAGTTCGCTTCTAGCCTCTCGAATCATCCTGCGCTACAATCGTCACATGCAGATGCCCATCAAAGATGTGGAGGATCTCCGGTGGCTCGTGGGGCACACGGGCGGGTTTCGCGGCGGCTACGTGACCGACGTGCAGATGGGGAAGCGCCGCCTCTTCGATGAAGGGTCGGTGCGCGACGTCCTTGCCGATACCGTCGTGACGGTCGTCATCCGGTATAGTCTCCGTCACATGGAACGGGTGGCTAAACTCACTATGCGAGGCGTCACGGACTTTTCCATATTTGAACAGGAGGGCGCCGACTGCTCGAGCCTTAGCGTGATTCAGGCCGAATGCACCGCCGGGAAGCTGCGGTTCTGGTTTGATCCTCAGGGAGAGCTATACGTGGTGTGCGACGAGGCGCTGCTCGAAGAAGTGTCGATGCCCTCGTCCGAGGACCGCTCGCGTGAACCGGTGGCGCGATGGACATTCCAGAGCCAGACCGCAGAATGGCCGACCGTGGAGTGGTTGCTTGGAGAACTCGATGGCGCCGGGCTGCCTTGCACATGGAAAAGGGCCAAAGCGCCGCAGGCGGCGGCGTCGCTGATCCAGTGGGAGGGAACCTTAGTCCCTGCCCAGGGCGCGGATGCCATCGAACAGGCCGCCGTCCATGTCATGCTCTACGGCCCGCTGGACGGACCGGGGTTCGGGATCCTGCTCCATGTCAATGGTTCGCACGGTACGGCTGCAAACCGCCTGTTGTCCTGCTTATCCGATGTGATCGTGCGCCGATTTGCAGGCCAGTGCCTGGTCGGCAATACAATCATCCCCGGCGGAGAATGGTTGAGTTGGAAGTCGTTGGAGCAGCTGCGGTGGTCAAGCAGGGACACTCAATAACCGCGGGGATCCGCAGGATTTTCAAGACGGCCGCCGCTCTCACCCGCCCAGCCCCGCGTACGCCGAGACGCACGCTCATCCACGTAGGCCGCATGAGTTGACGGTTGTTTTCGAAATCCTGCTAGGCGAGGGCTTCTTCGTTCGTTGGTCCGGCCGTGATTGCGCTCGGGGTGTAGACCGTAGTGCCGTTCGCGTAGGCTCCCTTCTTGGGCGCCATTTCATGACCGTCTTTACAGTTGACGCATTCGACAAGGGCCCAGAAACGGAGCGGATTGACATTCTGCTTGCGTTCGACGTGCAGTTCCGTGCCTTCCAGGACATTATCCAACGACAGGT
>DASVBB010000063.1:0-66206 GCA_036376045.1 Nitrospira sp.
CTCGCTCCAGCCGGCGGTAGTGGTGATGGACATCAACATGCCGCGCCTCAACGGCATTGAAGCAACTGCGCGGATCAAGGCCCATTATCCCGACATCAGAGTGATCGGATTGTCGGTCAATGCCGGACCGAACAACAGGGAAGCGATGCTTCAAGCAGGAGCCGACATGCTCTTGACCAAAGAAGCGGCGGTCGAAGAGCTCTATCGGGGCATTCAGAGCGTCGTTCCTCGACTATAGTCCTGCTCGTGTGCAAACACTGCTGTAAGGCGATGATCTGCGTCACCAAAATTAACTCTGGTTCAGAACTTCTTGGGGGGAGGACGAAGAAGAACTCGACAGACTGGGAGTCGATGGCGTGAGGGCAGGGTCATCACAACGGAGCTTCATGCTCCGGAACGTGCGCACGGCTGCTTGAACTGCCAGAACCAGAAATTGTTGTTCGCTCTCTGCATAAGGGACCTGAAGTGACACGGTCACGGGCGATGTCATGTACTGACCTCCTGTGCTTCACACAAAAGAACGCAGTATAGGCGCTAATTCCCTGAAAGGGTTACTGGGAGATGCCCTGGCGCATGAGAAGCGGTGACTCGCCTGGCAGATCGATGCTCACAATCTGAAGCTGTTCTCTCGCTCCCGGTAGGGAGTGGTTCGTTGAAGATAAATGGATGACTGGGTGAGATCGTTGGTTGCGGGGAGAGGATTTGAACCTCTGACCTTTGGGTTATGAGCCCAACGAGCTACCAGGCTGCTCCACCCCGCGCGCGGATACTAACAAAGCGCTTCTCAGCAAGTCAAACCGCGCCCGTTGCTTTCATCCGGCGTGAATGCTAAAGCGATGGGATGCGCATCGTGTTCATGGGAACGCCTGAATTTGCCGTTCCATCGCTGGAGGCCCTGCTCAAATCGGACGACCAAGTCGTCGGGATCGTGACGCAGCCGGATCGTCCGAAAGGCCGGGGGCAACAGCTGTCGCTTTCGCCGGTCAAGGTCATCGCTCAGCGCGAAGGCCTCCCGCTCCTACAGCCGACAAAAATGAAAGATCCTGGCTTCATGGCGGAGCTCTCGGAGTGGAAACCTGACGTCATCGCCGTTGCGGCATTCGGCAGAATTTTGCCACCAGCGATCCTGTCGCTTCCCCCTCGTGGATGTATCAACGTGCACGGGTCGCTCTTGCCGAAATATCGAGGAGCCGGACCGATTCAATGGGCGCTCATTAATGGCGAGACGGAAACCGGTATCACGACGATGCTGATGGACGAGGGTATGGATACCGGAGCGATGCTGCTCCAAGCGTCAATGGCTATCAGTCCGGACGACACGGCAGGGAGTTTGTCTGCCCGGTTGGCGGAAATCGGAGGACGATTATTGGTGGATACGCTGGCCCGGTTGAAGGCCGGCACGCTCACGCCTCGTCCGCAAGACCACAGTCAGGCGACCCTGGCTCCTTTGCTAAAGAAGGAAGACGGCGCGATCAACTGGGCGATGCCTGCCCTATCGATCGCCAATCGCATACGAGGTCTCACCCCTTGGCCGGGTGCCTTTACGTTCTTGAATACAGACAGATGGACGATCTGTCGAGCGGCCGTCATCAGTGAGGCCACGGCGCTGCCCCCGGGTCAAATTATGGCGCTGCGCAAAGATGCCATTCATGTGGCGACCGGGCAGGGGGTCCTCGCAATCCATGAACTCCAACCGGCCAATAGTCGCCGGATGCCGGCGGCCCAGTATTTGGCCGGTCATCCACTACAGGTCGGTATGCAGCTGGATCAAGCTGCAGCATTATAGAGTCGCCATGAGACGGCCGTAGGTGACGTGGCCGGTCACCTTGTGGTGTCGTGCCCCAGTTGTCATGCCATCCCATCCTCCTACACCTGATTCGAGTTTGCCGTCTCCCTCGCGGTCCATCGCACTTTCGGTGCTGAGTGAATCGATGCGTTCCGACGAAGGTCTCGACGTCTTGATGGATCGTGCGCTGACACGATCGTCGCTCGACGGACGGGACAGGGCCCTGGCGGTGGAAATGGCGTATGGTGTGATGCGTCGGTTGGCCACGATCGATTGGCGGCTCGGGCCGGTTCTCGATAAGCCGCTGGCCCGTCTGCCAATGGCCGTGCAGATGCTGCTGAGGATGGGGGCCTATCAGCTCCTCTTTCTTGATCGCATCCCTGCGTCGGCCGCCGTTTCCGAAGCGGTCAAACTGGCCAAAGCCCAATCTCACAGACTCAAGCGGGATTGGAGCGGATTGGTCAATGCCGTCTTGCGGACACTCATCAGAGAACCGAGCCCGTGTTGGCCTTCGATGGAGATGCAGCCGGCCGAAGCGCTCGCGGTGAGATATTCCGTGCCGGAATGGCTGAGCCGTCGATGGCTTGAGCGTTGGGGGATCGACCGCGCATCGGCGGCCTGCGAACAGACCAACGTGATTCCGCCGCTGACATTGCGCGTGAACCGGCTGCAGATCACCCGCGATGAATTTCTCGACCGGTTACGTGCAGCCGGTCTTGCCGCCAAACCTACACGCGTCAGCCCGACCGGCGTGATACTAGAAGAGGGAGGTCACATTCCCTCCATTCCCGGGTTCTCCGAAGGCCAATTTTACGTTGAGGATGAGGGCGCGCAGTTGATTCCCCCGCTCCTTGATGTTCAGCCCGGTGATCTCGTCCTGGATGCCTGTGCGGCACCGGGAGGGAAAGCCACGCATTTGGCTGAACTGATGAACAACACTGGACGCATCTATGCGGTGGATCGAAGCGAGTCGCGATTGAAATTGCTCGACGACAACCGCAGCCGGCTTCGGCATGGGAGCCTGGTGTGCGTTGCCGGCGACCTTCGAGATTCGTCCTGGCAAATGATTCGCCAGTCTCTTGGAATCGGGGATGGCTCCGGACGGTTTGATCGGATTCTGGTCGACGCTCCGTGCAGCGGTTTGGGCGTGCTACGCCGGCATCCTGAAGGCAAGTGGAGGAAGAGCAGTGAGCAGTTCGAACGACACCACGCACTGCAGCTTCAGATCCTTAAAGCAGCGGCTCTGTGCTTGCGGCCTGGCGGGGTGCTGGTCTATAGTACCTGTTCGACTGAAGCGGAAGAAAACGAAAGCGTCATTGATCAATTCTTGCAGTCCCATGCGGAGTTTCGGCGCGAATCCGTGGCATCTTGCCTCCCTGAAGCGGGGCGGGATTTCCTGACTGCGCACGGGGACCTCTGCACGATGGGAAACCAAGATTCCATGGATGCATTTTACGCGGCCCGTCTGAAGCGCGTTCGCTCATGACCAGAACGACCCTCATTGCACCCTCCATCCTGTCTGCCGACTTTGCACGTTTGGCCGACGAAGTGGCCGCCGTCGAACGCGGAGGCGCCGACCTGTTGCATGTCGATGTGATGGACGGACATTTTGTGCCGAATCTCACGGTCGGTCCGCCGATCGTCGAATCCTTGAAGAAGGTCACCAAGCTTCCCCTCGACGTACATTTAATGATCACGAACGCGGACGTCTTTGTGGCCGAGTTTGCTGCCGCCGGGGCCAACTATCTGACCGTACACGTCGAAGCCTGTCCCCATCTTCACCGGACTGTCCAGGCGATCAAGGAACATGGGGTCAAGGCGGGGGTCACGCTGAATCCCGCGACGTCCCTGCATACGATCGAAGAGATCCTTCCCGACATCGATCTCCTGCTCATCATGTCGGTGAACCCCGGCTTCGGCGGACAAACATTCATCGAGTCTTGCTTGAAAAAAGTGGCCACCGCGAGGCAAATGCTCGACCGGGCCGGAAGCCGCGCCCTGTTGGAAGTGGACGGGGGCGTGAAGGTGGACAATGCGGCGCGTATCCTGGCTGCCGGAGCAGACGTGCTCGTGGCAGGGTCCGCGATTTTCTGCGGCACGGACTATGCGGCAACGATTGCCGCGCTGCGGGCGGCGGCACAACCGGCCTCCGCCCACCGATAGGTCTTCGGGTGGACATCTCCTCCCTCATCGACAGTCTGCATCCTCTCGAAATCAAGGTGCTCACAGCCTTCGGGTCCAACCCTTCCGGCGCCGTGCTGACGACCGAGCAATTGGCCGGCGCGACGAGCCTTGAACCGTCGCAGCTCAGCATGGCCGTCGAGTGGTTGCTGGCGAAAACATTGCTGACCATCGACAAGGAGACGGTCACTCCGATCGTCTCTATGACGACGATCGGAGAGCAGTATCACGCGAGGCAGTCACCGATCGAAGCAGTGCTGGCGGCCGCGAGAACTGCGGCCGGAACCGGGCAGCGGCTGACGATCCAGGAATTGCAGTCCCAGGAGGATCTGGATCCATCCGACGTCAGCAAGGCGGTTGGACGGCTGAAAAAAGAAGGCGCGTTGTTGATCGTGCAGGGCGGCTGTCTCGAATCGACCGGCCGTCCCAGCCCGACGGCCGAGCGTCTCAGGGCGTTGCTTGAACAGCTGCACGAAGGATCGCGCGAACTCGAGGTCTTCCCCGAGCCCGACCGGCAAATCATTCTGGATTATGCCGTCAAACGAGGGAATGCGAAGGAACCGTTCCGGGTGGACGAGCGGGTCGCCCGATCCTTCAAGGTCGCCTCGGCCGGCATGACAGCGGTCGAGCATCTGGCCAAGCAGGGTGTGGCGGAGGAGGTGTCTCAGCTCAGTCCCGAACTGTTGAAGGACGGAAGCTGGCGGAACAAACGATTCAGGAAATACACGATCAATCTCCGCGCCCCGCGCATTGCGATCGGGAAAAAGCACCCCTATCGCGAGTTCCTGGATACCGTCAAGACCAAGCTGGTCAGCATGGGCTTTCAGGAGATGCGCGGATCGCTGGTGGAGACGGAATTTTGGAACATGGATGCGCTGTTCATGCCGCAGTTTCATCCGGCGCGCGACATCCATGACGTGTATTTTGTGAAGGATCCGACCCATGCCAAGAACATCGATGAGCCCTTTCTGACCAGAGTGGCCAAAGCGCATCAAAACGGAGGCACCACCGGTTCGACCGGGTGGCACTACGCCTTCGATGTGGAGCGGGCGAAGCGGCTCGTCCTGAGGAGTCAAGGAACTGCAGTGTCTGCGAGGACGCTGGCCTCAGCACCGGCAGCACCGGGGAAGTACTTCTCCATCGCCAGATGTTTCCGCTATGACCAAGTCGATGCTACACACGCCACGGACTTTTTCCAGGTGGAAGGGATTGTCCTCGGCGAAGACATCAACTTTCGGACCTTACTGGGATTGCTGAACCTCTTTGCCCGGGAGGTCGCGCAGGCCAAGGAAGTGAAGTTTCTGCCAGCCTATTTTCCATTTACAGAACCGTCGGTGGAATTGCATGTGCGTCACCCGCGGCTTGGCTGGATGGAACTTGGCGGCGCCGGCCTCTTCAGGCCGGAAGTCACCCTGCCGCTGGGGGTGAGCGTGCCCGTGATTGCCTGGGGCTTGGGTTTGGACCGTATGGCGATGGTTGCGCTGGGCATCCACGACATCCGAGAGCTCTTCACGGACAACCTGGACATGATCCGCACGACGAGAGGCTTGTTCTGAGCGATGCCGACGATATCCATCTTTAAGAAAGATTTCGAGTCGCTTCTGACTGCGGGAAAGCGGGGCACGCGGCCGGTGCCGATCGAGCGGCTCGAGGACTGGCTCATGCTGGTGAAAGGGGAGCTGAAGGAGCACGTGGCGGAGACCGGCGAGCTACGGATTGAGCTCCAGGACAGCAACCGGCCCGATTTGTGGTGCTGCGAGGGGATTGCACGGCAAATTCGCATCAAGCAGGACGGAAAGCCGAAGCGGTATCCGTTCTTAACGAAAAAGGCGAAGACCACGAACCGTCTTGTCGTCGCCCCTGGTCTGGAGCGGGTGCGTCCCTATGTCGCCGCCTGTACGGCCAGAGGGTACGGGGTTACCGATGAGGGCCTGGCCCAGCTCATTCAAACGCAAGAAAAGCTGGCGGATATTTATGGACACAAGCGAAAGACGGTCTCGATCGGTCTGTATCAATTGAAACACATTCGCTTTCCGGTCACGTACGAGTTGGTTGAGCCCGACGCGGCACGGTTCACCCCGCTGGGAATGGAAACCGTCATGACCCTGTCTGAGATCCTGCTGGTCCACCCCAAGGGGCTGGAGCACGGCCATATTCTTGCGGGACACCGCCGCCTGCCGATTCTCCGGGATGCCAACCAACAGGTGTTGTCCTTCCCGCCGATCATCAACAGCCGGGAAATCGGAGAAGTACGGTCGGGCGACGACGAGCTGTTTGTTGAGGTGACGGGAACCGACCTTTCAATGGTCATGCTAACGCTCAATATTTTTGCCGCCAATCTGGCCGATCGAGGCGCGGTCATTGAACCTGTTGAAGTCACGTATCCGCAACAGACTCCACTGGGGAAGCGGGTCGTCACTCCCCAGGACCTCGGCCGATCCAAGACCATTCCGCTCGCAACGATTGAGCAGGCGCTAGGTCAACCGCTTGGCGTTCAGGCCGTGAAGCAGGCGCTGCAAGTCTATGGCTACGAAGTCACGTCACGGAACGGCTCCGTCACGGCCAAGCTGCCCCCGTATCGGCAGGACGTCATGCATGCCATGGACGTCGTAGAAGACGTGGCCATCAGCCGAGGCTATGCGGAATTTTCCCCCGTCATGCCGGCGCAATTCACGGTGGGAGGACTCTCAAAAATTGAACAGACGGCCGATCGGGCCCGTACCTTCATGGTCGGAATGGGATTTCAGGAGATTATCTCCAACATCCTGGGAGCTCCAGAGCAGTATCGCGATTGGATGCGTGTGACCGGGACGCCATGGGGCGAGATGGTGGAAGTCGACAACGTGATGTCGTTGAGTTTTTCGTGCCTGCGCCAATGGATGCTTCCCTCGCTGTTGCGCGTGGAAGCCGCTTCGAACCGGGCATTCTACCCGCATCGCTTGTTCGAGGCGGGCGATGTGGCGATTCCTGATCGCGGCCACGAACTGGGGTCGCGGACGGAAACGGTCCTCGGCGCCGTGATCGCTCACGCGACGGCGCATTTTTCGGAGATCCATTCCTGTCTCGATGTGCTGTTCTACCACTTGGGAAAAGAGTACACCCTTGCACCGGTCCCTCATCCCTCGTTCTTGGAAGGCCGTGCCGGAAAGATCGTGGTGTCAGGACGCACGCTGGGCGTGATCGGCGAAGTTCACCCTGAAGTGCTCGAACGCTGGCAGATCAGCGTCCCCGCTGTCGCCTTTGAGGTCAATCTCTCTCAACTGATCGAGCATCAGTAGCGGAGAACGACGCCGTCCTCCGCTTGATTCACCGGCAGGAACACTCCTCTCGGCGAGTCTCGTCTATGCGGTCGCTGGGGTGAGATGCTGCTTTGCGAGGCCAACCAGTTGTTCGAAACCCGCAGCATCTTTGATGGCCATGTCGGACAGCACCTTGCGGTCGAGCATGACCTTGGCTTTCTTCAGGGCATTGATGAAGCGGCCGTAGGTGAGGCCGTGGGCTCTGGTCGCCGCGCTAATCCGGGCGATCCACAGTTGCCTGAAGTCCCGCTTTCGATTCTTGCGGCCCGTATAGGCATATTGCTGTCCCTTGTCCACCGATTCGGTGGCTGAACGGAACAACCGGCTCTTCGCGCCGTACTGCCCTTTCGCCAGTTTAAGCCGCTTTTTCCTTCTTGCTCGTGTTTTCGGCCCACCTTTTGCGCGTGGCATGACTCGATACTCCCTTCTTAAACCGGATCACATTCCCTTATTGATACGGCAGCAGACGTCTAAGCGCTGCAACCCTTGTCTCGTCCACGACGACGGATCCGCTCAGCCGCCGTTTCCGCTCGCGATTCTTGCTGGTCAAAATATGCCGCTTACCGGCTTTCTTCCGGACGAACTTTCCCGTCCCGGTCCTATGAAACCGCTTGCTGGCGCCGCTATGTGATTTCACTTTCATGGCTTCTATCCTTTTCTGTTAAACGTCCGACAGCCCCGTTAGTTCTTCGGCGCAACGATCATGATCAGGCTGCGTCCCTCCATTCGAGGGGCGTATTCGATGGTCCCGATCTCGGCCAATTCCGCGATCACCGAATGCATGACTGCTCTCCCCATCTCCTGGTTCGCCATCTCCCTCCCTCGATACGTGAGGACAACCTTGGTCTTGTTGCCTTCCTCTAGAAACCCCTTGATCTGGCGGACTTTGATTTCCAGATCGTGTTTATCGGTCCGCGGCCGGAGTTTGATTTCCTTGACCTGCGTCGATTTCTGGTGCCGCCGGCTCTGATGATCCTTTTTGCTCAGCTCGTACTTGTACTTCCCGTAATCCATAATGCGGCAGACGGGCGGTACCGATGTGGGTGCGACTTCGACCAGGTCGTATCCGCCCTCCTGCGCCTGCTTGAACGCTTCCGGTGTCGGGAGGATGCCAAGCTGTTCGCCTTCCGGACCGATGACTCTGACTTCACGGACTCGAATCTCGCGGTTCACCCGCAGTTTGGGAACGATAGGCCACCTCTCATGAAGTAGGTGAAAGTTGCTGCCCGGCTCGCTGGACCTCAGCCTTGAGCAGATCCAATGCGCCGGCGATGGTCATACTGCCGAGGTTGGCGCCGCTACGTCCTCTCACGGACAGCGTCCCGGCCTGCACTTCTCGCTCGCCGACAACGAACATAAACGGCGTCTTAGCCTTCTCAGCTTCCCGGATCTTGAGCCCGATCTTTTCATTGCGGAGATCGGCCTCGACGCGATAGCCTGCCGCTTTCATCTGCGCCACCACCTGAGTGACGTATTCACGCTGATGGTCGGTGATGGCCATCACCACGGCTTGCACCGGTGCCAACCATGCGGGAAACGCCCCGCCGTAATGTTCGATCAGAATCCCGAAGAAACGTTCGATCGAACCCATCAAAGCCCGGTGGATCATGATGGGCCGGTGACCTTTTCCGTCCTCACCGATGTACTGCATGTCGAAGCGTTCGGGGTTGTTGAAGTCGATCTGGACAGTCGAACATTGCCAGGAGCGACCCAACGCATCCTTGATCTTGATGTCGATCTTGGGGCCGTAGAACGCGCCCCCGCCCGGGTCGAGTTGGAAGGCAATATTGCGGCTTTTCAGTGCAGCCTCCAACGCGCTGGTTGCCAGCATCCAATGTTCTTCGGCCCCCACCGATTCCTTCGGTCTGGTCGAGAGAAACACCTCGAACTCGCTGAACCCGAACGTGCGGAGAATGAAAAACGTAAAATCCAAGACGCGGCTGACCTCGGTCTCGATCTGATCCGGCCGGCAGAAGAGATGGGCGTCGTCCTGTGTGAATCCGCGGACGCGCAACAGGCCGTGGAGCACTCCGGTCCGTTCATACCGATACACGGTCCCCAGTTCTCCGTAGCGGATCGGCAGGTCGCGATAGCTCCGCAGATGAGACTTGTAAATCATGATGTGATACGGACAGTTCATCGGCTTGAGCTGGTACTCGCTGCCCTCCACTTTCATCGGCGTGAACATGTTCTCGCGGTAATACTCGACGTGCCCGCTGGTTTTCCACAAATCCAACCGCGCGACATGGGGGGAGTAGACCAATTCATAGCCGTCTTTGAGATGCTGCTCTCGCCAGAAGTTTTCAATCAGCAGCCGGATGGCGGCGCCTTTCGGATGCCACAGCACGAGACCGGGCCCTATCTCGTCCTGGACGGAGATCAGGTCCAGCTCCTTGCCGACCTTGCGATGATCGCGACGTTTGATTTCCTCCAGCCTGGCCAGGTGAGCCTTGAGCTCCGCCTCGGTGGGAAAAGAGGTGCCGTAAATTCTCTGGAGCATCGGGTTGCGCTCATCGCCGCGCCAGTAGGCACCCGCCGTCGTGAGCAGTTTGAAGGCGCCGACGTGGCCGGTTGAAGGCAGATGCGGTCCGCGGCAGAGGTCCACGAACTCCCCCTGTGAATAAGCGGAAATGGGCTCCCCGTCCGGAAAACTTTCGATCAACTCCACCTTATAGTGCTCGCCACGGGATTTGAAAAATTCAACGGCTTCCTGCTTGCTCATCTCGCGACGATGGACAGGCAAGTTTCTCGCGGCGATCTCCCTCGCACGCTGCTCAATTTTGTCGAGGTCTTCCGGCGTGAATGGCCGGTCGTAGGCGAAGTCGTAGTAAAAGCTGTCGTCCAGCGCGGGGCCGATTGTCAATTGGGCCGTGGGGAAGAGTTCCTTCACGGCTTGCGCCATGATGTGGGTGCTGCTGTGCCGGTAGACTTCCCGGCCCTCGGCGCTATCAAAGCGAAGCGGCTCGAGCGTCGCATCAGCGCTCAGTGGAGCGGAGAGGTCCGCCGATTTTCCGTTGACCGTCGCGGCCAAGACATCGGGCCCCACCGTAATACCCGCGGCTGCGAGTGCCTGGGCCACAGTGGAGCCGGGAGGAACTTCGAAGCTTCTCCCGTTTTTGAGCACGACTTTCGGCACAAACGTCTCTTTTCGTCTCGCACAATGGGACATGCCTCCTAAGAAGCTCGGGTCGGACCGGAGACTCCAGAGGGCAAGAACGTCCTATCTCTCAATAGGATGCAAAAATCAAAAAGGCACCCCGGCCGCCGTTCGCGGTCGGATGCCCTCGGCGAGATGGTAGGCGCGGACGGTCTTGAACCGTCGACCTCTACCGTGTCAAGGTAGCGCTCTCCCCCTGAGCTACGCGCCTATCGTCCGAACGCGCATGCTAATATAGCCCCGCCCAAGGTGTCAAGAAAAGCAAAGAGAAGGGAGCGTACCCACAAGTGAGCACGCTGCCTTCTCTTTTTCGCTAGGACCGAGGACTGTCCGTGCGGTCTGAGACCTGTTTAGCGGACCGCAGATTTCAGCACTTTTCCTGCTGAGAATTTTGGCACTTTGGCCGCCGGAATCTTGAGGCTTTCGCCGGTCCGGGGGTTTCTGCCCATTCGTGCCTTGCGCTTGGAGATGGTAAAGGTTCCAAAATTCACCAGCGACACCCGCTGTCCCTTTTTCAGGGAGGAGGTGACGGCCCCCGTAAAGGCGTGTAGGGCATTTCCCGCGGCTACCTTCGTGATCCCGGCGGACGCGGCCATCTTCGCAATCAACTCTTCTTTGGTCATCGTTCCCTCCTCGGTAAATTAGGTTAAAAACGGACTCGGCCCCCTTGCTGCCATGCAGGCGTTCATGCCTGCGCGACTGAGCTGTTAGATCTCCCGTGGCGTTCCTCCGCGTTTGACCGGGATATGCAGGTCTTGGATTTTCTTCCTGAGCGTATTGCGGTTCAATCCGAGTAATTCCGCCGCCTGAATCTGGTTGCCCTTGGTTTCCTGCAAGGCCTTGGTAATGAGCGGTCGCTCGATGGCAGAGATCAGCATGGGGTGGAGATTGCGTCCGGATCCGTTTCGCATGCCTTTGACGAAGTCGCCCATCTTCCATTCCACATAGTCTTCCAAGCTCAATGGGGCGGCCGCGTCGCCGGAGACGGTGGTCTTCGCGCGCGCAACGGAGATCAGAAATTTGGAAGCACGTTTCAGCACAGATTTGGATCCGGTAATGAGGAGTGTCCGAGAGAGATCGACATGATGAGGCAGGCCGATCGATCCATTCTGCAGGCCCGGTTTCGATTCGACGATCACGGCGTCAAACGAGCGCTTGGCGGCCTCTCGCGGCAACGCGGCCGCATCTTTGGCCGTCGTCACGCTCGCATCTTTGAACGCTTGCTTGAACTGGGTCTGAATCTCGGGATCGCCGCTGAGCAGCAGAATCGTGAACACGGAAGAAGAAAGTGTCATGAAGGTATCACCCAGCAGAAGAGGGCCGGATTATTGCCCAGAGCCGATTTGATGTCAATGAAGAATTTCGTGAATCGACATTTTTTTGGAGAAGCGCAATGCAGGATGTGTCGACGTCGCGATCGTGTTTCGCCGATTCAGGTGCTCTGTCGTCGGTGGTCGAGGGTGACGTACGTAATCGAAACGCTCCTATGGTGCGACGGAGTACGATGTCTGTCCGCTCGCGTGAGGAAGATTTTTGAAGGTCGGTGGTCTTTCTCAGAGTGGATCTCAGTTGATACAGACATTACCGTTGAGAAAGTGACGCCGTCTTGTGACCCTCCATTGAGGAGGCTCCTGATATGGATAGGTTCTGACAGGGTCCCCTTGACAGAACTGGGTAGCATAGGTGTACACTACCTTCTTCTAATTCCGACCGGAATACTGTGGTATGAAGGTATCTCTTCGATCTACCTATGGAATTATGGCCGCAGTGGATTTGGCCATGCAGGAGGGGTCGGCACCCATTCAGGCGAAGGCTATTGCCCGACGACAAGGCATTCCCGCTAGATTTCTCGAGCAAGTCCTCCATGCCATGAAGAAAGCCGGACTGGTGTCGAGTCTCCGTGGTGCCCAGGGCGGTTATGTGCTCTCAAAGAAGCCCTCCGAAGTCTCGGTCGCGGAGATCCTTGAGGCGCTCGAAGGGCCCTTTCTGCGCACGGCGGACGTGAACGGGCGACTCCAGCACACTGCCAAGTCCGAGGCCTTACTCGCCAAGGTTTGGGACAGGCTCCATGAAGCCGAACGTCATCTCCTTGAAGGCATTACGATCGAAGAACTGGCCGGTCAGCAACGCGAAATCGAACAACAACGAAGTCTGATGTATCACATTTAGAGGTTAGCCATGAGCCAGCTCACTACCAGCTATCCCCCGGTCCAGACACAGCCCATTCCTCCGGAGATTCTCGAAGAGATCGAGACCTTTGAACAGGAAGCGCGGCGCATGTTGTCGGGAGAAATTGTCGGGGACCTCTTCAAGCCCTTCAGACTTCAGTATGGGATTTATGGACAGCGCCAGCCCGGTGTCCAGATGGTGCGTATCAAGATTCCATTCGGCGGGATCACAGCCAATCAGTTACGACGCATGGCGGAGATCGCGGAGCGGTACACGACGGGCGTTGGCCATGTGACGACCAGGCAGGATATCCAGCTGCATTTTGCCGAATTGAAAGACGTCCCGGCCATCATGCGTGGCTTGGCTGAAGTCGGTCTGACGACCCGAGAAGCATGTGCGAACACCGTTCGCAATGTCACGGGCTGCCATCTGGCCGGAGTGTGCCAGGGAGAGGTTTTTGACATCACGCCGTATGCGAAGACCGTGGCCTATCATCTCCTGCGGAATCCGCTCAATCAAAGCTTGCCGCGCAAATTCAAAATCGCATTCTCTGGGTGCCGGCACGACTGCGCCCTGACACCAATTCATGATATCGGGTTGCTGGCTGCGAAAGCAGCCGACGGTACGCTTGGCTTCCGCATGGTCGCAGGAGGCGGACTCGGTTCGGCGCCCCGCATCGCCCAGGTGTTGCGCGAGTTCACGCCAATCGAGGAACTGATCCCCAGCATCGAAGCGGTCATCAAAGTCTTCGATACACTGGGCAACCGGAAAAACCGCAACAAGGCCCGCATGAAATTCGTGATCGAAAAGCTGGGCTTCGCGGAATTCAAGCGTCGGTGGGAGGAAACCTACGTTGCCATGGGGCATGCGAGACCAAGCACGCAGCCGTTGAAGCTGCTCGAGCACAAGGATGAGCCCTTGCCGTTGATCATGCCGACGTCGAACGGCGTAAAGCCGCACGTCAACGGTTCCATGAACGGGTCCGGGCAGGAAACGTCCTTTGGGATGTGGAAGCGGACAAACGTCGTACCTCAAAAGCAATCGGGCTATGTTGCAGCGGTCGTGAAGCTGTTCATGGGGGATTTGACCGCCGGACAGATGCTGCACCTCGCCGACTTGGCAGAACGGTATTCGAACGGCAATCTTCGCACCACCATCAATCAGAATATGGTCATCCGCTGGATACCCGAAGCCCGTCTCGGCGACCTGTATGAAGCACTTGCGGCGCAAGGCCTCTCAGACCCGGGAGCCGAATTGGTCGAAGACATTATTGCCTGTCCCGGTACGGACACCTGCGGTCTGGGCATCACGTCGTCGAAGGGTCTCGCGCGGGCGCTTGCTGAGGTCTTCCCCGCCGGCCGAGTGCCGGAAGATTTAAAGGATGTGAGCGTGAAGATCAGCGGGTGCCACAATTCCTGCGCGCAACATCACATTGCGACGATTGGCTTGCATGGGGTTGGCAAACGCATCGGGGAGCATACGGCACCATTCTATGAGTTGCATCTGGGTGGCAAGGTCAACGGCACGGCCAAGATCGGACAGATGACGGTCAAGCTGCCGGCGAAAGCCGTGTCGGCCGCGATCACGCACCTCATCGATGTCTATCGCCGTGATCGTAAGCCCGGCGAGGGGTTGCCGGCGTTCATCGATCGAGTGGGGAAGAACGCCTTGAAGGACGAGCTCATTCCTTACACCCTGGTGCCGGCGTTTGCCGACGACGCGACCTTCTATTACGACTGGGAGGCAGAAGAGGAGTTTGTCCTCGAGGACCTCGGACCGGGAGAGTGTGCGGGAGGTGCGCTTGAAATGATCGAGAACGGTATTTTGGAAGCGGATCAGGAGCTCTATCAAGCCAAGCTACTCACGGATAATCATCAGTATGCCGTGTCGGTGAACAAATCCTACCGCGCCGTGCTTGCCGCCGCCAAGGCATTACTGGTTACGGAAGGCCTCGAACCCTCGAGCGATGCCGAGACATTCACCGAATTCGATCGCCGGATCGCGCAGAAGGGCGTCGTGCCGGCCATCTATCGCGATTTGAGCAAGAAGGTCGGCGATCTCGGACCGAAGGAGACGACGGCTGAATCAGCCAGGGAAAAAATGGGATTCGCCAAAGGGTTTGTCGATGCCTGCCGTTCGGCCACAGACACGATGGGGAAGGATCTCAAACTCTCCGCTGCGCAAGAACAGGCACCGTCGGCACCGAAAGGCGCGGAGGCGAAGCCTGCCGCGATCGTACCGACCGGGGCTCCGGTCTATGATCTCCGCGGGGTGGCCTGCCCGCTCAATTATGTGAAGACGAAGCTGAAACTGGAAATGATGGATTCCGGTGAAAGGCTGGAAGTGTGGTTGGATGCTGGCGAGCCGATCAAGAACGTACCGACGAGCCTGAAGAACGACGGTCATGTGGTGCATCTCCAGGAGGCGTTGGAACCGGAAGCCGCGCATTACCGAATCTTGGTCGAAAAAGTGGAATGACCAGGGTAAACGCGGCGTCTCGGCGCCGCGAGGGGGGGGGTGGGTGAGAAGGCTAAACGCGGCGTCTCGGCGCCGCGAGGGTGGGTGGGTGAGATAAGTAAAGAAGAGAAAGAATGAAAGTGTCCACAGACGACATTCAGGCGTGGGGAGAGTCGCTCGAGGGTAGCCAGCCTCAGGCGATTCTCGATGCAGCGGTTGCACGCTATCGCCCCAGGATTATCCTGGCCTGCAGCTTCGGCGCTGAAGATGTCGTGCTTTTGGACATGCTGCATCGGATCGACCCCTCGGTAGGCGTGTTCTACCTGGATACCGATTTCTTGTTTCCTGAGACCTATGCGACTCGCGACCGCATCATTGAACGGTACGAACTGAAGCCGGCTCAGGTGCATCAGGTCAAGTCGCTGCTGACGCCGGAGCAGCAGGCGCAGCAGCACGGCGAGGCGTTATGGACCAGCAGCCCGGACCGATGCTGCCAGCTGAGGAAAGTCGAGCCGCTCAGGCGCGTCCTCGACGGCTACGATGCCTGGATTACGGGCATTAGGCGGGAGCAAGCGCCGACCAGGGCGAATGCCAAGCCGATCGAGTGGGACCACACCTTCCAACTCGTGAAGGTCAATCCGCTTGTCCGTTGGACGTGGGCCGAGGTATGGACGTACATCAAGGTCTATGAAGTGCCGTACAACCCGCTGCATGACCAACACTACCCGAGCATCGGCTGCACCCATTGTACAAAGCCGGTCATGCCCGGGGAGGATCCTCGCTCGGGGCGCTGGCAGGGGCGTGAGAAAACCGAATGCGGGCTTCACAAGGCATCATAATGGGCATGCAAGAATTCCTCGCTAAAATTGCCAAAGGACCCAAGGTCTCCAAGGACCTCACCTGGGATGAGGCCAAGCGGGCCATGCAGGCCTTGATCGAAGGCGACGCGACGCCGGCACAGACGGGCGCATTTCTCATCGCAATGCGATTCAAGATGGAGTCCGTGACCGAGTTGGCTTCATTTACCGCCGCCGCACGGTCCTACGCGGGGGCCTTGCCCATTCCTCAGGACGTGGGCGTCGTCGATCTGCCGTCTTACGCGGGCAAGCAGGACACCTTTCATGCATTGGCTGGAGCAGCCATCCTTGCGGCCGCCGCAGGCGGTGCCGTGCTCATGCATGGGTACGACGGCATTCCAGGTCGCCCGGGAAACGCTGCCGTCCTTAGAGGCTTGGGCATACCGATCGACCTGGAGGGCAAGGCGGTTGCGAACATGGTGATCAAGCATGGATTCGGGTACCTGGACATCGGGCTGTACCATCCGCCGCTGTATCGCTTCCTCGAAATGAGACAGGAACTCGGTGTCCGAAACGTGTTTCATCCGATCGCGAGGCTCCTGAACCCGGCTCGCGCAGCCTCACAAGTCGTCGGTCTGACGCATCCACCCCATTTCGAGAAAACCGTCGAGGCTATCCGGATGCTCGGTCTACCAAGGGCGCTTGTCGTGAGGGGCGTCGAAGGCGATCCAGAATTGTCCATCGCGATGGCGACCAAAGTGTTGGAGCTGCGCGACGAGCGCATTACCCCCTTGACCCTGACTTCCAAGGATGCCGGCTTGCCATCCGGGACATCCCGCGACATGGCGGGGTATCCTCCGGAGCAACGGGAAAAGGAAGCCGACCTCCTCAAACGCATCCTGCATAACCAGGTGGGCGGTGGACAGCGAGATTGGGTGCTGCTCAATGCCGGCCTGCTGCTCTACGCAGGCGGCAGAGGCCGATCGTTGGCGGAGTGCACGTTGTTGGCGCGTCGAGCACTCGAAAATGGCGCCGGGGCGAAAAAATTGGAAGCCCTCACTCAGACACTGGCAGCCGCTCAAAACTTTTAAGCCGATTCTCGGGAGCATCGTGTGAAACATCTTCGTCAGCTTGAAGATCAGAGCGTCTATATTCTGAGAGAAGCCTACAAGCATTTCGATAACCTGGCCATGCTCTGGTCCATGGGCAAAGACTCGACCGTGCTGCTCTGGCTCGCGCGCAAAGCATTTTTCGGGCATGTGCCGTTCCCCCTGCTCCATGTGGATACGAGTTACAAGATTCCGGCGATGATCGAGTATCGTGACCGCCTTGCGAGGGAGTGGCACCTCAATCTCGTCGTCGGACAGAATAAAGAGGCGCTCGCGGCGGGGATGAACCACACGCTGGGGCGGGTGACCTGTTGTACCGCGCTCAAGACGAACGGGCTCAAACAGCTGCTCGAGCAGAAGGGATATACGGGCGTCATTCTGGGGGTTCGGGCCGATGAGGAAGGCACCCGGGCGAAGGAGCGGTATTTTTCACCCCGCGACAAGCATGGCGACTGGGATTTTCGTGACCAGCCGCCTGAGCTGTGGGACCAATTCA
This sequence comes from Nitrospira sp., assembly GCA_036376045.1. Taxonomy (GTDB): domain Bacteria; phylum Nitrospirota; class Nitrospiria; order Nitrospirales; family Nitrospiraceae; genus Nitrospira_C. Next base: position 17,452 of record DASVBB010000063.1, read on the forward strand.
AGACGACGTTCCCTCCCGGCACGCACATCCGCATCCATCCGCTCCTGGACTGGACTGAGATCAACATCTGGGAATATATCAAGCTCGAGAACATTCCCTTTATCGACCTTTACCTGAACAAGGGTGACGGGACCCGTTACCGCAGCCTGGGATGCGCGCCCTGTACGATGCCGATCAAGTCGACCGCCACCACAGTGGACGACATCATTGAAGAGCTGCGTCACACCACCGTGGCCGAGCGGTCGGGGCGCGCCCAAGACGAGGGGCGAGGGATGGAGTTGTTGCGAAAAGATGGATACATGTAACGGTAGGCGGCTATGAGCACTGCGAAATCCTCCGAACATCTCAATATTGTCATTGTCGGGCACGTCGATCACGGCAAGTCCACGTTGCTCGGACGACTCTATGCGGATACCGGCTCCCTGCCGGATGGCAAGTTGGAAAAGGTTCAGGCCATCTGCCGTCAGCAAGGCAAGGAATTCGAATATGCCTTCCTGTTCGATGCGTTTCTGGAGGAGCAGGAGCAGGGCATCACGATTGATACAGCCAGGACGTTCTTTCATTGGAAGGGCCGGCAGTACATCATCATCGACGCGCCCGGCCATAAAGAATTTCTCAAGAACATGATTTCGGGCGCCGCGCGCGCCGAGGCGGCGCTGCTGTTGATCGATGCACTGGAGGGGGTGAAGGAACAGTCAAAGAAACACGGCTATCTATTGTCCCTTTTGGGCGTGCGTCAGTTCGCGGTTGTCGTGAACAAGATGGACCTGGTCGGCTACCGGCAGGACGTGTTCGAGGGTATCGAAAAGGAGTACCGGGAATTCCTGGGGCAGTTCGGCGCAAACCCGGAACACATTATTCCGGTGAGTGCGAAACTGGGCGACAACATCGCCAATCGCAGCGCAGCGATGGCCTGGTACCAGGGTCCGACGGTGCTGGAAGCGCTCAGCACGTTCAGGAAGGAAACCGTGCGGTCCGAGCAGCCGCTGCGCTTCCCGGTTCAGGACGTCTATAAATTCGATGCCCGGCGCATCCTTGCTGGGCGGATCGCGGCGGGCCGGATGAAGATCGGCGATCATCTTGTCTTCTCGCCCTCCAACAAGCGCGCGAACATTCGCACGATCGAGGCTTTCAATATCGAACCGGTGCCGACTTCCGCCGATGCCGGACAATCCGTCGGCATTACCCTCGATGAACAGATTTTCGTCGAACGTGGAGAGATTGCCACTCACCAAGAGCAGTTGCCGCTCGTGTCGACGGCGTTCAAAGCGAATCTGTTCTGGCTCGGCAAGCGCCCGTTGGAGGAAGGCCGCAGGTATCTGCTTCGCGTCGCCACGAAAGAAGTGGAATGCGAAGTCGCGGCGATTCACCGGATCATCGATACGATGGATTTGAACCAACAGCAGGGCAGCAAGACGGTCGGTCGCAACCAGGTCGCAGAACTGACTCTCCGCACCAAGGCGCCGGTGGCATTTGACCTCTCTTCGTCATTCGAAGCCACGGGTCGATTCGTCCTGGTGGATGAGTACGACATCGCCGGAGGCGGCATCGTGACGGAGATGATTCGGGATGATCAGGAGATTCTCCGCGAAGAAGCGCGTCGCCGCGATTTTGCGTGGGTGAAGGGGGAGGTCGGTATCGAAGAGCGAGCCCAGCAATACGGTCACCGCGCCGCCATTGTGCTGATTGCGGGTGGGCGGCATACCGGCAAGTCGTTTCTGGCCAAGAAGCTGGAAGCGAGGCTGGTGGCCGACGGCCGCCATGCGTACCTTCTGGACGGCGAGAATCTCCGGAGGGGGCTGGACGCCGATCTTGCGGATGATCAGCGGGGGCAGACGATGGAAATGGCCCGGCGCTACGGCGAAGTGGCCCGGCTATTGGCCGATACGGGGTTGATCGTGGTCTCGACCACGAACCCCTTCGGAATGGACTATGAGGAGGCTGCACAGGCCATCAGGACGCTGGTCCATCCTACGCCGGTGATATCGATCCATATGAGCAAGCTTCCCGAAGCGGCTTCCACGGACGCCGACATTGTCTTCTCCGGTCCGGCCGACTTCGATGCAGCGACCAAGCGGATCCTGGACGAACTCAAGCGTCGCGGGGTCTTGGCGCAAGCGATCGGAGCCAAGCCAACGTTTCAGTATTCGATTTAGGTACCAGAGAGATCTCCTGAGCGAGGTTTCGAACACCACCGATTCTCCTGTTTCTACAAGGTCTTCCCCCTTCCAGCGGTTTGACTCATCGGAAATTGCTGTGCTACGGTACCACCTTTCATTTACCAGGTGGGTGGTGCTGATGGCTCACGAAAAAGACCTGAAGACCATTCTGAGCAGGCTCCGGTACTCCGACGACGCCAAAGTCGTTGAGCAGATCACCGAACAGATGAAGCAGGTGCAAGCCCGCATGGCCGGCATCAAGCACAAGCTGGTCGTGATGAGCGGCAAAGGCGGCGTCGGCAAAAGCATGACGACCGTGAATCTCGCCCTCGCCCTCGCTCGCCAACAGGCTCGTGTCGGTCTCCTGGATGTTGATCTCAACGGCCCCTGTGTTCCTCGCATGCTCGGCCTGCATGGTCAATCGTTGACGATGACGCCAGAGGGAGCGGTGCCCCCGGTTGGCCCCCTGGGCGTCAAGGTCGCTTCGATGGATTTCTTCCTGGGCGCAGCCTCGCCGGTCCGGTGGAAGGGGCCGATGGATGTGAGCCCCGTATGGTTAGGCTTGATGGAAATGAACGTGATCCGGGAATTTCTGGCAGATGTGATCTGGGGAGAACTGGATTACCTGCTGGCCGATCTGCCACCTGGCGCGGCCGCCGATAAACCGCCGGTGATTGCCGGTTTCATCCCCGATCTGGCCGGTGCCATTGTCGTGACGACGCCTTCAGAGGTGGCCTCTGATGTCGTGCAGAAATCCGTCACCTATGCTCGCGACATGGGCATCAAGGTGCTGGGCATCGTCGAAAATATGAGCGAGTACCGATGTCCTTCGTGCGGTGAGCTGAACGAGCTGTTTGAAGGCAATACCGAGGCCATGTGCGAAGCGCTTGACCTTCCTTTGCTGGGCCGGATCCCGTTCGACCGAAAACTGGCCCGCACGTTTGACAAGGGCGAGCCGCTGCTGGATGAGACCTACCCGACCATCCAACGCTATCAGGACATTGCGGGCCGGATCCGAACCTTGTTGGACTACAAGAGAGTCCTCGCAGAACAATTGTGAGCGGAGAGGAGATGCCATGAAATTTGTGTGTCTCAACTGTGAAACCTATATGAACTTCGAGAAAGTGGAAAAACCCGGCGAAGGATCGCTGGGTGTGTTCTTCGGCTGCCCGTCCTGCGGCGCCAAGTTCTCGATGGTCACCAACCCCGGTGAGACGCAGATGGTCAGCTCGCTCGGTGTGCAGTTAGGAGGACGGACTGCGCAGGCACAGCCGTTTGAAATGACCCGCGGCACGCTCAAAGATGAGGCGCAGGCGGGCTCTGGACAGATGGCCGCGTACTTGAACGAAAAAATTCAGGGCGGACAGCCCGCGGCTGCGTCTCCTGCTCCCGGGAAACCCGGTGAAAAAGCCAGTGGCGGATGCCCCTTCTCGGCTATGGTTGCGGAAATGGGCCTGACGTCGAGCGGGAAGCCCGCGAATGGCGGCTCGGGCAAGTCCGAATTTACCTGGACCCCCGACGCAAAAGAGAAACTGGACCGGCTTCCTGCGTTTGTGAAGCCTATGGTGCAGAGCAGTGTCGAAGCCTACGCACGCAAGCAAGGGTACCAGACGATCAACCTACAAGTGATGGACGATTCGAAGAATGACTCGCCCAACGGCATGTCCTGGACACCCGAAGCGCAACAGCGTCTCGACAACATTCCGGACTTCATTCGTCCGATGGCCCGCAAGGAAATTGAGCGGCTCGCGAAGGAACGCGGCGTCGTCACCATCACGGCCCAAGTGATGGATGATGCCAAGGACAAATTCATGAAGTTTATGTAGCGTGAGACCGCTTCTCGCCCTGAAAGACGAAAGGCCCATCCGGTCGGACTGGATGGGCCTTTGCTATGCCAACATTCGACGACCCATGCGCGGGAGATTTTTCCTAACAACTGTTCTCTGCCGGGCGGCACTGCTTGTGTTACTGACCGCCGTTCCGTTGTTCGCCCAACATTCAGTTCCGCTCCATCACGACCCGCCGCCCTCCGGCGGCCATGACGGGCACGACCACGCAACGTCGACGGAAGGATGGGAAGGTTCTGCGAAAGGGATCGCCTATTCGGAACGCAACCATCACATTGCGGGATTCATGGTGGTCCTGATGGGGCTCGCCGAATTATCCTACGTTCTGCGCCTGTCGTCGCTCCACTGGGCCAGACTCCTGTTACCCTCAGCCCTCCTGCTTGCGAGCCTGCTTATCATCATTTGGAGCGATCACGAAGCCTGGCCAATCGGGTCGCTCAGTTTGGCGCAAACCTTCATGGGCGGAGATCACGAGATCCTGCAACATAAGATCTACGGGATTCTGGCTTTGGGGGTCGGAAGCGTCGAATTGTTCCGCCGCCTGGGACGAATCGGACATAAGGCCTGGGCTTCCCCCCTGCCGCTCATGGCGATCGTCGGAGGCCTGATGCTCTTCGGGCACTCTCATGGATTTCACCCGTCGGCGCAGAAAATTGCCATGCACCACGCCATCATGGGAACGATGGCCGTCACCGCGGGCTCGTCCAAGCTCATGTCCACCTGGGTGGGGCCGGCAGAACCGGCACGGTCCACAAATTGGGAATGGGTGTGGGGTTCCCTCATACTCCTCATCGGGGCGCAATTGCTCATCTATTCGGAATAAGCCTCCTGCAGTTAATTGACACCCTTCCAAACGCTGTGTTAGGTCTACAACTTCACGATCACCGTTCTCTGTCATACTGGCCGTCGCTGCAGGGCTGAACTTGGAGTTGGACCATGGGCGGACATAGTCACTGGGCGACCATCAAGCGCCATAAAGGGGCTCAGGACGCGAAACGGGGGAAGATTTTCACCCGGATTATTCGCGAAGTCACCATTGCAGCTCGCACGGGCGGCGACCCCGACGGCAATCCCAGGTTGAGACTGGCGATTGCGAAGGCGAAGGAAGCCAATATGCCCGGGGACACGTTAAAGAAAGCGATCCAACGGGGTACGGGAGAGTTGCCCGGCGTGACGTATGAGGAGTTCACGCTCGAAGGGTATGGCCCCGGCGGAACCGCCCTGCTGATCGAGATCACCAGTGACAACCGGAACCGCACCGTGGCGGAGATCCGTAGCGTGCTGACGAAAAATCACGGCAATATGGCCGAGGCGGGCGCGGTGTCCTGGCAGTTCCACAAGAAGGGGCTGCTCGCGGTCGACAAGTCCAAAAGCGACGAAGACACCCTGCTGTCGCTGGCGCTGGATGCCGGGGCGGAAGACGTGAAAGTCGGCGAGAAGACCTTTGAGGTGATCACCAACCCCCATGATTTCGACCCGGTGAAGAAGGCCCTCGCGGATGCGAAGATCGACACGTCGCTGGCAGAGATCACCTACATCCCCCAGAACACCGTCAAGCTTCAGGAAAAGGGCGCAGAGCAGATGTTGAGGCTCATGGAGATTCTCGACGAGCATGACGACGTTCAGAAGGTGCATGCCAACTTCGATATTCCGGACGACGTGATGGAAAAGGTCGCGGCCACGGCCGCAGGGTAAGTCTCCACCACCGACGAATGATCGCCCTTCTGACAGGCCGATTGGCCTTCAAGGCGCCCACCCATCTGGCTCTCGACGTCCAAGGGGTCGGATACGAAGTCTTTATTCCCCTCAGCACCTACTACAACCTCCCAAACCTCAGCGACAACCTGACTTTAAGCATCCATACACATGTCCGTGAGGATGCCATCCAACTGTTTGGGTTCAGCACGCCTCAGGAAAAAGATGCATTCGTGCTCTTGATGAGCGTTTCCGGCATCGGGCCCAAGTCGGCCTTGGGAATTCTGTCCGCGCTCCCCGTTTCGGATCTCGTTTCGGCCATTCAATCGGGGGACGTTGAGAAACTCGAAACCGTCCCTGGGATCGGGAAGAAATCAGCTGGCCGTCTCGTCCTGGAGCTGAAGGATAGAGTGACGAAACTGCATCCGGCGCTCACGTCTCACGATTCCCCTGTCTCGAAAGGTGGAGACGACACGTTTGATGATGCGCTCTCGGCCTTGACGAACTTGGGCTATCGGTCATCGGATGCCAAAGAGGCACTGAAGGCGGCGCAACGGTCTCGTTCCGGACCCATGACCCTCCAGGAACTCATTCGTGAAAGCTTGAAGAATTTGGCGAGGGGGTGACCATGCACGTGAATGAACCGACCGTTCTTCGAAAGACCTGGTCTATCAGCCTTGCGCTGGTCGGCGTTCTTTATGGGGCGCCTCCAGTCGTCTCATCGGCGGATGACGCCTCCGCGGAACCGAAGAGCATCCGCAAGACCTGCGGAAAATGTCCGGAGGGCTATGCGACAACGGGTACGACCCAGGCGCCTGAGATCTGTAAGGACGGCGACCCCACGCTCGTGCAGTGCTTGCCTCTGGGGGCGAACCTGCTGCCGGTGTGTGGTTTCTGTCCAGACGGGTATCGCGAGATCGGGAGTTCGTCCGTGCCGGCTCGTTGCGGAAGCCAGGACGGAGGCCGGCTGTCGCAATGTCAATTGGAGCGAATGGAGCTCAATTTGCCGGATCCGACTCAAGGAAGAAAAGTATGCCCACCGGATTGCGGCAACATGCCGGCCCCAGGCCAAGGGGCATTACCGCCGCCACCGAAATATATTCCCCCGCCTGATAAACCATGAGGGGATGATCAAGGAGTCCGGGTCACCATGTCACAGCGAGTCGTCAATGCGCAGTTGAGCGAAGAGGAACGGAGCATGGAGCACACGCTCCGCCCTCAAACGCTGGACGAGTACATCGGGCAAGCGCGCATGAAGGATTCCCTTCGGATCTGCATCGAAGCGGCGAAACAGCGGAGGGAACCGCTCGACCATACGATTTTCTACGGTCCACCGGGACTCGGCAAGACCACTGTCGCTCACATTATTGCGCGAGAAATGGGAGGGACGTTTTGCTCGACCTCCGGACTGGTCCTTGCGCATGCGGGCGATCTTGCAGCGATCCTGACGAACCTTCAAGAACACGACGTCCTCTTTATCGACGAGATTCACCGCTTGCCCGCCTCGGTCGAGGAAGCCTTGTATCCCGCGATGGAGGATTTCCAGCTGGATCTGGTCGTCGGCCAGGGACCGGCCGCACGAACGGTCAAGCTTGATCTACCACGTTTCACGCTAGTGGGCGCGACGACGAAAGCCGGAGCCCTGACCTCGCCGCTGCGAGACCGGTTCGGCCTTGTCCATCGCCTGGAATTCTATTCTCCAGCCGAACTGGAAGTGATCGTCATGCGCTCAGCCGGCTTGCTCGGGATTGCCATCGACCAACCCGGGGCCGAGGAAATCGCGCGTCGAGCCCGTGGCACGCCTCGTATCGTCAATCGGCTCATCAAACGGGTTCGTGATTATGCACAGGTCAAGGCGGAGGGACGGATCACTCGCGCGGTGGCCCAGGACGCGCTCACATGGTTGGGGGTGGACGCTGCCGGTTTCGACGAGATGGACCGCAACATCCTGCTGACAATCATCGACAAATTCGGCGGTGGACCGGTCGGAGTCGAGTCTCTGGCTGCCGCGGTGCAGGAGGATCGGACCACTCTCGAGGACGTCTACGAGCCCTATCTGATCCAGGCCGGCTTCCTCGACCGGACGGGTCGTGGCCGGCAGGTCACGAAGGCGGCCTTGGACCATTTCAAGAGGCCGTCGACATTGCTGTATTGAACCTCCTCACAAGGCCTGGAGAACGGCCGGTACTCCCTTTCATTAAAATACACGCAAGTTCCTGAAAGTCTTGGGCTCTCCTTGCATTCCTCGAAGCGGTTCCTGTATCATTCCTTGCTTGCTCGCACCTGTCCTGCCTCTGGACGTTCGTCCAACTCATGGGGCACGGGTGGAGGGGGTTCCATTCATGCCCGGTGACCTTTCCGAATACCGGAAAGAGATTGATCGGATCGATGACGAGATCTTGCGTCTCCTCAACGAGCGCTCGAAAAGCGTCGTCGAGATCGGCAAACTCAAAAAGCAGCAGGATGCTGGTGCGAACCTGCACACCCCGGCCAGGGAGGCGGCGATCATCGAGCGACTGGTCTCACAAAACACCGGTCCGTTTCCTTCCGATGCCATCCGGCCGGTGTATCGGGAGATCATGTCGGCGTCGCTCTCTCTGGAAGGTCCGCAGAAAGTGGCCTATCTCGGGCCGCGAGCGACATTCACGCATATGGCCTGTACCCAAAAGTTCGGAGCGTCGGCGCAATATGTGCCGGTCAACAGCATCAAGGAAGTGTTCAGCGAAGTCGAGCGAGGGAGAGCCAACTTTGGAGTCGTCCCCATCGAGAACACCACCGAAGGCGTGGTCAACCATACGCTTGACATGTTCATTGACTCTAACCTCTTGATTTACGGGGAAGTCCTTCAGGAAGTGTCACACCATCTCATGTCGAAGTCGGGAGCCGCGGAAGACGTGAAGAAGATCTGCTCCCATCCGCACGCGATCGCGCAATGCCGCAATTGGCTGGAAACCAATATGCCGCACGTCCCCGTGTCGGAAGTCGCCAGCACCGCCCGCGCCGCCGAAATGTGCCTTGACGACCCCTCCATCGCGGCAATTGCCTCGGAACTGGCCGCGCAGTTGTACGGCCTCAAGGTCATCAAATCGAGGATCGAGGACAATCTCAACAACTTCACGCGGTTTCTTGTTTTGTCCCAGAAGCCTCCGCAACGCACGGGGAAAGACAAGACTTCCCTCATGCTGTCGATCAAGGACAAGGTCGGTGCGCTCTACGATTTGCTGCGTCCCTTTGCCTCCCACGGGCTGAGCATGACCAAAATCGAGTCTCGCCCCTCGAGACGCAAAGCGTGGGAGTACATATTTTTTGTGGATGTCGAAGGCCATATTGAAGAAGAACGCGTGAAAAAGGCCGTCGAGGAAATCACCGGGCGCTGTCTGTTCATGAAAGTGCTTGGCTCCTATCCGGCCCACAGTTGATCCCATGACACTTCACGTTCATCCCGATATCGCTGCATTGAGTCCCTACGTTCCGGGGAAGCCGATCGAGGAACTGCAGCGCGAGTTGGGGCTGACCCGCGTCATCAAGCTGGCCTCGAACGAAAACCCGCTGGGCCCCTCCCCGAAGGCATTGGGGGTGATTCATGAGGGTGTGGCCACACTGCACCGATACCCGGACGGCGGAGCCTTCCGCTTACGACAGGCCCTTGCGGACCGCTGGAAAGTCACTGCCGACCAGATCATTCTTGGCAACGGCTCCGACGAGATCCTCGGCCTGTTGGCCCGCACGTTTCTGTCGCCGGGAGACGAAGCGGTCATGGCGGATCAGACGTTCGTCATTTACAAGATGGAGGTGATGGCTGCCCACGGGAAGGCCGTCATTGTGCCTTTGGTGAACTGGCGTCATGACCTCACGGCCATGGCTGATGCGATTACCGATCGGACGCGACTGCTCTTTATCTGCAATCCCAACAACCCGACCGGGACCATGGTCACGGCCGACGAGGTGGAACGGTTGCTCGCGCGCATTCCCGAGCGTGTCGTCGTCGTGTTCGACGAGGCCTACTTCGAGTATGTCCGCAGCGCGGAGTTTCCTGACTCCATGGCCTACGTGAAACAAGGACGCAATGCCATTGTGTTGAGGACGTTTTCAAAGATTTATGGATTGGCCGGTATGCGTATCGGTTATGGCGTGACGACTCCAGAGATTGTAAATTTTCTCAATCGCGTCAGACCGCCGTTCAACGCCAACAGCCTTGCACAGCGTGCGGCACTGGCGGCATTGGACGACGATGAACATGTGGCGAAAAGCCGGGCCGTGAACCAGACAGGGATGGACGAGGTCGTCACTGGACTGCGCGCACTTGGTTTCGCGCCAATCCCGAGCGAAGCCAATTTTGTGTACTTCGACGTCGGCCGTGACGGCCGCCAGGTATTCGACGCGCTCTTACGGCTGGGCGTCATCGTTCGTCATATCGAAGGGCGCATGCTTCGTGTGACGATCGGACAGGCGGAAGAAAATCGGGCGTTCCTGACAGCACTCGGACAAGTGTTACAGGCGGGCGGAACCAAGGCGAGGACATCATGATCATCGTGTTGAGGCCGGATGCATCCGAGCGGGAAGTCGACCACATTGTCGATCGGCTTCGAGAACTGGGATTGAAATCGCAGCTCTCGACCGGACAGGAACGGACGATCATCGGAGTCATCGGGGATGACCGCATCCTTCAAAATCAGCCACTCACGGCCCTCCCCGGGGTGGAAAGCGTCCTTCCCATTTTGGCTCCCTGGAAGCTCGTCAGCCGGGAATTCAAAAAGGAAGGCACCATCATCGACGTGGGTGGGGTCAAGATCGGCGCGAACCGTCTTGCGATCATGGCGGGTCCGTGCGCCGTGGAACGACTCGAACTGACCGTCGGGATTGCGCACGAGGTCAAGGCCGCCGGGGCCAGTATCTTGCGCGGCGGTGCCTATAAACCACGCACGTCGCCGTATTCGTTCCAGGGGTTGGGCCGCGAGGGGTTGGATTATCTGGCAGAGGCCAGAAAGCAGACGGGATTGCCGGTCGTGAGTGAAATTCTCGACACCCGCGATATTGAGCTGTTCCTCGAGAAGGCTGACATTATCCAGATCGGTGCGCGGAACATGCAGAATTTCGAGCTGTTAAAGGAAGTAGGCGCTTACGACAAGCCCGTGTTGTTGAAGCGGGGCCTCTCGGCCACGATCAAAGAGTTTCTCCTGTCGGCCGAATACATTATGTCCAGAGGAAACCGGAACGTGATGCTCTGCGAGCGCGGCATCCGCACCTTCGAGACCCAGTACCGCAACACCCTCGACCTCGCCGCGATTCCAACGCTAAAAGAATTGTCGCACCTCCCCGTAATCGTCGATCCCAGCCATGCGACCGGAAAATGGAATTTGGTCGCCCCGATGTCGAAGGCCGCGGTGGCCGCGGGTGCTGACGGAATCCTCATTGAAGTCCATTCAAATCCCGAGTGCGCGCTGTGCGACGGTGAAGAGTCGATCAAGCCGACCAAGTTCAAAGAATTGATGCACGACATGCGCAAGATCGCCCACGCAGTAGGAAGAGAAGTGTAATGAAATTGGCATTCGATCGGGCGGTCATTATCGGAGTCGGGCTGATCGGCGGTTCTCTCGGCATGATCCTGCGCCGTAAGGAGTTGGCCTCCAGTGTCGTGGGCGTGGGCCGGCGCATCGAGAATCTCAAGACGGCGGTCGCGCTGGGCGCGATCGACCGGTATGTGGTGGATCCCAAGGAGGCGGTGCAAGACGCCGACCTCGTTATTCTGGCGACGCCGGTCGATACCTATGAGCGCCATCTGAAAGAGTGGGCCTCCTATTTGCGGCCCGGTGCGATTGTGACAGACGTAGGAAGCGTGAAAGGAGAGTTGGTCGAACGGTCGGAACGTCACATGCCGGCCGGCGTGCACTTCGTCGGTGCCCATCCCATCGCAGGAAAAGAAAAGACCGGCGCGGCGGCGGCATCCGAAGACCTGTTTTCCGGGAGACGCTGCATTCTGACGCCGACCGAACAGACCGACCCTCAGGCGCTCGAACGGATGCAGTTCCTCTGGCAGGAGGCGGGGGCGGTGGTGCTCACCATGGACCCCCATCTGCACGACAAGATTTTAGCGGCGGTCAGTCATTTGCCGCACGTGGCGGCCTTCGCCCTCATGAATGCGCTCGTCGAAATCCGCGCCGAAGTGCCCGCGCTGGACTTGGCCGGACACTCGGGCGGCGGATTGCGTGACACGACACGGATTGCTGCAAGTTCGCCGGAGATGTGGCGGGATATTTTTCTTTGGAACCGCGAGAATGTCGTCGGCTGCATCAGGGCGTACGAGCGATCCTTGGGTGAATTGAGACAATTGATCCAAATGGGAGATGCGGCCGGCATCGAAAAGTTGTTGGAGCGGGCAAAGGAAGAGCGAGAGAAATTTCCGATCCGGTCCTGAGGAACGAGCATCTTCGGAACCAGTCGATGGAAGAGGCGCACACTTGACGACGTTGACGATCAGCCCCGGTCAGTCTCTCCACGGCACCATGACCGTGCCCGGGGACAAGTCGATCACCCACCGCGCGCTCATCCTCACCGCGTTGGCCGAAGGTATCGGCACACTCAAGCGCTATTGCCGGGGTGAAGACTGTCTCAACACCATGCGTGCGCTCCAGGCCCTGGGAGTGAGAATCGACGAAACCCCCGATGCGTTACACGTATACGGGAAAGGGTTGTGGGGGCTCACCGAGCCGAGCGGCGTCATTGATTGCGGGAACTCGGGCACGGGCATCCGGCTGCTGACCGGACTGCTAGCCGGACAGGATTTTTTCAGCGTGCTTACCGGTGATGCCTCCATCAGGCGCCGTCCCATGGGACGGATCGTCAAACCCCTTCGTGAGATGGGCGCCACCATTGCGGGGCGAAAGGGCGGCGAGCTGGCTCCTTTGGCGGTAAACGGCACGACGCTGCGTGCCATCACTTACGTTTCGCCGGTTGCCAGCGCTCAGATCAAGTCCTCCCTGCTGCTGGCGGCGCTGTTCGCCAAGGGCATGACTCGGCTCTCGGAACCCCGGCTGTCGCGGGACCATACCGAGCGTCTCTTCAAGTTTTTTGGGTTGCCGCTGATTCGGGAAGGTCTCACGCTGATGATGGAAGGGAGACCGTCCGTCGGCTGGGCCGCTCAGCCTCAACTGACTGTCCCTGGCGACCTTTCCGCCGCGGCGTTCTTCATCGTGGGAGCCACGATCCTGCCCGGTTCGGATGTGACGATCACCGGGGTCGGCGTAAATCCGACGAGAGCAGGACTGCTCGACATTTTACACCGCATGGGCGGTGACATTCAGTTGCTCAACCGGCGCGACGAAGCCGGCGAACCCGTGGCCGACATTCGTGTGAAATCCGCTCCGCTTCATGGTGTGACGATCGGGGCCGATCTGATCCCTCAGACCATCGACGAGTTTCCGATCCTCTGCGTCGCCGCGGCGGTCGCGGAGGGGGAAACCATCGTCACGGGAGCGGACGAATTGCGCGTGAAGGAAAGCGACCGGATCGCGACGATGGCGGCTGAATTGCGCGCGATGGGAGCGCAGGTGGACGAAAGACCGGACGGAATGGTGATCCAAGGCTTGGGCCGGACCAAGGAAAATGGACGGCTTCAAGCCACGAACGGTCGCAGCCATGGAGACCATCGCGTGGCGATGTCGCTGGCGATTGCCGCATTAACTGCACCGAGTGAGTCCGTGGTGCAGGACACGGAATGTATTGAGACGTCGTTCCCGAATTTTTCCGAATCACTCTCACGGTTGACGGACAGGCATTAAAGATCGGAAGACGACAGAAGGGTTGCGAACGAATGATCGTAGCGATCGATGGACCGGCCGGAGTCGGAAAAAGTACGGTGGCAAAGCTGTTGGCCTCGCGGCTGGGGTTTTTGTATCTCGACACAGGGGCCCTCTACAGGTCGGTGGCTTGGGCGGTGCTGGAGCATGGGCTCGAGCCGGGGAATGCGGAGGCGGTGGTGGGATTGCTGCCGAAGTTGTCTCTGCAAATGCACGTGAAGAACCACATCGTGACGGTGTCGATAAACGGCAAGGACGTGACGAAGGAGCTCCGGACACCAGCTGTTTCCGAAGCGGCCTCGGTCGTTTCTGCCGTGCCGGCTGTGAGAGCATGGCTGCTGCCGGTGCAACGCCAGATCGGGAAGAAAGGCTCCGTGGTGGCGGAAGGCCGCGATATGGGCACAAAGGTATTTCCAGCTGCGCCCGTAAAGTTTTTCCTGGAGGCCGATCCGACCGTCCGTGCCCAACGTCGCCATCGCGAACTGGTGGCAGCCGGTCATCGCGGTGCGATCGAGCAGACGAGCGCTGAATTGGCGGGTCGGGACGATCGCGACCGGTCCCGCTCCATGGCGCCGTTGGTCCCGGCCGACGACGCCCAGCATATCGATACGTCACGCTTGTCTGCGGAAGAGGTCGTCAACCAGATGATGGCTGTCGTGACGTCCAAATTGTGAGTTCGGTCGCGTACGGGATCTTATGGGTGCTCGCACGCACGGTCGCGTGGTTGTGCTTCCGGTTTCGGGTCGAGGGATCTGTCCCGAAGCAGGGGGGAGTGCTGGTGGCGGCCAACCATGCCAGCTACTTCGACATTCCGCTGCTCGGATGCGGCATGTTCAGGCGGGCATGGTACCTGGGCCGCAGTGACTTGTTCATGCCAGGCGTGAAAGGGATATTGCAGTGGCTCGGGTGGATTCCTCTCAAGCTCGGGCGCCTCGATCGCAAGGCCTTCGATCAGGCGATTGCGTTGATCAAGGCCGGGAAGGTGGTCGTGATTTTTCCCGAGGGGGGCCGCAGTCTCGATGGACACCTGCGGCAGGCCAAGGCCGGTCTGGGCATGATTGTCGCCCAGACGGGGTGTCCGGTCGTGCCGGCCTATCTCAAGGGTACGTTTGAGGTCCTGCCGGCCGGAGCCAAGCGGCCGCGGTTTCATCCCGTGTCCGTATCGTTTGGAGCGCCCCTGTCTTTTTCTCGGGAAGGGGACAAGGAGACGAAGCAGTTTTATCAGGAAGTGAGTCGAGTCGTGATGGAGCGGATCGCCGCACTGGGCGGGGTCGTCCCGCCTCAACATCACGCCAGCGCCGGTGTTCGCAATGCTGAGTGAGCTCCGGTGGCATTGATCATCAGCACCCGACGGTTGTCGGAAGAGTAGGACAGTCCCCATGAGTACGGTTTCGAAATCGAATGAGCCGCAGTTGGACCGTGAAGCCTTGGCCGCCCTGTACGAGGAGACCTTCAAGAACCTCGAAGAGGGCACGATTACAGAAGGTCGAGTCGTCGCGTTAACCAAAGACAAAGTCGTCGTCGACATTGGTTACAAGTCGGAAGGGATGATCCCGAGCGATCAATTTTCCCATGACGACCTGCAACACCTGAAACTCGGCGACCGCATCCAGGTCTATATCGAGGAATGCGAAGATGCCGACGGCAATCTGATCCTCTCCAAAGAAAAAGCCGACAAGATGAAAATTTGGGAGGAATTGGAGAAGCTGTACAAGGAAGAGAAAAGCATTGAAGGCAAAGTCGTGTCGCGGATCAAAGGCGGCATGATGGTGGACATCGGGGTCAAGGCCTTCCTGCCGGGTTCACAAATCGACCTGCATCCCGTCAGGGACCTCGACGGCTTGGTCGGCCGCACGTTCCCGATGAAGATCATCAAGATCAACCATCGTCGAGGCAATGTCGTCGTCTCGAGACGCGTCCTGCTCGAGGAAACCCGAGACAAGAAACGCCAGACTACGCTCGCCACGTTGAAGGAGGGCCAGTTGATCCAGGGGATGGTCAAAAACATCACCGACTACGGTGCGTTCATCGACCTGGGTGGGATCGACGGTCTGCTGCACATCACGGATATGTCCTGGGGCCGTGTCGGACATCCGTCGGAAATGTTCAATGTCGGCGATCGCGTCGAAGTGAGCGTCCTCAAATACGATCGTGAAACCGGCCGTATTTCGCTGGGATTGAAGCAAAAATCGGCCGATCCCTGGACGAATGTCGCCGGCAAGTATCCGATCGGCACGCGCGTCAAGGGACGCGTTGTCAGCCTGACCGATTACGGGGCCTTCGTCGAACTGGAACCCGGCGTGGAAGGCCTGGTCCACGTGTCGGAGATGTCCTGGACACACGAAGTCCGGCATCCGTCACGGGTGGTCGCCATTGGAGACCAAGTCGAAGCCGCCGTGCTGAACGTGGATCCTGCCAGCCGCAAGATTTCGCTCGGCATGAAGCAGACTGCGCCGAATCCATGGGACATGGTGGAAAGCAAGTATCCGATTGGGACCCGCATCGAAGGCAAAGTAAAGAGCCTGACGGATTTTGGCGCCTTCATCGGCCTGGACGAGGGCATCGACGGCTTGATCCACATCTCTGACATGTCGTGGACCAAGCACATCAAGCATCCGTCGGAAATCTTTAAGAAAGGCCAAAAAGTCGAGGCGGTGGTGCTTCGGATCGACAAGGAGAAGGAACGGCTGTCCCTGGGCTTCAAGCAGCTGAGCCGCGATCCATGGGATGACGAAATTCCCGCCCGCTACCGGGTGGGCGATTCCACTGCCGGAAAAGTCAGCAAGGTGGCTGATTTCGGGATCTTCGTCGAACTAGACGGCGGCGTGGAGGGGTTGATCCATATCAGCGAAGCCGGGTTGGATCAAACTGCCAAGCTTGAAGAGAAGTTCAAATTACAGGATGAAGTCACGGCCAAGATCATTAAGGTGGATCGAGAGGAACGGAAGATTGCGCTGAGCCTCCGGGACCATCAGCTGGATTCAGAGCGGCGGCACGTCGACGAGTACCATGCCGCGCAAGGTGCGCCCGATCAGAGTCTCGGACGGGCCGCGAAACAAAACCGTAAGCGCGGCTCGGGTGACGACGAGAAGTAGGTTATAACCGGCAGCGCGGGACTCGACAGTCCCGCGCTGCCAACGTGTAGAACATCCTATGACCGAAGAAACTTCAGGCAAACCGGCCAAGCGATCCCTGCTTCGAAAGATTATTCTATTGGCAGGGATTGGCATCGCGCTCCTCCTGCTCGTGAATCTGTTGTTCCCCGATCTGGATCTCTCGATTGAGGACCGGGTGGCACTTATCCGGGTTGAAGGGGTCATCATGGACGCCCAATCGACGGTGACGGAGCTGAAACGGTTCGGCGAGAACCCCTCGATCAAAGCCATCGTCCTGCGGATCGACAGCCCGGGCGGAGGCGTCGTGCCTTCTCAGGAAATCTACGATGCGGTGCAGCGGGTGCGGAACAAGAACAACAAGGCGGTCATTGCGTCGATGGGGACCGTCGCCGCGTCCGGCGGGTATTACATTGCCGCCGCCACCGACCGAATCATTGCCAATCCCGGCACACTCACAGGCAGTATCGGCGTGATTATGGAAACGGCCAACGTCGAGGGACTGCTGAAAAAGATCGGGGTCGAAGGCATCGTGGTCAAAAGCGGGAAGTTCAAAGATGTCGGCTCACCGCTCAGGAAGATGACGGCAGAAGAGCAGGCTCTCCTGCAGGCCGTGATGGACGATGTCCACCAGCAGTTCATCGAGGCCGTCGCCGAAGGGCGGGCGCTCGAGCCGTCGACGGTCCAGGCATTGGCCGATGGACGCATCTTTACCGGCCGCCAGGCCAAAGACGCGAAACTCGTGGATGAACTTGGCAACTTGGACGATGCCATCCAGCTTGCGGCCGACCTGGCGGGGATCGAAGGCGAGCCGAAAGTCATCGAACCCCGGCGGCGTTTCTCGTTCAGGGAGTTTATCGATTCCCGACTATCGATGCTCATCCCGAAGCTGGATTTTTATGCAGGAGTCAGCTTCAAGTACCTCATGGCGTTTTAACTCGGTCGGAACGACGGGCCGTCGCTCGTCGTAGCGAAAGGGGAGTCGGATATGACGAAGGCGCAGATCATCGAGCGGGTCTCCGAGCAGGTGACGACGTTGACCAAACGGCAGGCGGAAATCGTCGTGAATACGATTTTCGATTGCGTCAGGGATTCGTTGAAGAACGGCGACAAGACGGAAATCCGTGGGTTCGGCAGTTTCCGTCTCAGATCGCGGAGGATGAAAGAAGGACGCAATCCGAAAACGGGCGCCACCGTGGCGGTGCCTGCCAAAAAGGTCCCCTTCTTCAAGGCCGGCAAGGAGCTCAAGGAATTGCTCAACCAGTAAGACATGTAAAGGAACACCCAATGGCATCAGATTCCAACGACACGGTCGCCGCCGACGTCCGGTGGACCGAAGGCGCTCAGAAGCGCATGGAGCGCGCCCCGATCTTTCTGCGCGGCATGGTCCGTCGGCTCGCCGAGAAAAAAGCCCGTGAATTGGGCTATACCGAAATCACCGAAGCGATCCTCGAACAGTTCAAGAGCCAGATGATGGGCGGCATGGGTGGTGCCTCAGGGATGGCCGAGGCGGCCGAAGCGATGGCACAGGGCCGCCTCCCCTGGACCGCGGCGGCCAAAGAACGCTTGAACACCGTACCGGAGTTCATGCGCGGAATGATCAAGCAGATTGCCGAGGAAGTTGCGAGAGAAGGCGGGCACATGGAAGTGAACGTCGAGCTCTTTGAACGGGTGGAAGCCCTGGGAGACGTTCGGGAGGCCGCTGCCCCGCCATTGCACTGGACGGAAGGCGCGCTCGAGCGGCTTCGGGAAAAACTCAAGAGTTCGCCGCCGATCGCGGTCGAGTTTGTGACCGACATGCTGAAACGTGACACGGAGGACTTGGCTCGCGAGAAGGGTTTGACGCAGATTGACGAGCAGTCGCTCGTCCAATTATGGGAGGCGCCGCAGGAACAGATCGCTTGGACGGATGAAGCGTGGAAGCGCCTTCAGACTTCGCCGGATTTCGTCAGGAGCGGGATTCGTAAGGCCGCAGAACGGCGTGCGCGCAAGCTCGGCTTGAAGGAAATCGACTCCGAACATCTCACGGGGTTCCGTAATCAGGCGATGATGAAAGCCGTCAAACGGATTCGTTCGTTCGGATACAACGAATTGACCTTTGATGCCTTTGATACCGCGTTGGAAAAAACCAAACGGTTACAGGGCAACGAACAGGCTGAAAAACGCCTTCAGGAAATACGAAGCCACTTCGCCGATCCTGAGACCAAGAAGCCGGAAGGCGGAACGTTGGGAGCTGAATTGATGGATCGTTTCCGGCGGTATCTCAAGGGTGAGGGCGCGTTGTAGCGCGTGATCAGGATGGCCTCCAGGCCCTGCATCCGTGCTGAAACGCGGAGGAGGGCCCGAGAGCTGAACTAGTGTGCGGCCACCTGCTGGGGCCAAAACTTGTGCCGGATCTGAGGCAGAGGTTCGTTGTCGAAATTCGGAATATCATACAGGCAGCGGTCGATCAAGGCCACTTCGTCCTCGGTCAGTTCCAGCGTGACCCTTTTCTTCCAAAACTGATCCAGCGTAAAGTAATCCCCTGACTGCGGCTTCTCAGCCAGCAACGCCTTCATTTTGTCAAATCCGGCGGTGTCCACGCCCGGAATGCGGCCTTTGTTCCGGTCATGGCACCAATGTAGGACCTCCGCGATCCCGTACATCGTGATGTCGACTTTCACAGTCTTGCCCATGGACTCCTCCTTGCAAAAGGGAGTGTAGTCTACCCCAGACCGGAGCCGACTTTCAAAGGCTGTTTCGTGGTGCCCGCTCCCCTCCATCTGCGAGGTGCCGGGCCAATTCATTGCCAGGTGAAAGTGGCCACCGGTATACTAACACCCCTTTCAAGACGCGGCGGTATGATGATACCTGAAGGACGGGAGACGGGCTTGTGTGGGGACGGCAGGCTATGACGGTCGGATGGGGATGCCGGCTGTTCGGCGGCGCCATCATCATTCTTTTGTTGGCGACCGCCTGCTCCAAGCAGGACCCCTACGTGCCGCCTGATCTCTTCTACTACTTCGCCAGCTACAAAGTCGGTAAAAATCCCACCACCATCACCCCACTCGATATCAATCAGGATGGCGTGACTGATCTCATGGCCACCAATGTGAGCAGCAACACGCTCTCGATCCTCATTGGCAACGGTGATGGGACGTTCCGCGATCAGGTGCAACTCCATGTGTGCCAGGAACCGCGGTCACTGGCCACGGGAGCCTTCAATAGCGATCCCTATCCGGACATCGTGCTCGCCTGTGCGGGGGGAGATCAAATCGCGGTGTTGTTCGGGCGGGCCGACGGAAAGTTCGACGAAGGGCCCCAGTACCCTGTCCACCGGACGCCGGTGTCCATCGCCAGTGATGATGTGAACGGTGATCACTTTGCGGATCTGGTCGTGGCCTTGCGCAACGACAAAATCAAAGTCTTTCTTGGCCAAGGGAACGGGGAATTCAGGCATGGCGCGCAGTACGAATACGGTGACACACCCACCTCAGTGGCCTTGTCCGATCTCAATGGCGACGGGAAAATTGATCTGGTGGTCACCAACGGAGGGCCCATGTCGAACGCCGTGTCCATCTGGCTCGGCAACGGAGACGGGACATTCCAACCGCCGACGGACTACCGCTCGGGAAGACGTCCACTGGGGGTCAGTTTCGCAGACTTCAACAACGATCGCATCAGGGATTTGCTGGTCATCAATGGAGAACGGGACAGTTTTTCGACGTTTCTGGGAAATGGCAATGCGACGTTCCAGGCAGGGCACGACTCGGGTGCCAACGCCGGGCCCAACTTCGGAGTATCCCGGGACTTCAACGGGGACCATCGGGCGGATGTGGCCATTGTGAATCTACAGTCCAGTGATCTCTCGATCCTCTTCGGCCGGGGCGACGGCACGTTCGAATATCCGCCGAGGAACTACCGGACAAAGGCGGGCCCCTTCGCCCTGGCGCTTTACCGCGTCACGAGCAGCGAAGTCGAGGAGCCAGGACTCGTCACCGCTGACAACGGCGACGGCACGGTGTCGATATTTCTTCATCGAGGGCTCAAGGGGGGAAAGAGTCCCGCAACCGCCTCGTCAACGAAAGCGGCTCCTTAGTCGTGGTCGAATCGGCCTGTTCAGCTTGACAGCCTGGGACCCCTCGGCTAGAGTGGCCGGCAGGCGCGGCTTTTGGCTCTGGGGGCTGCCCCTACGAGGACAGCGGTGAGATCCTTTTCATGGTGGTTCGGTATGGGCGCGGTCCTCACCCTGTCGGTGCTGATGGTCCAGGGCGGAGTCCGAGACCTTTTTGACGGTGCGCACCATATCACCGGCGCGAGTCCGTACCTGTCGTTCAGTACGACGATTTTTGGCGGGGGACTCTTAGCCGGCTGTCTCGCGTTGGTGATGAAGCGCATCAGGTAGGCTTCTGCTGGATTCGTGACATGGATTGCCTCAAGTGCAAAGGTTTCATGATGGTCGAGCGGCACTATACGCTCATGAATCGGCGTCTGTATGCGCGGTGCCTCAATTGCGGATTTTGGATCGATCTCGCCGATCTTCTCCGGTTTTTCCACAAAGTCATCGATAGCGGATTCCGCGGCGCCAAGGTCCGGGAATCCTTTACGCTCTGAACGAAGAGGCGCACGTCATGCTGTCTGCCCAGGGCCGTCGAATGCACATCAGCATGCTGGCGGCGATGTGCCTCATGCTCCTCATCCCCGTCACGGTCCACGCCAAACGCAGCAACGGGAAACCGAGGCCGTCGTTGCATACGATCAGCCAAGACAGCCAGTCGCTGCCATGGCGCCGAGTCCCTGCCCACAGCATTCTTCTGAAGGAGCTCAACACCGGCCGCGTGCTGTATGAACATGAGTCGGCCAAGCGGTTGTCGCCCGCCAGTCTCACCAAAATCATGTCGGCGCTGGTCATCCTCGAACACGGCAGGCTGGATGACCTGGTGACCGTCAGTCCCGCGGCGGCCAGAGCGCATAAAACGCATCTCCGCCTCAAAGCAGGGCAAGTCTTCAGGCTCGATGATTTGCTCAAGGCGATGCTGATTGTGTCCGCCAACGATGCCTGCTTGGCGGCGATCGAACATGTCGGAGGGGACGAGAGCCAGTTTGTCGGACTGATGAACGACAAAGCGGCGGCATTGGGATTGCCTAATACGCATTTCAGCAATGGCTGCGGCTTCGACAGCCCCGACCACTATTCAACGGCTGAAGATCTGGCCGCTTTGAGCGTGATCGCGCTTCAGCAGCCGATTTTCCGGGACCTGGTGAAGGAGGAGCGGGCCATCATCATGCCGGTAAACGGGACTCATGCATACATCCTTCACACGACCAATCGTCTGCTCGGCAGAATTCCCGGCGTGGAAGGGGTGAAGACCGGATTTACCTCAAAAGCCGGACGGTGTCTCATCGCCAAAGTCTCCCAGAACGGCAGTGATCTCCTCCTCGTTATTTTGAATTCCAGCCGGCGGTGGAATACCGCGACGAGCTTGATCACCTACGGCCTGCGTGCCTCCGGCCCGTCTTTATAGCCCGCTCATCGCCGCCCACGCATCACGATTCGTCGACACAGCCCTCGCAGAGGAGTGCCCGGCTCACATGGCAAAGAGAGAAACCGTGGTGTGTTCGGATTGGAAGGGGAGACGGTCAGTGAACCGGTGAGAATTCGATGTTGACGTCCTTGCCCAGATAATTGATGACGAATCCCTGCTTGTCGTACGCCAGTACCGCACCCATCACATTCTCGTCACCGTAGTCTTCGTGCCCCAGCAGCTTGCGAATATCCTCGGGGCTCTCACTGTTGAGCACGTTGCGGAACAAGCCGCGCGTCTTATAGGCGAACCGGTTGTTGATGAAGATCATGTCGACCTTGCCATCCTGCACGCGAACACCGGCCATGGGACCGGTCGGTTTCCGTTGGTCCACCAGGAAAATGAACAGCGCCTCCTGTTCCACTTTGATGCCGGGGATTTTCTCGTTCACGAGCACATCCATCGCTCTGGCTTCGCTGTCACCGATCTTGACGCCGAAGAGGGAAATATCCGGACTTTTGATGGCCTTGGGATCCATCACGTCGTTCTTACTTAACTCGTACGGCTCGGCGAGCGCGGAGGCTGCGATCAGACCGATCATGCCTAGCGCCAGGCATGCCTGCATGTACGATCGTACCATCGCCTTCATCAACGCCTCCTTACCGTAAGCTGATCTAGACAGTTGTGTGGATATCCGACGTGAATAGACAGCAGTAAATGATGGATTTAGTTATTTTATCGGAGGGACCAATCAAGTTGCAAGGAACGGTATAAAGGGATGGAACGTCGAGCACGGCAAAGGCCCCGCTCGCCAACAGGTATCGCCTAGGATTTCTGAGGTGCGATAAGAAGCAATGTGCCGAGCTCATGCAGGCGTTGGAAGTATGGTCGACAGTCCTCTTCGAGCTCTTGCTCCATGGTTTCGAGATCGGCGAGACAATCTCCGATGATGGTACGGCGTTGATCATCGAGACCCTCCTGCCCGTCCAGAAAATAGACAACACAGCCGCTGATCACCGTATCGAGCGTCATCAGGGGGCCTTCAATCTGTGCTGAGACCCGAGGCCAGCCGGCCTGCTTATGCGCTTCCCACAATTTAACGACCGTCTCGCGGTCCACTGAACGGACTCCCTTCTCTTCCGCCCCGTGGCAACGAGGGGTGAGCACGATTGGCGAAGGTCTGCGGGTTCTAGGGATAGAGGCCGCGGTTCAAATGAGCCTGCGCCACCTTGTCGATTCCGGTCATCAGCGCTGCCATGCGCATGGACGTCCGTTTGGCTGTGGCGAAGTGCAACGTCCGTTGAAAGGCAGAGGTCATCAGATCACGAAGGCGTTCCTGAATATCGGTGGCCTTCCAGAAAAACCGTTGGGCATCCTGGACCCATTCAAAATAGGAGACAATGACACCCCCCGAATTGGCGAGAATATCAGGGATCACGAAAATCCCCTTGTCCTGCACGATCCGGTCGGCCTCCAAAGTGGTCGGACCGTTGGCGCCTTCCGCCAGAACACGGCAATTAAGTTGCGACGCATTGTGTCCGGTGATCTGTTCGGACAACGCTGCCGGAACCAGCACGGTGCACTTGAGCTGGAGGAGTTCGGCGTTGGTCACAGGTTCGCCCAGCTTTGTATCTCCGAGAGTCTGCCCGTACGATTTGTAGGTGGACAGGAGTTTGGGAATGTCGAGACCCCGGGGGTTGTAGATCCCGCCGCTCACGTCGCTTACCGCGATCACCTTCACCCCCGACTCATGCATGATGCGGGCGGTGTGTGACCCGACATTGCCGAATCCCTGAATGGCGACCGTCGTGTCACTGATGTCGATTTTGAGATGTCGAAGGGCCTCGAACGTCACATAGACGACGCCGCGGCCGGTCGCCTCTTCTCTGCCGAGGCTTCCTCCAATCGAAAGCGGCTTCCCGGTCACCACGCCGGGAACCGCATAGCCAACCTGTTGACTGTAGGTGTCCATGATCCAGGCCATGACCTGGGCATCAGTTCCCACGTCTGGCGCGGGTACATCCTTGTCCGGTCCGATTAGTGGGAAGATTTCTGCAGCGTATCGCCGGGTCAGTCGCTGAAGCTCGGATCGAGAGAGTGCTTTCGGTGCAACGGTCACGCCTCCCTTGGCTCCGCCATAGGGCAGATCGACCAGTGCGCATTTCCACGTCATCCACATGGCCAGGGCGGCAACCTCGCCGAGGTTGACGTCAGGATGGTAGCGGATCCCGCCTTTGGACGGTCCACGCGAAGAATCATGTTGAACGCGGTATCCGGTGTACACGACGACACGATCGTCATCCATCCTAATCGGAAGACTGACGACCAGGGATCGTTGGGGGTACTTCAACCGTTCACGGAGATTCGAATCCAGGGCCATCAGTTCCGCTGCCTGGTCGAACTGGGCGACGGCCAGACGGAACGTCGGAGTGTCGAGTTCGTGAAGAGAGGACATGGTCGTCACTGAGCCTTGGTTGCAGCAACTGGGTGCGCATCAATCCCCGTCGCCGTCGCACCGTCGGAAAGGCGACTCGTCCATTCAAGCCGGAAGATCGCGGAAAAGTCGTTGGCAACGTGTTCGGCGACCAGCTGCACGGGAATGGGCGATTGCCTGATCTCTGCAACGGAGGTCATCCGGCATCCATCGATTCCGCAGGGTACAATGCGCGAGAACGGACGCAGGTCATTCATGACATTGAGTGCAAAGCCATGCAAGGTGATCCCCCGGTCGATGCGCGTCCCGACCGAGGCAATTTTCGCCTCGCCGTTCCGGTCACGCGTCCACACACCCGGCGTCTTCGCCACCCGATAGCCCTGAATGTCCCAAGAGAGGAGCGTTCGGATGATCACCTCTTCGAGGAGGTGCACATACGCTTTCGCCCCTGGCGCATGTTGTGATAGCGCGAGTATTGGGTAGGCGACCAATTGGCCTGGACCGTGATAGGTCACCGATCCTCCGCGGTTGACAGTTTCAATAGGAATGGCGGCCTCCTCCCACGAGGCGGCCGACGGCTTGAGATGATCTGCTCTGGTCCCCCGGCCAGCGGTATACACCGGCAGATGTTCAAGCAGCATGAGAGTATCCGTTCGGCTGCCCGACAGACGTTCGGCATGAAATTGTTGTTGAAGAGTCCAGGCGGCGGAATAGGTCACCGGTTCTCGAAACATGATCAGCACGCCTGAGCGGAGAAGAGGGGAGTCCGACCGTACAGCAGCCGGTGAGGCGTGCCCCATGGCCGCTTCGAGGGCCGTCACTGTGCCGCCTTGAGGGCGGCCGGCTTCGGCAGCTGAAGGGTCGCCGGACCGCTCTTGCCATGCAAGGTCAGTTGCACCGTGGGCTGATCTCCCGAACGTAGCAATGCGTGCCAGAAATCGCCCATGTTGAACACTTGATGTTGATCAACGGCGGTGATGATGTCGCCGTTTTGGAGTCCGCCCAGGCCAGCGGGTTTCGCGGAATCAACTTGTAAGGCCAAGACCCCTCGATCACCGTCCAGGCCGAAGCTCGCCATGATGCTGGGCGTAATCGTGACCGGCGTAAATCCCAAATCCGGCCGGTAGATGGATCCCCGCACCATCATCGATTGGATGTGCGGATAAATCGCCTCCATGGAGAGCGCGTAGCTGATCGCCTGCGCCGAAGGTGCGATGATCACATTGATTCCTACCACTCGACCGGACAGGTCGACCAGAGGGCCGCCGCTGTTGCCTGGATTGATCGCCGCATCGGTCTGAATCAGGTCGTAGAGTGTTTCCCCGTCGGGGGTCAACACCGAGCGGTCCAGGGCGCTGACGACGCCGACAGTGACCGTCGAACCGCCTTTCAAGGCCAAGGGATTTCCGATCGCAACGACCGACTCGCCGATTTCCAGATCGGGCTTCGGATGCAGGGTGGCGGCTGTCAGATCCTGGGCATTGATCTTCACGAGTGCGAGGTCCAGCAAGAAATCCCGGGCCACGACCCGGCCGGGGGTCATGCGGCCGGTGGACAGTCCGACCACCATGCTCTTGACGCCTGTTACGAGATGGTTGTTCGTCAAGATGTATCCACCGGCGTCGATAATGACGCCCGAGCCGGAGCCGGACCCGGATTGAGTCTGTGAGGGACTTGCCGGCACTCCACGCGTCAGAATCGTCACGACAGAGGAGCGGATTTTCGTGACAACGGCGGGCACGGAAAGGTTCTTCTCAACTGCACCAGGGCTTCCATCCGAAGCGGCCCAGCCCGGGTCGGGGGTCAAACATGAGATTAGGCCGGCGACCCATGGCAGAAGGAGGAGCAGAAGATGCGTGGCTGTTGACGGTGACATAGACTCGGCACCATTTTCGCACAACTGTCTTTCCAGGAAAAGCGGAAGAACAGAAACGGGGTGAGGAGAATGTCTCCTCACCCCGTCATTCGTCTCTAGGAGGCGTCCCTTTGCGTGCTTATTGAATCGCGGCGAACATTTCCTTGATGGCGGGCGTCTTCAGCTTTTTGAGCGCTTTCGCCTCGATCTGCCGGATCCGCTCACGCGTGACCGACAGATTCTGCCCGACCTGCTCCAGCGTGCTCGGCTGATCATAGCCAATACCGAACCGGAGCCGGATCACCGTCTGTTCTCGTGGCGTAAGGTTCTCGAGAATACGGTCCAGCTGTTGGGTCATTTCCGTGCGATGCACATGCGCGTCCGGGGAAACCGCCTGAAGGTCCGGCAGCAGTTCACCGAACTCCGTCCCGCCGTCACCGACCGGATGTTCCAAGGCCACAGGTTCCTGGAAAGCCTGAACGGTCTCATGCAGGCGTTCCGGACGCATGCGAAGGACGCTGGCGATTTCTTCAAGTTTCGCCGGACGGCCGAGCTGCTGTCCAAGGCGCCGCGTGACTCGCAAGATCCGGTGCGAGGCTTCCGTTTGGTGGACCGGAATTCGAATGGTGCGTGATTGGTCTGCCAATGCCCGGGTGATGCCTTGACGGATCCACCAGGTGGCATACGTGCTGAACTTGAAGCCTTTCCGATACTGGTAGCGCTCAGCCGCCTTCATGAGGCCGATGTTGCCTTCCTGCACCAAGTCCAACAACGTGAGGCCGCGGCGGGTGTAATGTTTCGCAACATCCACGACCAGACGGAGATTGCATCGCACCAATTCATCTTTGGCCCTTTCGAGCACGAGACGAGACTGCCGGATGGTGGCCAAGTTGGTTTTCAAGGTTTTGACGACCGTCACCGGCAGTTTCTGGCCCGCTCCCACTTTGATGAGCCCCAACACGCTCTGCTCGACTTTGTCCAAGGCCGTCGCGGAAAGTCCGCTCAGCCGTCGGACAGTTTGCAGCGTGTGTTGTGCGTCGAGAATGGCGTCAGACCGTTTCACTCGCGACAAAAGACGATGGGCGTGTCGCAATGTGGCGCGGATGCTAGTCGAACCTTGGTCGATTCGCTTGGCCAGGGCCGTCTCCTCTTCCCTCGTCAACAGCGGACGTTCCCCGAACGATTGGAAATAGAGCGACTCCAATAAAAACGGGCTGCTCGATTCGATTTGGCGCTTCTGTGGTTTGAATGATTCCTCGGATGATGCCGGCTCAACGGAATCTCGTCCGATCATATCCAGCAAATCGCTGTCCTCAGAGTGATCGGCATCCGCATCTTTCACCCCCGGCGACTTTAGTTCTGGACCGTCGGCAGAGAACAAGTCATTTTTCATGTGATCGTCCCTCCTCCAACTCCTCTCTCAGCTGCCACCCGTGTCATTCACGGTGACCCTATTTCAATAAGTCTCCTTTACTGAGAGGCAATCCCGCCGCAAAAGATTCACTGATGCCTGCTGCCGGTATCTACGCAGCAATTCCTATGCTGGATTGATCATGAGAACACTGAGACGCCATCGCCATGAAATACTAGAACTATTAGAAATGCTTAATGAGCGGAGAGTGCCTGGCTCTGAGGCAATACTGCTGCGAATGTGTAGGGTTTGAGATAGGCCCGGGCCGATTTGTCACATTCGGGATAACTTGTCAGCAGGCTTTGGGCGCGGGTGAATGTGAATGAGGCGGGGGCTCGGCATGGAGGGGATGGCTCTCCCAGCTGTTGTTGAAAAGCCGCCTGGCCGCTTCTAGAATGGCGCGTCATGTCACCCGCAACACTGGAAAATGGCGAGCGCATCCACCTCGTGGATGCCAAGGGGCGCCACTACGCGTTGACGCTCAAGGCAGGCGATGTCTATCAGCTGAGCGGTCACAAAATCACACATGATGATTTGATCGGCAAGCCGGACGGTTCCATCGTCACGCTCTCCGGCGGTAAGTCGATGCTGGCCTTGCGGCCGACTTTCGGAGATTACGTGCTCAAGATGCCTCGAGGGGCGCAGGTGCTCTACCCCAAGGATCTGGCTCTCATTCCGATGTGGGCCGATGTCTATCCCGGTGCGCGGGTTTTTGAAGCGGGCACCGGCTCGGGAGCACTGACGATGGCGCTGCTTCGCGCTGTCGGACTGCGAGGGCTCGTGGTCACCTATGAAGCTCGAGAAGATTTTGCGAGAACGGCCGCGCAGAACATCGAACGGTATATGGGCGCTGTTCCCAACCTCTTCGCCTTCCGCAACAACGCCTATGAAGGCGTTCACCTTCTGGAGGACGGAGTGCCATTTGATCGTCTGGTGCTCGATCTTCCAGAACCGTGGCAGGTGGTGCCGCATGCCGCGCGAGCGTTGAGATCGGGCGGCATCTATCTCAGTTTTGTTCCCACGGTGCCTCAAGTGCAGCAGACGGTGGCGGCATTGCAGGGCACCGCGGTGTTCGCCATGATTGAAACCTTTGAAACACTGCTACGCACCTGGTCCGTTCAAGGTCGCAGCGTGCGGCCCGACCACCGCATGGTGGCGCATTCCGGCTTCATCACGGTGGCAAGAAAGGTGGAGCCGGGCTTCTGGTCGCATGGCCGGGCCGTACCCACGGGTCCGGAGCCAATCGGGCAGGATGAAGAAGACGGAAAGGATATTTCTGAATGAATCGTTTAGAGGGAAAGGTGGCCATCGTAACCGGCGGCAATGCGGGTATCGGGGAAGCCGTGGCCAAGCGCTTCGCCGATGAGGGTGCTGCGGTGGTAATCACGGGGCGCAGACAAGCGGAACTCGATCGTGTGATGGGTGGAATCCGGCACAAGAAGGGGAACGGCTTGTCCGTTGCAGGCTCGGTGACCGACGAGCGGCATGTGCGGGAGGTGACAGAGCGGACGATCGACAGTTTCGGACGGATCGATATTCTGGTCAATAATGCGGGAATTGGAGAATTCGGCAAGCGCCTGCATGAAACCGACGACACCATGTGGGCGAACGTCGTCGATGTGAACTTGACCGGTGTCTTTCGCATGACGCGGGCTGTCGTTGCTCAGATGCTGAAGCAAGGTCGCGGAGCGATCATTAACATTTCATCCGTCGCCAGCCTGGTTGGCATTCCCGGCGCGCCGGCCTATGCGGCGTCGAAAGGGGGTCTTGATGCCCTCACACGCGCGATGGCGGTTGACTATGCCAAGGACGGCATTCGCTGTAATGTCGTCAATCCCGGCCTGATCGACACGCCGATGGCGGCGCCTCTGATGGCCAATCCAGACATGCTTCAGCCCATCCTCAGTCACTATGCCTTCAAACGGCCCGGCACGCCGGAGGAAGTCGCGAATATGGTGCTGTATTTGGCGTCCGACGAAGCAGCGTGGGTGACGGGGGGCACATTCACGATCGACGGAGGAATGACTGTCTCCAAGGGATGAGCGCGTGACCGACATCAATGCTGCGACACAATTTTGCGGGGTGATTGGAAACCCGGTCGAACATTCCCTCTCGCCCGCCATTCACAACGCCGCCTTTCAGAAGCTGCGTCTGAACTTCGTCTATCTGGCCTGGAAGGTTGAGGCCATCGGCGATGCGGTCAAGGGGCTTCGCGCTTTGGGCAATTTCCGTGGCGCCAGTGTGACCATTCCTCATAAGGTGGCCGTGCTGCCGTTTTTGGACGAGGTTGACGCAACCGCACGGCATATCGGCGCCATCAACACCATTGTCTCGGAGAATGGAAAACTTCTCGGCGCGAACACCGATGCCACCGGGGCACTCCGTGCGTTGAAGGAAGGGAACGCGTCGTTGGGCGGTGAGCCGGTGGTCATCCTCGGTTCCGGGGGAGCAGCGCGCGCCATCGCCTTTGCGCTTGCCGCTGAAGCCGGGATTCACCGGTTGCACCTGCTGGGAATCGATGACGAGGAACGCCGGGGGCTCGCATCGGATTTGATGCACAGGACGACCGTGCACGTTGCCGACGCGTACCTCGACGAACAATCCCTCAAAGCCGCCCTGGCGGAGGCGAGAGTGTTAATTCATTGCACGCCGATCGGCATGGCGCCTAAGGCCGGCATCAGCTGTGTCCCCTCGCATCTTCTCCATCGCGACCTGACCGTCATGGATATCGTCTATAATCCCCGCGAAACGAAGCTGCTTGCCGATGCGAAAGCCGCCGGCTGTCGGACGATCTCGGGTCTCGAGATGTTTCTCTATCAGGCAGCGGCACAGTTCGAACGCTGGACGGGCCAGTCCGCCCCCACGCCGGTGATGCGCGCCGTGTTGGAGTCGCGCTTTACATGAGTCATGTGCTGGTACCCGCTCTTCATTCGGTTGACAGTCAACGATGAACGTGGTGTTGATCGGCTACCGAGGGACAGGGAAGAGCACCGTGGGAAAGGTTGTGGCCGCCAGGCTTGGCCGCCGGATCGTCTCAACCGATAAGGAGATCGTCCGCCGTGCGGGGGCGTCAATTCCCGAGATCGTCGCCGCGCATGGCTGGGATCATTTCAGGGATTTAGAAAGCGCAGTCTGCGGGGACCTGGCGGGACAGGATAATCTCGTCATTGATACGGGAGGAGGCGCGATCTTGCGGCAGCAAAACGTGGATGTCTTGAAGCGCAATGGACGGCTGATCTGGCTCACCGCCTCTGTGGAAACCATTGCGGCTCGTATCGGTGGCGATACCCAGCGTCCCTCCCTCACGGGGACAAAATCTCATGTTGAAGAAATTCGAGATGTGCTGAGTGAACGAATGCCGAAATATCAGGCTGCGGCCGATCTGACCATCGCCACGGACGGCCGGTCGATCGACGAGCTGGCGACGACAATCTTGAAGGGTCTCTGACCTCGACCCCTTGCCGCATCCTTGACAACTTCTCGAGCAAAGTGCTTGAAATACCGTGTGCGCCCGTAGCTCAGTTGGATAGAGCGTCGGGCTTCGAACCCGCAGGTCGCAGGTTCAATTCCTGCCGGGCGCACCAGTCCTCACGTATCGTCTTCTCGTCGCCCCAGCCGAACCCGAATGAGGGGTGACGGCTCCTCGGAGCGGTTGACCTGCTGATCACTGCCGCGGCGGCTGCGAGATCAACGGAGTTTTTGCAGCATCCTCTTCCAGGTCTCGTAACAGCCGTTGAAACTCCTTGTCGTTTCTGATGAGCGTGGACGCGGCCAGGAGCAGCTGGTCGATCTCCCCATCCTTCAGCGACAGATTGGTGGGGATTCTCATGAGGCGTGTGCGCTGCTCCCCGTCCTCCAGCTCCGACAAACTGGCATTAATGAAATAAATGTCCGCGTCGGGCGTGAAGACGCTCGTACTGGTCTGTGCTCGCCGTTGAAGTTGTAATCGCCATTGTTCGATGGCTTGTCCCAACAGTTCGAAGGTGTCATCGGAATACCGGTTGATCGGGATATCGACTAAGGAATTCAAGACCTGCGACAGACTGGGCACGCCGTCCAATTTGTACTGGTTCACATCGGGATCGGTTTCAGCGTTCACCATGAGGAAGACGAGTTTTCGGACTTTTTGCACTCCAAGCACGTGGAATGACGCTTCGACGTCGTCCACGACTTCTGCGAGCTCCAACACACTGCGCATGCCGATGTTGTCCGCCAACCCGCCGTCCAAGAGATGGATATACGGGCGTCTCTCTGAGTCGAGATATGACTTCAGCTCGGTCGCGCGCCTTCGGCCCCAGGAGGTTTTTCGCTCTTCAGTCAGGTACAGTGGCGGGTCGAATCCGCACTGCCCGGCGTAGTTCTTCAAGGAGATCGGACTCAGCAGCAGGGGGAGTGCGCTCGATGAGGCCGTCGCCACCGACAGCCGGAGTTTGCTGAGGTCGGAGCAGATCAGGTCGAACTGTCGCTGGTTGAATTCGAACCGTGAAACGGTGGCCATGTCCGAGGCATGAATGAAGATGATCGGCCGCTGAGTACTTGACACAAGGTCGTTGAAGGTAGCGCCTTCAAACAGCGCTTCGTCCAACAGTTCTGCAAAGATGTGGGCACGGCCAAAATAGGGGGACGCGAGGCGGAACCAATTGCTGGGAGATCGCAGAATCCGTGTGCGCAGCTCGCCCTCCCAATCCTTCCGCAAAAAGCGATGCTCAAAGTCCTGAAAGAGCCGGTCATGATGGAGGGCATAATAGGCAGCCGTGAAGCTCCCGCCCGAGAGCGCATTGATGATGTTGATTTCGTCGACGAGCCGTTTTCGATAGCCTTCCCAGACGATCGGAGTCCGGGCCAGTTCGCGCAAGACGCCGTAGGACAGTGCCGAGGCCCGGGCGCCGCCCCCGGAAAAGGAGATCACCATGAATAGACTGTCTGAGCCATAGGCCAGTGATGGCGGAAGGTTGGCGAAGCGATACCCGTAGGCTGCATTCCATTGAGGAAGCGGCTCATTCATGGTGGGCCGCATGTACTCGCAGGCGAGCGTCATACTCAACAGGCCAATCAAGACGGATGCGCCTGCTAGCCGACCTATGGCGGCGAAGCTATCTGACGTGCGTCTCATGTCTTCTCTTTGGCGCCACGGCGAGGCAGTCTACCGACTGTCGAAGACGTTCCTCAACTGTTAGAGGTTTGGGTGGTCTCCCGCTGCGTGTGGAGCGTCGTTATCACGTATGGCAAGATTCTTAAGCTAATAGCAGCAACCCTGGTTTGCTGTCCACAGGTCCTTGTCTCGGAGTTCAGATCCCTCCAGCCCCGTGTGGGTGTACCTTTTGTCCGACTGCATGTTGCTCCTTGCGGGGCACCCCTCCTACAATGCGACCGGCTGTTCCTCTGAGGATGAGAACGATGGGGTATATCGAGAACAATCTCCTCTCCGGTGAAAAGATTTTTTTCCGGACTCATTTGCACTGGAAGCTGTTCCTCCTCCCCGCGTTTCTTCTTCTCGCCGGTATTGCTTTCACGGCAGGGGGAATCTACCAGGGGTTCGATCCGTATTTATCTTTGCTCATCCTCGTCATTCCGCTTGGTGTGGCCTTCCATAGTTATCTCACGTGGCGATGCTCTGAGTTTGCGGTCACAGACAAGCGCGTCATGATCAAAACCGGCATTGTGAGCCGGCACACCTTAGAAACCATCCTCACAAAGGTCGAGAACATTGGTGTGGAACAGACGCTCTGGGGACGGCTCTTCGACTTCGGGACCCTCTATGTGACCGGCACAGGATCCACGAGAGAGATCTTTCCCGGCATTCATGCGCCATTGGAGTTTCGTAAAGCCATTGAGGCAGCGGCGGTCGCATTTGAAGAACGGCGGCCCAGTGGAAGAAGTCCAACGACGCTCACCTAATCTAGAGGTGCCATGCCCATTCACGGCAAACTTTTCTCTTGGGTGGGTCAGTCAAGATCGAACGGAACCTCATCCGGCCCTCTGAACCGCATCGTGTGTTCATTCCTGTTGATACTTGGCGCAGCAGCAGAAGTGAGTGCGTGGAATGACTTCGGGCACATGACTGTGGGTGCAATCGCTTACGATCACCTTACGCCAAAGGTGCGCACAAAGGTTGATGCTCTGCTACGGTTGAATCCTTCATATCGCGAATGGGTGGCAGGCAGTGCCGAACACGACAAGGGCAAAGTCGCCTTCATCAAAGCCGGTACATGGCCGGACACGATCAAAATTGATGTGCATTACACGAATGACGGAAATCGACCCACTGACCCTGATGCGGGACGTAACATTGGCTATGCCGACAAGCTCATGCATCGTTACTGGCATTTCGTCGATATTCCATTCTCGTCCGATGGGACCGCTCTCGCCGATCCGGTCGTTCCAAATGCTCAAACGCAAATCGTGGCCTTTCGTGAAACGTTAAGGGATCTGGGCGCGTCTGACGAGTTACGATCCTACGACCTGGTATGGCTCCTCCACCTTGTGGGCGATGTGCATCAACCGCTGCATGCCAGTACCCGCTTTACTCGAAAGCAGCCCAAAGGCGATAAGGGAGGCAATGATGTCACGGTATGCACCACGGACTGTGGAGGCAAATTGCATCGGTTTTGGGATGAATTATTGGGAACGAGCGAAGATTACAAGGCGGCGATAGCAAAGGCCGAGACATTGAAGTCTGTTGACACCACGCTCGCCGCGATCTCTGACGAAGCCATTTGGATTGAAGAAAGCTTCCTAGCTGCAAAGCAGACTGCATATGCCCCACCGATCGGTGCTGATGAAGGACCGTACAGCCTGAACGACAATTACAGGGCGGCGGCACAGAACGTCGCAGAGCGCCGCATCGCACTGGCCGGGATTCGTCTGGCGCATTTACTCAACAAAGCTTTGCAGTGACCCTGTTGCAAGGCCTTCACCTGCCTCTCCTCCGCATCCGCAACGCAGAGAGTTCCACGACACGTCGAGCGATGCTGTCGGACACCGTGACAGTACGTAACCTCTCCGAGGAATCAGGGGGCGCCCTCCGAGGTATATGAAAATGGACCTGACCACAGCACAATAACGAAAGTCGATGAGAGCCGTCCCGGAAAGTTTTTTACGGAGGTCAAGATGAAAACCGTTACGTACTGTGGGCTGTTCGTCCTTCTGGCGTTCCTGTATTTGCCGACAACTGCTGATGCCTTCTCCAGACGAAGTCATCAGTCAGAAGTCCCAGTCCAAAATACGACAGTGCCGTTGAGAACAAGCTCACTCGATGGTAAGGATGTTTCCGCTCAAGCGGTTCCTGAGCCGCCTGTGCTCCTGTTGATGACCATTGGGCTTGGTGTCGTTGCCCTGGGCTCAGCAATACGGAGATTCCGGAAGGTCCGGTAAGACCACTTAGCGGCCATCCGTGATTTGCAATCCCATGACCGGCTGCTACCGAACGTAAGAGTGCGTTGAGTCGCTACCCAGACACTCCCGCCTGCGCGTTCGTTTCTGGCATTCCCACCTACGGGCGGCCCTGCTCCGCTTCGACCGGGCGGGTTGCCAATTCTTTACCCCTTAAACTCGAGAAGTTTACGTAGATTAGAAGACGCCCTAACAATGCTCGACGGCGATCATGCTAGCTTGCCTCCTGGAGGTAGTGCATGGCTCGCCGGCGGAGGCGACGTAACGATCTGATTTGGAACGGAAATGACTGGCGTCGGGCGTGGGAGATAGCCCTTATGCGGATCAAGGGCGCTCCTGTCGCAGTTTCGGAGCATATCACTTTCCATCATGCCATCGACATGCTCGACGGGGCCTTTGCCAGAGGCGATGCGTTTCAATTTCAGCTCGGGATCATCATGATCCTCGATTGTTGCAACGAGGCGATTGAACGGGGGGAATGCTCTCAGTGGTGGTTCGACTAGCGACCGTCTCGCGTGGCGCCCCGGATACGCACCTTCGCGATCCCTATCGAGGATTGACGGTCAAAAAGTCGTTGGCGAAATCCTTGGCCTTCGGTTCGATGCTCCCCGATATCACGTCATGCAGTTTATTCGCACCGACGCTAAGCAGCGAGTTTCGCGACCAAGTGGAAACAAACATCTTGTGATTCGGCCCAGAGGTCAAGGACACGATCTGTCGAAGTTGAACCTCGATGCAGAGGTTATAGACGGATACATCCTTGAATCCCAGGACTGTGATGTAGAGATATGGGGAAGACTCGGTCTCAAAACGTTCTGGCTGACTCAAGACCCGTATGCCATTGGATCTGAGAATAAGTTCGACGGCGATCCGTATTTCATCCATCGACAAACCATCAGTCTGTATGTCGGCGGCAATGTCCTCGACGGTTACAGCTACACCGGGTAGACCTCGCAACGATTCACGTTCGCTATCCGTGGCTTGAGCCGTTACTGGGTAAAGGCCGCTGATCGAGAATACGAGGATTGTCAGAACGACGTACCTCATAACCCCCCTTCTGGAACGACAGCGTCCCATACCCCTTTCAAGACAAGCGCCGCGGGGAAGTGGTGTCCTTATTCCTGGTATGGACGCGAAATCTCCTCTCCTGGGCGTCGATTCCAACCAGCCATCGGGACAACTTATCTCCAACACAGGGACAAGTTATCCCATTAGACATGCCAACCTAGGAAATCATTGGTTCTTTGCACTTCTTGGCTGCTCCATGGAAGGGCATGCGCTTTGCCTAGGTGAGTGGCGGAAACGGTAGGAGGCATGAACAACCGGCCGAACGAAGCAGGAGAGGGTTATGGCTTCATCCCCGCACGATCCGCAGATGGCCCATTCACTCTGGCTACAAAAACGCTCCACTCGACGGGCGGCCAGGCGGGTTCAGCGGGTTCAATGGCGTAGCGATTGGACACCGGTTGGACTTCTGCTTCTCTTGTTAGGGGTGCTGCTTCTGCTTACCGTATTTTTGCCTTCTCATCAAACGGTCGATGGGGCGAGACAAGCCGCTCAAGACGAGCGAGGCGGCTCGCAGCAATTGCCTGTGGTTGGTGTCCTAACCGAACCGTAAATGGAGGAAGTATGTGGAATACCATGGAAGAAGAAGTCCAACATCGTCGTTCGCTGCTCAGGCTGGCTGCCAAAGGCAACGTCCAAGCCCGAAAGGAGTTGGAGCAGGAGTACCACGCACGGGTGTACTCCCCTGCACAGCTGGCCAAATACACCCCCCGGGGAGAGCAGCCAGTCCTTTCAGCCGCTGTCCGGCGGACGCTGGACAATCTCATGGATGTCGAATTCGACACGGTGTAGGTCTGACGGCACGCTGGAGAGCCCCCGCGACCGGACATGCCGGAACCTGGCCTGCGGAGCGGGGGGCTGCACCTGAAGCGAGGTTCGGCCTCGTCGGGTGGGGCGGTCCCTCGTCCTCTTCGTCAGTGGCCCCATACGATCCTCTAGGACCTTCGGACGGTGCGTTCCCACCTAAAGCTGCATAGATTTTCTCCCTGCCCGGTTGTAGGCTGAAGTCAGGTACTGATAAGGACGGAGGGTCTGAAAAAGTGCTATTCTATAGACAACACCTCGTAAGATCGCCGGAAGGAGGAGCTGGGGGAAAAGAACAGGGCGGGAGGCAGGTTTGGACAAGACACTGTCCCTGTTGTAGACGCTGGCTCATGAAGCGCGATCCCATGTCGCCCTGGCTGTGTAGTTGCGGCTGGCGCACAGAATAGAGGTCGGCGGACAAAGGAGGGCAACCAGATGAATCATGTCATCCTCCACGATATGCGGGCTGCATTCTTCTTGATGATGGGTCTCCTCATGCTGGCGATGATCTGTGCGGTGGCGGCATTGGGGACGGTCATGCGTCCGGTTCGCTGGGCTGACCGACGATCTGCTCAGTTCTGACTTCTCTCGACAGAACGTACCGCGCTCAGTCGTCGCATCCCGACGTTCCCTCCCTCTCTTTAAGGCTCTTGGTAAAATCCCTATAATTTCAGTCGCTTGTCTACAGCTCGTCCCCGCCCTAAGGCTCTTTGCGGGCCGGTGCTATATTTGTCTTAGCGCAGCTTCATCCAAATTGATGGGGGACACCATGAAGGCGAGTCTTGGGAAAACAGTGCTGGTGGCGGCTTTGGCGATAACCACATTCGGAATGTCCGGGTGCGGGATGAAATGGTTACAGTCGGATGGGGATCAAACGGCAGACGCGACGCGTGAAGGAAACTCATCGGGGAACGGACCAGGGGGTAGTGGACCCGGATCTGGATGGAATGGCCAGGGTGTGAATCCCAATTTCCCCGGGATGTCTCAGGGCAGCTCTCGCAGTGACCTCAGCGGCTTTTTGCAGGATCCGACGGATGAGTATTTGGCTCGCGGTGGCGGGATTGCCTCTCCTTCTCCCACGGCTGCCGGGAGTCGTCATCATGCGGAGCTGACACGAGAAGAACGAGCGGCGATCGAGGCCGGCCTGAAGGACGTGTTCTTTGGGTATGATCAGTGGACGTTGTCGGATACCGGTAGGGAGGCGCTCAATCACAATGCCGAATGGTTGAAGGAGCATCCAGGCGCCGTGCTGAAGGTTGAAGGCCATTGCGATGAGCGGGGGACAGCCGACTACAACATGGTGCTCGGCGAGAAGCGTTCAAAGAGTGCACGCACGTATCTCGCCGAGCTTGGAGTTAGCCCCAAGCAGGTCGGCGTCGTGTCGTATGGCAAGGAGCGTCCGTTCTGCATGGAGCACGATGAGTCCTGCTATCAACTCAATCGTCGCGGTCATGTGTTGTTGAAGAAGAAATAATTCCATCACTGATCAACATACCCCGACGGATTCTCAGTGTGAGAACGTCGGGGTGCTTCATTTCCGGCCCGCCACGCGCCGGTGGAGGTTCAGATCTATGGCGGTCAAAGCCCAAGCGCTGAAGAAGGAACGCGCAGTAGAGAAGCGATTGCATCCTCGATTCACGGCGCAGTTCCGCAGTACCTTTTCGGGCGGGCAGCGGGAGGGGCAGGGAAAAACGTTGGACCTTTCGGATGGGGGATGCCGCATCGAATCGGACCAACCGGTGGTCGCCGGGGCGTCGTTTGAATGTAGAATCTACGCACCTGGGCTGAGTTGGCCACTACGGATCGATGAAGCCCAGGTTCGTTGGGTCAAGGGGAACACGTTTGGCCTACAATTTACTGCCATGCATCCCGACGAACGGGTGAAGTTGAAACAACTCATCGTCAATCTCAACGCCGACAAGCCGCGCTGATCGCCGGTGCTCTTCCGGCAGCTCAATCCGATCTCGCTACCCTGTCTTTCCCTATGCTATAAGTCGATTGACTGGCACCATGGCCGGGTCACCTCTGCCATGGCACAGTATCGATTCAAAGGGCGCGGAACGGCACCATGAATGAGGAAATGGCGACACTTGCCGGCGGGTGTTTTTGGTGTCTGGAAGCCGTGTATGACCAGATGAAGGGTGTGCGTTCGGTAGAATCCGGGTATACGGGCGGCCATACGGACCGACCGACCTACGAAGCGGTTTGTGGAGGACGCACCGGTCACGCTGAAGCGGTCAGGATCTCCTTCGACCCGTCCGTGGTGACCTACCGAGAAATCCTGGACGTATTTTTCGTGATTCACGATCCGACGACGCTGAACCGCCAAGGCAACGATGTCGGCACTCAATACCGGTCGGCAATCTATTACCACAGTCCCGATCAGAAACGGGTTGCTGAAGAAGCCATCGCTGCACTCACGCGTGAGCACGTGTATCCCAATCCGATTGTGACGGAGGTTGCCGCGGCCACGGTCTGGCATGAAGCGGA
Organism: Nitrospira sp.; assembly: GCA_036376045.1. Taxonomy (GTDB): domain Bacteria; phylum Nitrospirota; class Nitrospiria; order Nitrospirales; family Nitrospiraceae; genus Nitrospira_C. The sequence goes on from DASVBB010000063.1 coordinate 57,017, forward strand.
GCCCTACCATCAGGAATATTTCGTGCGGAATCCGTTCCAGGGCTACTGCACGGCCGTGGTCGGACCGAAGGTCGCAAAATTTCGCAAGCAGTTTTTGGGCAAGTTGAAAAGCTAAGGCCTGTCCTGGTCCAGCCAGTCGTCTTCGTCCCCGTGAGCGGATTCCTCCAGCCGCAGCGAGCGAAAATCAAAGAGCCGTCCGTCAAGCAGCAGAGCGGGGGCGACGTTGGAGACCGCCGCGAACATGCTGTCGGTACAGCCCGGCGCACGGCGTTCCCACTCTTGGAGGAATGCCTTGGCCTCTTTTCGCTTCAGATCCTCTTGTGACCCGCACAAATCACAAGGAATGATCGGGAACTTCCGCCGCTCCGCATACAGAGCCAATTCGGCTTCGCGCACCGCGGCAAGCGGGCGAATGACAAGATGGCGTCCGTCTTTGGAGCGCAGTTTAGGCGGCATCGTTTTCAGCTTTCCCGTAAACAACAGATTCAGGAGCAGCGTTTCAAGAATGTCGTCGCGGTGATGCCCCAAGGCAATCTTCGTGGCTCCCATCTCAGCGGCGACGCGATACAGATGGCCGCGGCGCAGCCGTGAACACAATGAACAGGTCGTCTCCCCTTCAGGGATCAACCGTTTGACAATCGAGTAGGTGTCGCGGGTTTCAATGTGAAACGGCACGCCGATGGATGTGAGATATTCCGGCAAGACGTGCGCCGGAAATCCCGGCTGCTTCTGGTCCAGATTGACGGCGACAAGATCAAAGCGCACGGGGGCTCGTCGCTGCAGGATGAGCAGAAGATCCAAGAGGGCATAACTGTCTTTCCCTCCCGAAAGGCAGACCATGACCTTGTCGCCGGCTTCGATTAAGCCATAGTCGCTGATCGTTTGCCCGACTTGACGGAGCAGTCGGGTTTGCAACTGTTCGGTGGCGTCGTCCAGCTTCTGAAGGAATGGACGCTGAGGAGTGGTCGGCAGCATGCAAACCTATTCTACGCGTTCGCTCGATCCGCTGTCGAATTCCACCACAGATTGGGTATTCGAAGCGTAGACAATTGCACCCCGGTGCATTCCTGGCCAGAAGCAACAATTTTTCACTGATCAGCTGGCCGTTGGCTCGTATGCAGGCCGCCTAATTTCCCGACCTGCTATATTTCCAGTAGATGTATAATGGTACAGGGAAGCGATGCTGCCAACGCCTTCTCAAAAACGGAAACTCCCCGAGCCAACCCAGCGCGAGCCTGCGTGGGTCTCCTGGTCCGATGACAAACTGCTCGATCTCCCCATGTGTCGGCTCAACGTCACGATCGAGAGTCCGTTCTTGTCCCGGCATATCCGTCAGCTTCAAGAGGAGCTAGAGGCGAAGCAACTCTGCTTCCGTCCCCATTTTTGGATCTCGAACGAATGGTTCACGCCCGACGGTGTGCCGGGCATCGCCATCCCGTTTTATCTCGCCCACCCGCGGTTGGAGAAACTGGAATTGGCTCAGATGCTGGAAGTCGAGGGAGGCACTGCAGAGTGGTGCATGCGCATCCTCCGACATGAGGCCGGACATGCCATCGAGAACGCCTATCGCATCCGCCGCCTGCGCAGTCGGCAACGCATCTTCGGCCGCTCGTCGGAGCCCTATCCCAAGTATTACAGCCCCCGTCCGTACAGCCGCAGCTTCGTGCGACATCTAGATGTGTGGTATGCGCAGAGCCATCCAGACGAAGATTTTGCAGAGACGTTCGCCGTCTGGTTGACGCCGAATTCCTTGTGGTCCGATCGGTACAAGGGATGGCCCGTGATGCGGAAACTCGAATATATGGAAGGTCTCATGCAGGGTTTCGCCGGCGTGGCGCCGGCGGTGACGACGACTGAGCAGGTGGATCCGCTGCCCACCCTTAAGCGCACGTTGCGTGAGCACTATGCGCACAAGCGGGGCCACTACGGAGTCGCCCGGTCATCGTCGTACGATCCGGATCTGAAACGGTTGTTTTCGGATGCTCCTGCCCACGCCAATAAGATGAGCGCCGCGGCTTTCTTGAATCGGTTCCGACGAGAAGTCCGTCGAAAAGTGGCGAGCTGGACGGGTGAGTACCAATACACGATCGATCAGGTACTTGAAGACATGATCGCACGATGTCGAGAACTGCGCTTGTCCCTGCCCATCGACCAGGAACAGGCAAAACTGGACTTTACGATTCTACTGACGGTCCACACGATGAACTATCTGCGGAGTGGCCGTCACAGGGTGGCGGTATGAGACGATTGCGCGTTCTCGTTCTCATGCATGAAGATCTGGTGCCTCCGGAGCCGCTGAACGGTCACGATCCGTCGCAAGCAGAATGGAAAACGGAATACGACGTCGTGACCACGCTGCGAAAAATGGGACATGAGGTGAGGCCGCTGGGAGTCAAAAGCGATCTCGGGGTGATCCGTACGGCCGTGACGGAGTGGCGGCCACACATCGCGTTCAACTTGCTCGAGGAGTTCGACGGTCTCGCCGTGTACGACCAGAACGTCGTTTCATACCTGGAGTTGCTGCGCGTCCCCTATACAGGCTGCAACCCCCGAGGGTTGATGTTGGCGCGCGACAAGGTGTTGGCGAAAAAATTATTCTCGTTTCACCGAATCCCGTTTCCGGATTTCGTCGTGGCCCCCCAAGGGCGCATGGTGAGGCGCCCGATCTGGCTGTCTTTTCCTCTGATCGTCAAATCCGTCACCGAAGAAGCTTCGTTGGGCATTTCCCAGGCGTCTATCGTCGAAGACGACGGGAAACTGAAAGAGCGCGTGGCGTTCATTCACGAAAGCGTCGGGACCGGAGCGCTCATTGAACGGTATATCGAGGGGCGGGAGCTCTATATTGGCGTGATCGGCAATGGCCAGCTCCGAGCGCTTCCGGTGTGGGAATTAAAGATGGACAAACTGCCCGGGGATGCCAGGAGAATTGCGACGGAGCGGGTGAAATGGAGTCGGAAATATCAAGACAAGTACGGCATTACCTCGGAGAAGGCCAAGAATCTTCCCGCGGGCAAGCCGGAGCAGATTCAGCACCTTGCGAAACGCGTCTACCGTGCACTCGGGTTGAGCGGCTACGCCCGCATCGACTTGAGGATGGACGAACAGGGAGGCCTCTACGTGCTGGAAGCCAATCCGAATCCGCAGATCGCCCGTAATGAAGATTTTGCCGACTCGGCAGAAAGTGCCGACTGTCGCTATGAGGACCTCCTCCGAGAGTTGTTGAACGCTGGTCTCCGCTGGCGGCCGGCCAGAGCCGCCTGACCGGCCGCCCGAAAGCTCCTCACATCTTGAGATGCTTCTTCAGAATCTCCGACTGCTGAATCGCCACGTTGTCCTTGCCAAGGCTCTGCGCGCGCTGAAAATGCTCGGCCGCGCCCTTATGGTCTCCGGACTTGTCGAGCGCCAGCGCGAGATCATAGTGCGCCTCGGCGGACTGGGGATCGGCCTTTTCCGCTTCTGAAAAGTGCTTCTTGGCCACATCCCAATGCCCCTTCCCGTAGTGCTCAATGCCGACCGCAATGTGCGTTTCCGCCTTGGAGCCGGCGGCCGCCTGCAGGGGCATGGCATCCTTCCCCATGTCCGCCAGGGCGGGCGTGGCCACACAGAGCGCGCTGAACGCGAGCGAGCAGAATACGAGTTTCATAGGAACCTCCATCGGTGAAGAGTGAACTGTCTTCCTCTACGGAGCGGCCGATCAACCGGATCTACAGAATGGGGTTGGCGGCGGTACAGAACAACTGGGGACTCCACGAGAGCTCGGTGAGAAGGGGGCAGGACTGATGAAGGTGCACCGGCGAGGAAGCTCGTTCGGGTGAAGGAGACGCTGAGGCACCTCAGTATGGGGTGCAGAGGGGCGGAGAGAGGACTGCGCACGCCATTAGAGGTAGCGGTGACCGGTGACTTGACCGGCCGAGTCGAGCTCATAGAGCAAGGGAGCGCCGGTGGGGATATTAAGCTCCAAAACCTGTTCTCTCGACAGGTGCTCCAGTTCCATCACGAGCGCACGAAGACTGTTTCCGTGCGCGGCGATCAAGATGGTTTCACCCGACAGCAGATGAGGCCTGATGCTCTTGTCATAGTAAGGCAACACCCGTTCGGCCGTATCCTTCAGACTTTCTCCTCCGGGGGGCCGGACGTCGTAACTTCGACGCCAGATCTTGACCTGATCCTCGCCGTACTTTTTCGCCGTTTCAGCCTTGTTGAGGCCTTGCAACTCCCCATACATGCGCTCGTTCAATGCCTTGTCCCGTTCCGTCGGAATCTCGGTCTGCCCGATGACCTCGAGCGCCAGCCGAAGCGTCTCATTGGCGCGCTGCAGAACGGAGGTAAAGGCCCGATCGAATCGGTAGGGACGGAGTTTCTCCCCGGCGTTCTTTGCTTCTTGCATGCCTCGCGGGGAGAGCGGCACATCCACCCATCCGGTGAACCGGTTTTCGAGATTCCACTGCGATTCGCCGTGACGGAGCAAGACCAGATGTCCCATTGCGTGTCCCTCCAAGTGAGTCGCCGCCCAGAATACTGAATCACCACTCCAAGTCAAGCGTTGCTTTCGGCCTACTCCGGCAGTACCATGCCGCACAATTTTAGCGGGATGCGTTCATCCATGACTACTGGTCCGTCCTCCGACAGCCGCTGGCGCGCCGTGGAAAGCTGGTGGATCAGCATGGGCGAGCGGTTGCACGTGGCTGATCGGGCGGAAAACTTTTTCAAAGCTTCAACACCCGGCGGTCTGCTCGACCGCATCGGGCAGGTCGGGGGACAGGTCGATTACATCCTGTTCGTCCTGATGCGCTATTGGGTGCCGACAGTGCTCCCTCCTGCCGGCCGCGAGCGATTGACCAAGAACGATGCCGATTACTGGCTCGAATCCGAACAACTTCTCAAGGCTGCGGCGACCAGGCTGCGACAACTCAAACCCTTGATTGAATTGCTCACCATGCCCAATCCCATGTCCGATAGTTCCGCCGGTCAGAGTATGAGCGCTTCGCCTGTGGCGGAGCTGGAATTGTCGAGCATCGTCGAGGGGATTGCCGAGGCGGCCGGCAGCTACGGCGGGCCGGACTATACTTCAATCGTCAAAGCCTTTGATCCTGTTCCACTGCGTCAGACGCAGCCCTTCAAGCACAACAAGAAGCACAGCGCCGAGCTCTGGGTCGTCTTCTTATTGCGGGAGCACTTTCGAAGCCTCGGCCTCGGCAAAGACCGGTACTGGCCGTTGATTGCGCCACTCTGTACGGCGGCGGGCATCCTGGCACCGAACGGACAGGTCTATGGCGCCGATGAGCTCAAGAGCTGGTGGCAGAAAAACTGGCCGCGCACCTACACCCAATTGGAGCAAAAACAAGAAGCGGCTGATTCGGGGGGAGCGGCGTACGAGCAGGACTGGAGCTGGTTTCAGGCCTGGATGACGTGGCAAAGGCAGCGTTAATACCAGAGACATGGCCGGCCGGCGCAGCCGATTTCTTTGGGGCCCTCTCCGTGTCCAGCGCGCCTTCTTGAAGCATCTTAAACATCGCAAGCGAGAAGAGTAGATAGAAGACGACTCCGACCCAGATCACGTAGGGTTGGACGCCGCCCTCTTCCTTGATTGTGGCATGCTGTTGCGAAGGATCATTCCAGGCCTGTTGTTTGATGGCCGCAATGTGCTCCCGACAATGCCAGTAATACACATAGTTGGCGGTTGCGCCGGCCACCACGCTCCAGACCATCCCGCTGGTCATGTCTCCCGTCAGGTACGTCGACACCATCGGTCCGATCGCATAGACCGCCGCATAGAGATACATCTTCCTGTACAAAAACCAGAGGAACGAAACATACAGAAACGCCGGCCAATTCCAGGTCAGCGCAAATCGTGGAGCCTGCGCAGTGCCGAATTTCTTGAACTGCTCGAGATACTGCTCGGCGTTCGGACCGATGAAGTCACGCCAAAGGTCGCCTTCGGTGTGACCAGAGTACGCAGTCGGCGCGGCGGATGGTGCTGACGAGGATGCCAAGTCATTCCCGCACTGATAGCAAAACATTGCGTCGTCCTGGTTCTGCTGCTGGCATTGCCCACAGGATTTCATCGGTCAAAGAGTACCACAACGTCGGGTCACCGAGCGCTTGGAGACTCATGCATTGATTCATTTGCTTTCACCTCCATTCTTGTGCTAGCTTCCCTTACTTTACAACGGGATACGTCTGCCATGCCGACCGAAGAGCTCAAGCAAGGCGCCGAACAATATTTGATGGGGACCTACGCGCGCCAGCCGGTCTCTATTGTGCGAGGTCGCGGGACCAAGGTCTACGACCTTGAGGGACGTGAATACGTGGATTTTGTCGGTGGCATCGCAGTCAATGTTCTGGGTCACGGTCATCCGGATTTGGTGCTGGCCATCCAGAAACAGGCCGCACAGCTGATTCACACGTCGAATTTGTATTACACCGAGCCGCAAGTGAAGCTGGCCCAAATGCTGGTCGATCATTCGTTTGCTGATCAGGTCTTTTTCTGCAACAGCGGGGCGGAGGCCAATGAAGCGGCGATCAAGCTCGCCAGGCGCTATTCGCACGACAAATACGGAGCCGGTCGATTCGAAATCATCACGATGAAGCAGTCGTTCCATGGCCGAACGATGGCGACGCTGACCGCGACCGGCCAAGACAAAGTGCAGAAGGGATATGAGCCGCTCGTTCCCGGGTTCACGTATGTGACCTTTAATCATCTGGCGGAGTTGGAACAGGCTGTGAACGCCAAGACCGCCGCAATCATGTTGGAACCGATACAGGGTGAAGGCGGTGTACACGTCGCCGCTCCCGAGTACCTGAAGGCGGTCCGCGATCTGTGCACCCGACAAGATATTTTGCTGATCTTCGATGAAGTCCAGACGGGTATGGGCAGAACCGGGACGCTGTTCGCTTACGAACAGTTGGGTGTGGCGCCGGATATCATGACCCTGGCCAAAGGACTGGGCGGCGGTGTTCCGATCGGAGCCTGCTTGGCCACAGCGCCCGTCGCCAAAGCGTTCGGACCCGGTTCGCACGCATCGACCTTCGGCGGGAACCCGCTGGCCTGTGCCGCTTCGCTGGCGGTGCTGCGTGTATTGCTCGAGGGACGTGTGCTCGATCAAGCCCGTCGGATGGGCGAATACCTGAGTAAAGGGTTATCGGAGTGCAAGGATCGCCACCATAACGTGAGAGACGTGCGAGGCCTGGGCCTGCTGCAAGGGATGGAAGTCGAGATGGATGCGAAAACCGTCGTCGGCGACTGTCTGAAGCGAGGGCTCCTCATCAATGCGGCGGGAGAGCACGTGCTCCGCTTTGTTCCGCCGTTGATCATCACTCAAGCGGAAATCGACCGACTGCTGGACGTCCTGTCCCGGATTTTTGATCGGCACGCCGCCCAGGCGGCACACTAAGAAGGCCGGCATCCCATGAAATCACGGTTGCAGCGTGCCCCCAGGCTCGCCAAAGATCTGCTGGATGTTGCGGCTGTCCCCACCGCCGCGGTCGAACGCCTCCTTGCCGTTGCCGGGGATCTGAAAAACAAGCAGCGCCGCGGCACCCCGCATCCGTTGTTGAAAGGCAAAACGCTCGGTCTTCTGTTTCAAAAGCCGTCGACGCGGACGAGAGTATCGTTTGAGGCCGGCATGCATCAGTTGGGCGGCCATGCCCTGGTCCTCCCGATGGCCGACATCCAGTTGTCGCGCGGCGAAAGTGTGGCGGACACGGCGCGCGTATTGTCTCGTTATCTCGATGCGATCGTGCTTCGCACCTATGACCATGCCACGGTCGAGGAGTGGGCCCGCGAAGCCACCATGCCGGTCATCAATGGGCTGACCGATCTGAGCCATCCGTGCCAGGCCTTATCAGACCTGCTTACGATCAAGGAGAAAAAAGGGAGGCTCAAGGGGATCAAGATCGCCTATGTCGGGGACGGCAACAATGTGGCGAATTCCCTCATAGAGGCCGCAGCCAAAATGGGCATGACGATCGCCCTCGGTTGTCCTTCAGGCTATCAGCCGGACCAGCATGTGGTCGACCTCGCACGGCTGGAGGCTGCCAAGACCGGCGCCGTGATTGAACTGGGCCAAGACCCCCACGTGGCCGTGAAGGAAGCGGACGTCGTCTATGCCGATGTCTGGATCAGTATGGGCCGGGAGCGAGAACAGGCCAGACGGCTACGGGTGTTCGCCCCGTATCAGGTCAACAGCCGTCTCGTCGCCAGAGCCAAGCCCGATGCGATCGTGATGCATTGTCTGCCCGCACACCGCGGGGAGGAAATTACTGCCGACGTGCTGGACGGTCCCCAGTCCGTCGTCATCGACCAGGCGGAAAACCGGCTGCACATGCAAAAGGCCATCTTAACGCAACTGTTGGGGAAAGGGAGACAAGGGCGACGATGAATCGGGGTATCAAAAAAATCGTGCTGGCCTATTCTGGAGGGCTTGATACCTCCGTCATTCTGAAGTGGTTACAGGAAACCTATGAGGCGGAAGTCATCGCGTTCTGCGCCGATTTGGGGCAGGGCGAGGATCTGCAAGCCATCAAGGGTAAGGCGCAGAAGTTGGGTGTCAAAAAGGTCTACGTCGAGGACCTGCGTGAGACGTTCGTCAAAGAATATGTGTTCCCGATGCTGCGCGGTAACGCCATGTATGAGGGGTCCTATTTGCTGGGCACCTCGATCGCTCGTCCATTGATCGCCCGCCGGCAGGCGGAGATCGCGCTCAAGGAAGGCGCCGAAGCCGTCTCGCACGGCGCGACGGGGAAGGGAAACGATCAGGTCCGCTTTGAGCTGACGTATATGGCACTGGCACCGGGGTTGAAGATTATTGCACCCTGGCGCGAGTGGACGATGCGGTCGCGCCGCGAGCTGATTGAATACGCGGATCGGCATGGCATTCCCGTCACGGCGACCAAGGCAAAGCCGTACAGCATGGACCTCAACCTGTTCCACGTGAGCTATGAAGGCGGCATTCTGGAAGACCCGTGGGAATCGCCGCCGGACGAGATCTTTCAGATGACGGTGGCGCCGGAAAAGGCCCCCAACAAGCCGCTGGAAGTGGAGATCGATTATGAGGCCGGCAACCCTGTGGCGGTGGACGGGAAGAAAATGAGTCCGGCCGCGCTGCTCACCCATCTGAACAAGTTGGGCGGCGCGCACGGTATCGGGCGGGTCGATCTGGTCGAAAATCGCTATGTCGGCATGAAGTCC